>DASYQM010000408.1:0-23556 GCA_036005525.1 Streptosporangiaceae bacterium
GCCGAGCGGGCGCGGCTGGGCGTGATGCACCCCGGCCGGGTGGACGTGATCGCCGGCGGGGCGATGGTGCTCGAGGCGATCATGGCCCGCTTCGGGTTCAGTGAGGTGCTGGCCAGCGAGCACGACATTCTGGACGGCATCGCCTGGTCGCTAGCGGGGCCGGCTCCGGTGACTGTGGCCTGGGCCGGTGATGGGCCTGCCGGGGATGGGGCGGGCCGGTGAGGGAGCCGGGCCAGTGACCGAGCCAATGAGGGCCGGGCTCGGTGGAGATGCTCCTGACGGGCCGGTGCAGCCTGGCACCGGCTGGCCGGGTGACCCCGCAACCGCCGCCACGCCGGTCGCCCACGACGCGGCCGGGGTGCGTGCTCTCGCGGCCGGGGCAGGCACCGTGGCCGAGCTGGTGGCCAGGCAGTCGGTCTGCTGTGCCTGCCCGCGGCTGGTCGAATGGCGGGAACAGGTGGCTGCCGTCAAATGGCCGTCCTCGCGCGGCGAACGATACTGGGGCCGTCCTATCCCCGGCTGGGGCGCCGAACAGCCGGCGGTGCTGATCGTCGGCCTCGCCCCAGCTGCCCACGGCGGCAACCGGACCGGCCGGATCTTCACGGGGGATCGCAGCGGCGATGTCCTGTTCGCGTCGTTGTACCGGTGCGGGCTCGCCGCCCAGCCGACGTCGGTGGCGGCCGGGGACGGCCAGCGGCTGATCCGGGCGAGGATGGTCGCCGCGGTGCGGTGCGCACCACCCGCGAACAAGCCGACCGTGGCCGAACGCGACACCTGCGCCCCCTGGCTCGTGGCGGAGTACGCGCAGGTGGCCGCGTCGGTCCGGGTTGTCGTCTGCCTCGGCGCCTTCGCATGGCAAGCGGTGTGGCCGGTGCTGCGTTCGGCTGGCTTCGCGTTGCCCCGGCCGCGTCCCGCCTTCGGTCACGGCGCGGAGGTGCGGCTTGCCGTGAGCGGCGGCGGGCACGACGGGCAGCGGGTCCTCCTCGTCGGCTGCTATCACCCCAGCCAGCAGAACACGTTCACGGGCCGGGTGACACCGGCGATGCTCGATGCCGTTTTCCAGCGTGCGCGGTCGGAGGCAGGCCTGGCCTGACGGCCGGGTGGCCGCAGTGCAGTGCTCGGCGCCGCCCAGCACAGCGCCACAAGCACGGTGCCGCAAGCACGGTGCCGCCCAGCAGCGCCGGAAGCACAGCGCGGCGCAGCGATCACTCTCTGTACATAATCATTCCAAAAAAAGGTAAAGTCGTAACGCTATGCATTCAGCGATGATGATGGAATTGGATATATGCACCGCAGGAGATCTTTCTCCACCCCATTGCCCGGTCTCGAATTATCGGGGTCAGCCGAGGTATCATTACCCAGCCCCCGTAGCCCAAAGGAAGAGGCCGGCCCCCTAAAAGGGTCCCCAGTGTCGGTTCGACCCCGACCGGGGGCACACCCGTGTTCAGGCCCTGGACCTGCAACGATCTAGGCATAACCGGCCACCGTCAGCCCGGCCTCGCGTCGGCCGGGCGAGGTGGCCGGCGGGCCCAGATCGCGAACGGATAAACCGCCATTCAGGTGCAAGCATTGATCACTTTCTTGTAACTGGCGCGCAAGTGAATGGATAATGCTCGTTTCCGATGCTGTGAGCAGGCCATTTGCGATTCGGGAACTTGCGATCTGGCAACGAGCTATCGGCCGGCCTGGCCAGCCTGGATGCCATTCGGCGCGGCGCACCTGGGCGCGCGCCGGCCGGCTCGCCATCGGGCGCCGTCAGGCCCTTTCGCCTGGGCAGTGCGTAGCCGCCTGGACGCCGCATGGCTCATGCGCCCGGGCGCGGTATGGCGCTTCGGCCTGGGCGCTGCGTGACCGCTCCCTGAGCACGCTGCATGGCTCTTCCGTGCAGGCGCCGTATGACCCTTCGCGTGGGCCTTCCCATGCACACGCCGTTTGGCTCCGGTTTGGGCGCCGTTCCCGCCCTTCCACGTAGGTGGGAATGGTCGTTCAGTGCTTTTGCCCGCAGTATCTGTGGCTGCGGCGGTCAGCCGCTGACGTCGGGGCCGGCCCGGGTGAGGTTGATGCGCAGGATGACCCGGCGATCGCGCTCCATCGCCGCCCGGTAGTCGTCCCAGTCGGAGTGCTCGCCGGCGATCCGCCGGTAGTAGTCGATGAGGATTTCCATCGCATCGGGCAGCGGGATGATCTCTGCCTCGCCCTCGACCTGGACCCAATCGCCGAAGAAGCCGTCGTTGATGACGCAAAGCGATACCCGGGCGTCACGCCGCAGGTTCCTCGTCTTGATCGCGGCCTCGCGGGTGCTGATCAGCACCCGGCCCTTCTCGTCGACCGCGCACAGCACGGGAGAAAGCTGCGGCCGCCCATCTGACCTGGACGTTGCGAGAACCGCCCGGTGATGGGCATGCAGGAACTCACGCGCCAGATCAAGATCCATGTCAGGCGTAGTTGAGGCGGATGCGGCGCTGCCGCTCGTACTCGTGCACGATGGCACTCGCGTAGCCGTGCGAGAGCCCGTGCTCGTCCGACAGCCAGTGGGCGCGTTCCTCACATCTGAGGAACGCTGGTCCCGATTCCAGGCTCTTGAACCACTCGACCAGGTCACGTCCGGTTACGGACGGGATGCGCGCGATCAGATTCTTATGCGTCTCCAGGGAGTGGTTCAGGGTCACGAGCACCTCCAGGGTCGGCCGACTCCTTGCTGTCGAGCCTGCACTACGGGGACCTCCCTGACAACCCCCCAGCAGGAGCTATGTCAGCTGCTGGCCGCTTCCGTGTCAGGACAGCCGCTCGACGATCATGGCCATCCCCTGGCCGCCGCCCACGCACATCGTTTCCAGGCCGAACGTCTTGTCGTGGAACTGCAGGCTGTTCACCAGCGTGCTGGTGATCCTGGCCCCGGTCATGCCGAATGGGTGGCCGACCGCGATCGCCCCGCCGTTGACGTTCAGCTTGTCGATGTCGATGGACAGCTCACGGTAGGACGGGATGACCTGGGCCGCGAACGCCTCGTTGATCTCGACCAGATCGATGTCGTCGATGGTCATCCCCGCCCGGTCCAGTGCCTGCAAGGAGGCCCCGACCGGGCCCAGCCCCATGATCTCCGGGGAGAGCGCCGACAGGCCGGTGGCGACGATCCTGGCTAGCGGGGTTATCCCCAGGTCGGCCGCCCTGCGGTCGCTCATGATCACAACAGCGGCGGCGCCGTCGTTGAGCGGGCAGCAATTGCCCGCCGTGACCGTCCCGTCCGGGCGGAACACCGGCTGCAGCGCGGCCACCTTCTCCAGGGTGGTGCCCGGCCGCGGGCCGTCATCTGCGGTCACGACCGCGCCATCAGGCATCGTCGCGGGGGTGATGTCGCGTTGCCAGAACCCGTTGGCGAGCGCCTTCTCGGCCAGGTTCTGCGACCGCACGCCGAACTCGTCCTGCTCCGCCCTGGTGATCCCGCGTATCTGGGCGACGTTCTCGGCGGTCTGGCCCATCGCGATATAGATGTCGGGGACGGCGCCGTCCTTGCGCGGGTCGCGCCAGATCGGTGTATCCGCGACCGACCGCGCTTCCGTGCGGGCCTCGGCCTCGGTGAACACGGGGTTCTTGGTGTCGGGCCAGCTGTCGCTGCTGCCCTTGCCGAACCGGCTCACGCACTCGACGCCGGCCGAGACGAACACATCCCCCTCGCCGGCCTTGATCGCATGGAAGGCCATCCGTGTGGTCTGCAGTGACGACGAGCAGTACCGGGTGACCGTCGTGCCGGGCACATGGTCGAGCCCCAGCATGACCGCGACCACCCGCGCCATGTTGAAGCCCTGCTCGCCGCCGGGGAGGCCGCAGCCAAGGATGAGGTCGCCGATGTCGGCCGGGTCGAGCTGGGGCACTTTGGCCAGGGCGGCGGTCACCATCTGGCACGTCAGATCATCGGGCCGGATGGCCGTGAGGGATCCCTTGAAGGCCCGCCCGATCGGTGAGCGGGCGGTGGCGGCGATGACGGCCTCGGTCATTGGCACTCCCTGCATGGTCGTGGCTTGCCGGTTAGCAGCCTATGTCAGGCGGCCGCTGCCCCAGCCTGCCCATTGTCTCCCTCACCTGGGTGGGAACCCAGATCGTGGTCACAAGGTAGGACGCTGTCACGCTACTAAGCCTTGATCCACCGCCTGATAACTGTTGATCGTTTCTCCCGGCGGTGGGCGCAGACTGTGATCCTGATAGACGTTGTTGTTGGCCACTTACGGATCTGCGGCTTGCCCTTGGGTCCTGGTCGGGGCCGGGCTGGCGGGCCGCGGTGGGCCTGGGTACGCGGTGACCGTTGTCCGGGCTGGTCAGGCCGCCTGGGCAAGGGGGCCGCAGGTGGTTTCGAACAGGTTCATCCAGTCCTGCTCGCGGTGCCAGCCTTGGTGCAGGTTCAGCCGCGCACCAGCAGGCTCTTGCCCTGGACCTTCGTATACCCGAACACCGCACCCTGCGAAGACTGGTTCAATAACAGCCGGAGATGACATCGAACCCACCGCGGCCGGGTGGCCGGCCGACTTCGGCAGGACCGCATCCCCGGTGACGGGTGCGGCGGGGAGGACACGTATTGTCAAGTCAGCACCCAGGGCGGCACAAGCGGTCGCACCGGGCGCCGTCGGCTTCCCGGCACCCGCTGCGACGCCAAATGATCGCCGTTGCCGTCGCCGTTCTGCTGACGTCCGCCTGGTGGGCAGCAACACGGCCCACACCGGGCAAGCGCGTTCCTCCAGGGCCAAGCAATGCTCGCGAGACCACGCAGACCGCATTTCCTTCCGCCGGCGACGCTTACGTATCCGCGGCGCAGCCAGAATTGAACGCGGGCAGCAAGCCGCTGCTACGCATCGGCTCAAGTCCGCCGACACGCAGCTACCTAAGCTTTTACATGCAAGGGATATCCGGCCCTATTACCCGGGCAATGCTCCGGTTGTGGTCAGACCTCGCAGACCAGGGCGGAGTAGCTGTGCATGCAGTCCGTGGTTCATGGAACGCAAAGACCATTACCGCCGCGAAGGCCCCAGCCATCGGACATGCAGCCAAGAAGACCGGCCCGCTCCCGGCCCACGCGTGGATAACCGTCGATGTCACCTCGCTAGTTCGGGCCAACGGGCTGCTCAGCCTGGCTCTCACCGAGGCCGGCAGGGGCAGCGGGGCATTCAGCAGCATGGAAGGAGCGCACTCGCCGGAGCTGGTGATCCAGACCCAGCTCACCCGCTATCCCTACCTGACCGACGTGGTCGGCAGCAACGCGACGGTCAATTTTGGCACCGACCAATCCAGCGACTCTGCTGTGGTGAAGTGGGGACAGGTAGGAGCCGAGTCGTGCACCGCGCACACCACGACGGCCACGAAGACCAGCATCATGGTGAACGGAAGGGGCGAGTACCAGTGGAAGGCCCAGTTGTCCCCATTGCGGCCAGACACCGCCTACTGCTACCGGCCCTACTTCGGAACGTCACAGATCGACTTGCTCGGCAGCCGCCCCATGTCCCAGTTCGTCACGCAGCTTCCGGCCGATTCGGACAAGCCGTTCTCGTTCGCCGTGATCGGAGACTGGGGCAAGACATATTCCAATGGGAACCGTGACCAGGCCAACCTGATGCGCCGCATAGCTGCCAGTGGCGCGCGCTTCGTCCTCAGCACGGGGGACACGGCCTATCCGGCCGGCAGTCAGGCAAGTTACGGCGACTTGCAACAGGCCGGGCCGGACCTCAGCAGCGTCTTCGGGCCGAAATTCTGGACGGTACCGGGCAGCTCAATGCCAATGTTTAACTCCATTGGCAACCACGCTCCCACCAGCACCTTCCTAATGAACTGGCCTGCTGACGTGGCCGCCTCCACCTCTGGTGGCCAGTACCAGATGGAGCCCTACTGCTGTGTCGACGGCATTACGCCCAAGGACTATGCGACAGCCTGGTACGCCTTCGATGAGGGCAACGCCCGCTTCTACGTCCTCGACGCCTCCTGGGACCCGGCTAACCTCGGCACCGGCAGCCAGTACGAGGACGACTATGACCTGCACTGGGCGCCGGGCGCACAGCATGACGAATCCACCTGGCTAAAAAAAGACCTAGCCGCCCACCGCGGCAAGCTAAAATTTGCCGTTTTTCACTATCCGCTGTACTCAGACCAGAGTTCCCAGCCTTCTGACACGTACCTGAATGGGCCTGGCCACCTGGAGGCGTTGCTAAGCCGGTACCACGTTGCCATCGCATTCAACGGCCATGCGCACATCTACCAGCGCAACACGGCCCCAACTGGCGGCGTAATCAGCTATGTCACCGGCGGTGGAGGAGCGCCCTTGATGAAAATTGGCGGAGCTGGCTGCGCGCCATCCGACGCCTACGGCATCGGATGGGATCCAGCAAGCCACACCGGCAGCCACTGCGGGAAAGCGCCGATGCCGACATCGGCCAGACAGGTCTACCACTTCCTGCTAGTCAGCATACACGACAATACGGTCACCGTGACCCCTACCGACGAAAAGGGACACATTTTCGACTCTCAGACCTATCAATTCCGCGCACGGCCTCACTAAGCTTGGTCTTTAACCTGTGCGTTCGCGGCGTGCCTTGAGTGTACGTTCTTTTCTGGTGGTTTCCCGAGGTCGTGGGGGGTGCGGGTCGGCAGTTCTTCAATCCTGGGACCGCGCTGGATGATTTGCCTGATGACGGCCAGCGCGGCGGCGAGGTAGCGTAGGGTTCCACGATGGTGGCATTGCGCCCGGTCATCCGGCGGAGCTTGCCGTAGCCGTTCATCCACGAGTGCGGTCGCTCCACCACCCAGCGCTCGGCGGCGCCCAGTTCTGACCACTCGGCCAGCCGCCGCCGGATGCTGCGGCCTGAGGACCCCGGCGTGGCGACCCGCTCATACGCACTGCCGTGCGCCAACGCGAGCCACCACATGCTCAAATACCACCCGGCCGGGCACCCGGCGGCGGTGGCAGCCCAGCGGGTGAGCAGGGTGAACTCCCCCACCGTCCCCGCCGATGACGGCACAGAACCCGGCCCAGGCGGGCTCCAGCAGCGACGGCATGACAGGCTCAGGACACCTCGATGATCATGGATTGTGGTAAGCCAATGATCACCAGGGCCCGTGCCCTGTGCCCTGTCACGACACGCCCTGCACATCCCTATTGCCGGGCGCTCCGAATCATGATCACAATGTGGGGCCCGGGCAGTGAGCAGGTGGGATAGCGTCAGTGGAACAGAGCCCGGGGCGGGACCGGCCACAGCGGCGCGGCCGCATGGCCCGGGCTCGCCCGGAAAGAGGTTGGCGATGCAGGTCCATGAGTCGCTGATCGAACTGGTCGGCAACACCCCTCTGGTCAGGCTGCGCACGGTCACGGGCGCGCTGGGCAGCGCGGGCCGTGGCGCACCGGCAGTGCTGGCCAAGGTGGAGTACTTCAATCCCGGCGGATCGGTGAAGGACCGGATCGCACTGCGCATGGTGGAGGCCGCGGAAGCCTCCGGCGCGCTCCAGCCCGGCGGCACGATCATCGAGCCGACATCCGGCAACACAGGTGTGGGGCTGGCGATCGTGGCGGCGGAGAAGGGGTACCGCTGCGTGTTCGTCTGCCCGGACAAGGTGGCCCAGGACAAGATCAGCGTGCTGCGCGCCTACGGGGCCGATGTGGTGGTCTGCCCCGGCACGGTGTCACCGGACCATCCGGACTCCTATTATTCGGTGTCCACCAGGCTGGCTCGGGATACCCCGGGCGGCTGGAAGCCGGACCAGTACTCCAACCCGGAGAACCCCGCCTCCCATTACGACTCCACCGGGCCGGAGATCTGGACCCAGACGGACGGGAAGGTCACCCATTTCGTGGCCGGGATCGGCACCGGCGGGACGATCACCGGTGCCGGCCGATACCTGAAGAAGGTCTCCGGGGGCAGGGTGAAGGTGATCGGCGCCGACCCGGAAGGCTCGGTGTACTCGGGTGGTACCGGCCGTCCCTACCTGGTGGAGGGCGTGGGGGAGGACATCTGGCCGGACACCTACGACCCGGCCGTGTGCGACGAGGTGATCGCGGTCAGCGACGCGGAGTCGTTCCTGATGACCCGCAGGCTGGCGCGCGAGGAAGCGCTGCTGGTCGGCGGCTCGTGCGGGCTGGCCGTCGTTGCCGCGCTGCGTGCCGCCGCCACCGCCGGCCCCGAAGGCGTGATTGTGGTGCTGCTGCCCGACGGCGGGCGCGGCTACCTGTCGAAGATCTTCAACGACGACTGGATGGCCGACTACGGCTTCCTCACCGCGCAGACCAGCGAGCCCAAGATCGCCGACGTGCTCATGCGCAAGCAGGCAGGCCTGCCGCAGTTCGTGCACACTCACCCGGACGAACAGGTCGCTACCGCTATCTCGATCATGCGTGAGTACAACGTGTCGCAGCTGCCGGTGATGAAGACCGAGCCCCCGGTGATGGCGGCCGAGGTGATCGGCTCCGTAGTGGAGCGCGACCTGCTCGACGCGCTCGTATCGGGCCGGGCCAGCCCGAAGGACCCGGTCGCCCGGCACATGTCACCGCCGCTGCCGCTGGTCGGCTCGGGTGAGCAGGTCAGCCGGGCGGTGGATGCGCTGGAGAAGGCGGGTGCGGCGGTGGTGCTGGTGGACGGCCGCCCGGCGGCCATGATCACCCGTCAGGACGTGCTCACCTTCCTGGCCGGGAGCGCCGCATGACCGCCGGGGGCAACGGCGGCGGCGGGGCCGGGCGCCCGCCAGGCCAGCGCGGGGACGCCGGCGGCTTCGAGACCCTGGCGATTCATGCCGGGCAGGACCCGGATCCGCGCACCGGTGCCGTCGTGCCGCCCATCTATCAGGTCTCCACCTACGCCCAGGACGGGGTGGGCGGGCTGCGCGAGGGCTATGAGTATTCGCGGACCGCGAACCCTACCCGGACCGCGCTGGAGGAGTGTCTCGCGACGCTGGAGGGCGGGACCCGCGCCCTCGCTTTCGCGTCCGGGATGGCGGCCGAGGACTGCCTGCTGCGCACCGTGTGCGCGCCCGGTGACCACGTCCTCATCCCCCATGACGCCTATGGCGGCACCTACCGTCTGTTCGACAAGGTCTTGTCCCGCTGGCAGGTGAGCTACCGCCCGGTCCATCTCGCGGACTCCCGCGCCGTCCGGGTGGCTCTCGCGGAGCGCCCGGTGCGGGCGGTGTGGGTGGAGACGCCGACCAACCCGCTGCTGTCGATCGTGGACATCACCGCGCTCGTGCAGGCGTGCCGGGAGGCGGGGGCACTGCTGGTGGTGGACAACACGTTCGCCTCTCCCTACCTGCAGAACCCGCTCGCGCTCGGCGCCGACGCGGTGGTCCACTCCACCACCAAGTACCTGGGCGGGCACTCCGACGTGGTCGGCGGCGCGGTGGTGGTGGCCGACCCCGCTCTTGGCGAACGCCTCGCTTTCCTGCAGAACGCGACCGGCGGCGTGGCCGCCCCGTTCGATGCGTGGCTGACGTTGCGCGGGATCAGGACTCTGGCGGTGCGCATGGATCGCCACAGCCGCAACGCCTCACGGGTGGCGGACATGCTCGCCACGCATCCGGCCGTGACCAGGGTGCTCTATCCCGGGCTGCCCGGCCACCCCGGCCATGAGGTGGCGGCCAAGCAGATGCGCGGCTTCGGCGGGATGGTGGCCTTCCGGGTCCGGGGCGGCGAGGATGCGGCCGTGGCGGTCTGCGGGCGGACCCGGGTGTTCACGCTGGGAGAGTCGCTTGGCGGGGTGGAGTCCCTGATCGAGCATCCCGCCCGGATGACCCATGCGTCGGCCACCGGGTCGCCGCTGGAGGTGCCCGGCGATCTGGTCCGCCTGTCGGTCGGCATCGAGACCGCCGACGACCTGCTGGAGGATCTGCGCCAGGCGCTGCCACGCTGACCGTCGGCCGGCCCTCCGGGCCCGGGCAGCGCGCTCGCCTCCGGGACCGCCGCAATGGCCAACCCTCCCCGGTCCCGTCAGGGCGCACGCGTCACCCGCGCTTGCCGCCGGGGCGAAATGCGAAAGTGGTTATCCCGTCGTCCGTGGCGGCTGCGGAGAATACCATCCCGGCTGTTCATGGCGCGCCGTTTCCGAAACAGAAGTAATGATCTGGTAAATCACGGGCAATGAGCAGCGCTGGAAACGTGATCCTGACGTTATTCACACTCGCCTGGCCGTCTCTCCGTTGCGAAATCGGGCCGCTCAGCCGCAATCAGGCGTTCCAGACCATGAGCACCAGGATGGCCAGCCAGATCAGGCTGACCACGCCGCCGATGGATGCGATGCGGCCGCGCTCCACGGTGGCGACGTGCGCCTGGGCGGCCGCCGTCACGGCCGCCGGCTGTGCGGGGCCGGCGGTCTCTGCCTCGTCCTCCCCAGGCCCGCCCTCGGGTTCACCCGGCGCCGGCCGTGACGCCGCGGCCTCCTGCCCGCCCGCCCCCTGCAGCGCGGCGATGGCCCGCCGCTGATCGCGCATGATGAGCACCAGCAGGACCAGGGCGACCACGTACAGCGTGATCGCGACCGCCAGCCACGCTTGGCCCAGGTCGTCCTGCTGCTGCGCCAGGATGATCCCGAAGATCAGGACGCCGAGCGACGCGACGCTGAAGATCCTCGTCATCGCGACCAGATACCGGAGCAGGACGATGTTGCGGGTCCGGATCGCCCGCAGGCTGGACATGATCGCGATGGTGACCGGCCCGATCGTGAAGATCACGAAAAGGATATGGAGCCAGAGCACCAGCCGGTCGGTGAAGGACATGAGGCGATCTTAGAGGTCAGGGGGCCAGCGGGCGCGATCCCCGGCACGACGCGCCAGGGGATCGTGTCGTCCAGCGGGCGCCTCTGGCGGGCGGGCCCACGGCAGGGCATTGCTCCCCGGTCCATACCGCTGACCGGGATGCTGGGCGGGGCTCAGTCGCGGGTTGTTGCCGCGGGCGCGGACGCGCCGGCGTCCGCCGTGGTCTTGCCGCTCTTGTTGACGAAGTACGCGATCACCAGGAAGACAACCCCGACCACGAACGCGACCACCATGCGTATCGGGTGATGGCCGTTCGCCGGCGTGGTGGAGCCGAGGATGGCGGGCAGGTTTCCTGCTGGCACGGCCGCGTAGACGATGCCAAGGATGATGCCCAAGACGCCGATGATCGCAAGCACCAGCGCGACCGGCCGCCTACTGGACTGGCCGTTCGCGTTGCTGACAGAACTCACGTAGTCCTCCTAGAAAAGCTATGCCAGGCCTCGCTCCGCCTGCCGCCGGTACGGCCCGCTCATCAGGGTGTGACTGCCGAACGCTACCGCGGGAAGGGGACGTGCGTGGCGATCTCGTTTAAATGCTTTTTGTCACCCTATCGCCTGGAGGCGCGACGGGTGCGCAGGAAGTCCTTCACTACATACTCGCCTAGCCGCTCAGGCTGGGCACGCAGTACGCGGCCGCCGTTGCGCCGCGCGACTTCGTCCACAAATGCGCTCAGCCTTTCATCATCGACGAGCATGAAGATGTTGAGCGAGGCCCGGCGCCTGGTCATCTTGTCTACTTCGGCCAGGGTCAGTTCCAGCGTCTCCGGCGCAGGAGGCCAGTCGAACACGGACTGCCCGTCGCGGCGCAGATGGGCGGTGGGCTCGCCATCGGTCACGATCAGCACGACCGGGTCGTGCTCGGGACGGCGGTCCAGGTACCGCCCGGCCAGCACCAGCGCGTGGTGCAGGTTGGTGCCTTGCACCATGTCCCAGCCCAGCCCCGCCAGGTCGGTCTCGCGCAGTTCGCGTGCGTAGTTCGAGAAGCCGATCACCTGGATCGAGTCTTGCGGGAACCGGCTGCGCACCAGCGCGTGCAGGGCGAGCGCGGTCTGCTTGGCAGCGCCCCAGGTACCGCGGATGGCCATCGAGTAGGACAGGTCGACCAGCAGGCAGACCGCGGCGCTGGCCCGGCGCTCGGTCTCTCCCACCTCGAAGTCCTCGGCCGACAACCGGACCCGGGGCGGATCACCCTCCCGGTGACGCGGGTCCTGAACGGCCCGGCTGCCGAACGCGGTGGCGTCTCGGAGCAGCGCGTTCCGGACGGTGGCGGGTGCGTCGATCGACTGCTCGTCCCCGAACTGCCAGGGCCGCGTGGCGCCGGTGTACTCACCCGCCTGCCCCGCGTCGCGCTGCTCATGATCCCCGTACCCGCCTTCCGGCAGCTCTGCGAAGACCCGGCGCAGCGCGGTCTCGCCCAGTCTGCGCACCGCCTTGGGGGTCAGTTCCAGCTTGCCCGCCGACCGCTGCAGGTACCCCTGCCGTTCCAGCTCGCGTTCGGTCTGCCGCAGCGCCTCCATGTCGTCCACGGCCGCCCGCCCCAGTGCCCGCCGGACCGCGTCCTCGTCGATGTCGTCCAGCCGGGCGCCTGGGTAGTCCTGGCGCAGCGTGGTCTCCAACTCGGCCAGGTCCGCCAGGTCGGCAAGCGCGGTGGTGGCATCTCCCAGGTCAAGCGGGTTGTCGCCGGTCATCGTCTCGCCCGGCCAGCCGTCGGCGTCCAGCTCCGGGCGGCGGGCGCGCAGCGCGTCGGCCAGCCGGGCCATCTCCGCGGCCAGGCCCTCGTCGGCGAGCGTCTGCTGCATCAGCGCGGCGAGCTCGTCCCGCTGGTCGGGGCTGAGCGATGACAACAGCCGCTGCGCCGCCATGGCCCGGCGGACCAGCGCGTCGACAAGCTCCTCCAGGTTGGCCGGGCGGTCGGGGAACATGTCCCCGTAGCGGTCCATGAACGCCTCGAAGTCCTGCTGTGTGTGCTCACCCCGAGCGTCCGCCTCCAGCATCTGGTTCAGCTCCGCCAGCATGTCCTTGACCCGCTGCATCGCCTCCGGGTCGGGGCTTTCGAGCGCGTCTTTCATGCCGCGGAACTGGCTGTCCAGCACTTGGCGCCGGAGCAGGTCTTTGAGCTGCTCGAACGTCTCGCGCGCGGCGGCCGACCGCCACTCGTAGCCGGCCAGGCGCCGGATCGCCTGCGCGGTGTCGGAAGGCAGCGAATCCAGTTCCGCCTCCCGCATCCTGGCGTCGTCGCCGGGGTCGGGGAACAGTTCTGCGCGCTCCTGGCCGATCGCCGTATCCAGCAGGGCCCGGGCCTGTTCCAGGATTCCGTCGAGGCGGCCGCGGTTGCGCACCTCTCGCTGCCGTTCCCGTACCCGGCGCAGCATGTCGTCCAGTCCCCGCTGGCCCCGCATCCCCCGCCGGATCAAGTCACGCAGGGCAGCGGCCGGGTCGGACCCCGCCAGTACGGCGTCCCCGAGCTCGTCCAGGGCCACGCGGGCATCGTAGGGCGGCGCGAGCGGATCAGGGCCGTCGCGGTACTGGCCGTACCGGTAAGTCACGTCCGCCTTCCCCTCTGGTTCTGGCGATGGGCGCCGCCGTGGGCCCGGTCACGTGCGGTAGACGGCCCCGCCGTCAACCACATCCTTCGAAAGGCGGCGCATGAGGTACAGGCCCTCCAGCGCGAACTCGACCGCCGCCGCCGCGTTGCCGGGAGACTCGCTCCCGTCCATGCCGAGCCGCCGCATGATCCTTGCCAGCCCGGGCACCTCCCCGACCCGCGCCAGCAGGTCGGTCGCGGGCACCAGGTCGCCGGATTCGACGCTGCCACCCGCGTCGAACGTGGCCAGCAGGCCGGACAGGTCGGCACTGCCCAGATGCGCGCGGTAGGTTTCGGCGGTGGCCCGGCGCAGCAGGTGCTCGAGCACCTCCTGCTCCCGGCCCTCCTCGCTGACCTCGAACTCCACCTTGCCGCGCAGCGTGCTCACCGTGGACGGCAGGTCGCAGACTCTGGTCACCGGATGCTCCTCGCTGGCCAGGGCCGCCCGGCGCACCGCCGATGCCGCGGCCGACTCGGCCGCGGCGATCGCGAACCGTGCCGAGACGCCGGAGCGGGAGTCGATCGCGGGCGACGCCCGCACCAGCCGGGTGAACCGGGCGATGACCTCGACGAGGTGGCTGGGCAGCGCCGCGCCCGGGTCACCGCCCGGCCAGGAGATCGCCGCCTCCTGCTGGACGAGGGCGAGCTCGTCCTCCAGCGTCATCGGGTAGTGGGTGCGGATCTCGGCACCGAACCGGTCCTTCAGCGGTGTGATGATCCGCCCGCGGTTGGTGTAGTCCTCCGGGTTGGCGCTCGCCACCAGCACCAGGTCCAGCGGCAGCCGGAGCGCGTATCCCCGCACCCCGATGTCCCGCTCCTCCAGGACGTTCAGCAGCGACACCTGGATTCGTTCGGCCAGATCGGGAAGCTCATTCAGGCAGAACACCCCGCGGTTGGTGCGCGGCACGAGCCCGAAGTGGATGGTCTCGGGGTCGCCCAGGGTGCGGCCTTCGGCCACCTTCACCGGGTCCACGTCGCCGATCAGGTCCCCGACGCTGGTGTCGGGTGTCGCCAGTTTCTCCCCGTAGCGCTCGCTCCGGTGCCGCCAGCTCACCGCCAGGTCGTCGCCCTGCTCAGCCGCCAGCCGCCGGCAGCGGGCGCAGGCCGGCGCGAAGGGATGGTCGTTGATCTCACACCCCGCCACGGTGGGGGTCCACTCATCGAGCAGGGCCGGCAGCGTCCTGATCAGGCGGGTCTTGCCCTGGCCGCGCTCGCCGAGCAGCATCGTGTCGTGCCCGGCCAGGAGGGCACGCTCCAGATGGGGGAGCACCGTCTGGCCGAAGCCGATGATCCCGGGGAACCTCTCCTCGCCCGCGCGCATCCTGGCCAGCAGATTGCGCCGGATCTCGTCTTTAACCGTCAGGTAGGTGTGGCCGCTCGCGCGCAACTCCCCGACTGTGGTGATCGCTGGATGGGGGGCGGGGCTTGCGCCGGTACCGGCCTCGCTGTGTGAGTGCACCATTCGACACTATGTCCATGCCGGCCGGGTTCGCGACACGGCGGGCCGGCCGGGCATCGGGGCACAGGAGGTGCGGGCATGGCAGCTGCGGATCCAGCGCTGGCCATCGACGTCGGCGGCACGAAGTTCGCGGCCGGGCTCGTTGAGCCGGGCGGGCGGGTGATCTCGTGGGCGCAGACGGCCACCCCGCAGGAGCTGGACGCGGAGCAGCTATGGCGCACGCTCGACGCGCTGCTTACCCGGGTCCTCACCGAGGCCGACGTGGACCCGGCCACCGGGCTCGCAGGTGTGGGCTGCGGCTGCGGGGGACCGATGGAGTGGCCCGCGGGAAAGGTCTCGCCGCTGAACATCCCTGCCTGGCGGGCGTTCCCGCTGCGCGACCGGCTCGCCGAACGGTTCACCGGGCTCCCGGTGCGGCTGCACAACGACGCGATCTGCCTGGCGGCCGGGGAGCACTGGCGGGGAGCGGGCCGCGGCCGTACCACGATGCTCGGGATCGTGGTGTCGACCGGCGTGGGCGGCGGGCTGGTGCTGGACGGTCGGCTGATCAACGGCGCGACCGGCAACGCCGGGCACATCGGCCATGTGGTCGTCGATCCGGACGGGCCACCGTGTGTCTGCGGCGGGCAGGGCTGCGTGGAGGCGATCGCCCGCGGCCCCGCCCTTGCCACCTGGGCCCAGGCCCAGGGGTGGCGGCCCGGTCAGCCGCAGGTCACGGCCAAGGACCTGGCCGACGACGCCGCGCAGGGACACCCGATCGGGCTGAAAGCGATGCGCCGGGCCGGCCACGCGCTCGGCATCGCCATCGCCTCGGCGACGCACCTGTGCGACCTGGAGGTGGTCTCCATCGGGGGCGGGCTCTCCCAGGCCGGGTCGCTGCTGTTCGACCCGCTGGAAGAGGCCCTGCGCCGCCATGTCGGGCTCGATTTCGCGCGGGACGTGGCGGTGGTTCCGGCGGCGCTGGGCCAGAGCGCCGGGCTGGTGGGAGCGGCCGCGCTGCTGTTCGCCGCGGACCGGTACTGGGCGGGGGAGTAGGGAGCGCTGGCGGAGCTGTTCCGCCGCGCGGCAGGCTGGGAGATCCGCCAGCGCCGCCATTGGGTGCGACACTGCTGGCATGACAATGACGTCGCCGGAGGTCAGCCCGGCCGATGTGGCCGCCGCGCGTGACGTGCTGCGGGGAGTCGTCGCGGTCACCCCGCTGCTCCACTCCCGGGTGCTGTCCGACCGGCTCGGCGGGCCGGTCTTCCTCAAGTGCGAGAACCTGCAGCGGACCGGGTCGTTCAAGCCGCGCGGCGCTTACCTGCGGATCAGCCGCCTGACCGCGGCGGAGCGCGAGCGCGGCGTGGTGGCTGCGAGCGCGGGCAACCACGCCCAGGGGGTCGCGTTCGCCGCCGCCCGGCTGGGCGCCAGGGCGACCGTGGTGATGCCGGTCGGCGCGCCGCTGCCGAAGGTGGAAGCGACCCGGGGATACGGGGCCGAGGTCATCCTGCAGGGCGAGACGGTGGAGGACGCGCTCACCGCGGCGCTGGCGCACGCCCGCGAGGACGGCTCGGTCTTCATCCACCCGTTCGACCACCCGGACGTCGTGGCCGGCCAGGGCACCGTCGGCATGGAGATCCTCGAACAGTGCCCGCAGGCCAGAACCATCGCAGTACCGGTAGGTGGCGGCGGGCTGGCGGCCGGGATCACAGTGGCGGTGTCCGGCACCGACCCGGCCATCAAGGTGATCGGCGTCCAGGCCGAGGCGTGCGCGTGCTACCCGGCGTCGCTCGCCGCCGGTCACCCGGTGCGGATCGCCCCGGCCGGGACCATGGCGGACGGGATCGCGGTCAGCCAGCCCGGCGACATCGGGTACGAGATCCTGTCGCGGCGGGTGGACAGGGTAGTCACCGTCTCCGAGGAGACCCTGTCGCGTGCGCTGCTGATCTGCCTGGAGCGTTCCAAGCAGGTCGTCGAGCCGGCCGGTGGGGCGGGAGTGGCGGCCCTGCTTGACCACCCGGAGGCGTTCGAGCCGCCGGTGGTGGTGGTGCTGTCGGGCGGCAACATCGATCCGCTGCTGCTCGCCAAGGTGCTGCGGCACGGCCTGTCCGCGGCTGGCCGGTACCTGACGTTCCGGTGCCGGATCGCCGACCGGCCCGGCGCGCTGGCGAGGCTGCTGAGCGAGCTGGCAGGCCTGGGGGCCAACGTGCTCGACGTGGTGCATGAGCGGGTGGCACCCCGGCTGCTGGTGGACGAGGTCGAGGTGCTGCTCCAGGTGGAAACCCGCGGGCCGGCCCACAGCGACGAGGTCATCAGCCAGCTCCGCCGGGCGGGCTACACCCTGCTGTTCGGCTAGGGAGCCCCAGGGGCCCCGGTGCCGGGCATCTGAGCACCGCCCGGCAGCATGCTCGTCTTGACGACCACCGTGCGGGCCGCCTTGTCATGCAGACATTGCCGCCGCGGGTCCCACAGTAGCCACGACTCATTGACCAAGGCGAACAGGCCGCCCACCGAGGGCACCACCGGGACCAGGGCGTATACCGCCGCGCGCCCGCAGGCGGCCTGACCCGAGATGGGCGAGCGGGTATCCGCGGTGACCACCTTGGTCCCCATAACCCGCTTGCCGATGGTCTGGCCCCACAGCCCGTGCTGGAGCCAGTCGTAAGCGAACGAGACGACCCCGACGGCGGCGCCGAGCAGCAGGAACGTGTCGATCATCCCTGCCATCAGGTGGCTCACGCCGTTATTGAACGCCTGCGACGCAGCCGGCTCGCTCAGGTCCGGGTACTGGCTGGCCAGGCGCTCGACGCGGCGGAACGCCGGGAGCAGGACACTGACCCAGAGCGGGCTGGTGAGGACGACCAGGATCACGTCGTCGACGAGACGGGCCAGCAGGCGCTGCCACCACTCGGCCAGCGCCGGGTCCTTGGCCGTCTGGCCGCCCGTGCCGTATCTGGCCGTGCCGTAACCACGCGTGCCGTAGCCGGGCGCGCCGCGGGAGGTGCCAGGATAGGACCGGTAGGCGCCGTACTGCTGGCCGGGTGCGGCGCCTGCGGGCTGACCGGGGCTCCCGTCCGGAGGCTGCCCGGGGCTCCCGTCCGGAGGCTGGCCGGGCATGGTGAAGGGCTGGGGCGCCGGGGGCGGCTGCGACCCCTGATCGTCCGGTTGCTGGGTCACGCCGTCATGATGCACCGGTTCGCCCGGGCCCGGCTACCTTTTGCGCCCGCGAGCAGTGAGGCCCGGGTCCGCGGGCAGCGAGCCCGGGGTCCGCGGGCAGTGAGGCCGGGTCCACGGGCAGTGAGGCCGGGTCCACGGGCAGTGAGGCCCGGGTCGCCGTACGAGGCGGCGGGTTGCGGTGCGGGGCACCTCACAGGTTGCCGCGCCGGCCTTGCTCCCGCTCGATGGCCTCGAACAGCGCCTTGAAGTTGCCCTTGCCGAACCCCTGCGAGCCGTGGCGCTCGATCAGCTCGAAGAACACCGTCGGCCGGTCCTGCACCGGCTTCGTGAAGATCTGCAGCAGGTAGCCGTCCTCGTCCCGGTCGGCAAGGATGCCAAGCTCCCTGAGCTCGCCGGCCGGTACCCGGGTCTGGCCGGCCCAGCTCCCGAGCGCGTCGTAGTAGGTGCCGGGGGTGTCGAGGAACTCCACCCCGGCCGCCCTCATGCCTGTGACGGCGGCGACGATGTCGTCGGTGGCCAGGGCGATGTGCTGGACGCCAGGCCCGCCGTAGAACTCCAGGTACTCGTCGATCTGCGACTTCTTCTTCCCCGGCGCCGGCTCGTTGATCGGGAACTTCACCCGCCGTGAGCCGTCCGCGACCACCTTGCTCATGAGCGCGGAGTACTCGGTGGCGATGTCGTCCCCGACGAACTCCTTCATGTTCGTGAAGCCCATCACCCGGTGGTAGAAGCTCACCCACTCATCCATCCGGCCGAGCTCGACGGTGCCGACGCAGGGGTCGATTTCGGTGAAAAACGGCCGGGCCGGCCCGGTTCCCAGCGGGCCGGCGGCGACGTAGCCCGGCAGGTACGGGCCCGAGTAACTGGACCGCTCGACCAGCGTGTGGGCGGTTTCGCCGTAGGTGGCGATGGTGGCGAGCACGGCCTTGCCATGGTCGTCCTCGACCGTGGCCGGCGCGGCCAGCCCCCGGGCGCAGTGGGCGGTCGCGTACTCGTAGGCCGCCTCTGCCGAGGGACCCTCGATCGCCAGGTCGATCACCCCGTCGCCATGGTCGGCCACGTGCCTGCCGATGCCCGTACCCGGCCGGGCCGGGCCCCGGAGCACGAAACGTGCCCGGCCGGATTCGAGGACGTAGGCGGCCTCGTCGCGGCAGCCGGTTTCGGGCCCGCGGTAGGCGACGCACCGCATGCCGAACGCGGCCGAGTAGTAGTGGGCGGCCTGCCGCGCATTGCCGACCGCGAAGACGACCGCGTCCATGCCGATGACCGGGAAGGCGTCCCGACGCGTTTGCCCGCCGTCCTGGAGTCCGTGCCCGCCCTGCGCTGCCATCGTCACGCTCCTTCACCCGATGGTTCACCCGCTGGCCACGTGCCTGCGCCACTCGTGGCCTGTGAGAGGAGGCCTCATTGACTCCCCTGACAGACCACTTGACCGAAGCATCGACCGGGCGGGCATGATGTGCAACACTTGGCAAGCAAGCTGGACAATTTGCCTAGTTTGAAGGCGACACAGACCGCAGAACTGCGCAGTCTGTGCTGGTTCGCCGGGTTCGCGAATAGGAAGGCGACGTGAGCGGCACAGCCGGGCGTGCGGGTGGGAGGACGACGTGAGCGGGAATGCCGGGCCGGCCGACCCACTGGATGTGCGGCTGATCGAACTGCTCACGGCGGAGCCCCGGGTCGGGATGCTGGAGGCGTCGCGGCGGCTGGGAGTGGCGCGTGGCACCGTGCAGGCGCGGCTGGACCGGCTGCAGGCCCGCTCGGTGGTGACCGGCTACGGGCCGGACGTAGACCCCGTCGCGCTCGGCTACCGCGTGACCGGGTTCGTGACGCTGGAGATCCGGCAGGTCGGTGGGCACGACCCGGTCGCCGAGCGGCTCGCGGGCATCCCCGAGGTGCTGGAGGTACACACGATCACGGGGCCGGGCGACATGCTCTGCCGGGTGGTGGCCCGGACCAACAGCGACCTTCAGCGGGTGATCGACGCCATCGTGGCCGTGGCCGGTGTGGTGCGCGCCTCCACCGTCATCGCGCTCGCCACCCCGGTCCCGTATCGGGTACTGCCCCTGGTGCGCGCCTCAGCCGCTGGCCCCCGCTAGGGGTTTCCGGAGGGGCTGCCGAGCGTTGCTGGATCAGGGGCCGGGGCGTCGGCGAGGTCGCAAGCCACCTTCAGCGCGGCGTCGTGCAGTTCCTCAGGGCTCGCTGCCTCGTGCTGGAAGAGCAGCGAGCTCATGCCGATGGAGACGACCGCCATCGCCGCGCGAATCCGGTCGGGCAGAGCCGCCCCGGGCGGAGTGATCAGGTCGCACAGGGCCTTGAAATGCGCGCGGAAGAGCTTCTTCCGGCCGCCGAGGTCGGACAGGAGGCTGTGCAGGGCAGCCTGGTTCTGCTCCATGAACCGGATGACCTCGAGGCGCCGGCTGACGACATCCGCATAACGGGCGAGGATTTCGGCCCTGCTCTCGGGGCTTGGCGGCTGGCTGGCGCCCCACGCGATGACCGTGTCCAGCTCGGCCCGGTAGTCCTCGGTGAGGCTGCGGACGATGTCCTCTTTGGACTTGAAGTGGTAGTACAGCGCCGCCTTGGTGACGCCGAGCCGTTCCGCGATCTCCCGCAGTGAGGTCTTCTCGTAGCCCTGCTCGGCGAACAGCTCCAGCGCGATCGCCTGGATGCGCTCGCGGGTGTCGCCGCGCGGGAACTCGCCACCCCCGCGGTGCCGGGCGCGCGCCTCGCCGCGGGCCGGGCTGCTGCCACGGGAGCGGCTCCTGTTCCGGGAGCGGCTCCTGCCCACGGCAGGAGGAACATCAAGGGCCGGTGTTGCGGCCCGCGCGGTGGCGCGCATCGGTTCATCCATCGTGCCGCGCTTCGTGCTCCCTCAGCAAAACTTACTTGACGACCGGTTAGTTGCCATTCTAGCCTTGTCTCCAGAGACATACTAACCGGTCGGCAAGTAGGTAGCGAGCATCTCGCGCGGGAGGAACCCAAACCATGGCACAGAACGCGTCCGCGGAGGCTGCGGCCGTCCCGACAGGGCCACGGCGGGAAGTCCTGATCATCCTCCCCGGTCTGCTGCTGGCCATCATGCTCGCCATGCTCGACCAGCTCGTCGTCTCCACCGCCCTGCCGCGCATCGTCGGCGACCTGGGTGGCGTGACGCACCTGTCCTGGGTGGTCACCGCCTACGTGCTCGCGGCCACCGTGACCACGCCCCTGTACGGCAAGCTGGGTGACCTGTACGGCCGCAAGCGCCTGCTCATGGCCGCGATCATCATCTTCCTGGTCGGCTCGGCGCTGTCCGGCCTGTCGCACACGATGGACCAACTCATCGCGTTCCGCGCGCTGCAGGGCCTGGGCGCCGGCGGGCTCCTGGTCGGCGCGATAGCGACCATCGGGGACCTGGTGTCCCCCCGTGAGCGCGGTCAGTACATGGGCTACATCATGGCGGCGATGACGCTGGCCATGATCGCCGGCCCACTGGTCGGCGGGTACATCACCGACAGCCTGTCCTGGCGGTGGATCTTCTACATCAACATGCCGATCGGCGGCGCCGCCCTCATCTACCTCGCCCTGACCCTGCACGTGCCGCTCCACAAGGTGAAGCACAAGATCGACTACCTCGGAGCGGCGCTGCTCGCGGTGGCCGCTGCCTCGCTGGTCCTGCTGACCACCTGGGGGGGCACGCAGTACCCCTGGCGGTCGGCGCAGATCATGGGCCTGGGCACGGTGGCCATAGCAGCGACGGCTGGGTTCATCGCGGTCGAGCGGCGTGCCGCCGAGCCCGTGCTGCCGCTGCACGTGTTCAGGAACCGGAACTTCTCCCTCGTCACCGCGATGAGCTTCCTGCTCGGCCTGGCCATGTTCGGTGCGCTGACCTTCCTGCCGCTGTACCAGCAGACGGTGCAGCACCTGTCGGCGACCGAGAGCGGGCTGATGCTGATCCCGCTCATGCTGGGCTCGACCGTCACCACGCTGATAGCTGGCCGGGTCACCACAAAGACCGGCCGCTACAAGGCGCTGCCGATCATCGGCGGCGCGGTCATGACGGTGGCCATGTACTTGCTGACCATGCTGAACGTCAACACCAGCCTGGTCACTTCCGGCCTGTTCTTCGTCGTGCTCGGCGTGGGCATGGGCTTCCTTATGCAGATCACCACGCTCGTCGCGCAGAACAGCGTGGCCATGAGCGACATCGGCGTGGCCAGCAGTTCACGGACGTTCTTCCAGCAGATCGGCGGGTCGATCGGCGTCTCCGCGTTCGGCGCGATCTTCGCCCACCAGCTGACCAGTGAACTGCACGCCAGGATGCCCGCTCTGCACCTGAACGCCGGCGGCGGCCAGCTCAACCCGGTCGTGGTCGCCCACCTGCCCGCGGCGGTGAAGAACGTCGTTTTCGCCGCGATCACGCACGCGACCACGGAGGTGTTCTTCTGGGCCGCGCCGGCCGCCGCGGCGGTGTTCATCCTGGCCTGCTTCCTCAAGGAAGTGCCGCTGCGAGGCCGGACGGCGGCCGAGCAGCCGTCGCCCGAGGCGGCTGAACTCGTCGGCTAATAACGGCAACGGCCGCTGCCCGGGCCCATCCCCGGGACAGCGGCCGAGTCCGCCTGGTTCAGAACTCCCCGTACGGGACCGCCTCGAGAATCTCGACCGTGGCGGCGCGGCCGTTCGGCATGGTGTAGGTCGCGGTTTCGCCGACCTTCTTGCCGGAGATGGCGCTGCCCAGCGGGGAGCGCGGGGAGTAGATGTCGATCGGCGACCCGCTCTCCTCGCGCGAGGCCAGCAGGAAGGTGACCTCGTCGTCGTCGCCATCGAAGCGGACGGTGACGGTCATCCCGGGACCGACCACGCCCTCGGTGCGCGGCGGCTCCCCGACCTTGGCGTTCTCCAGGATGTGCTGGATCTGGTTGATGCGGGCCTCCTGCTTGCCCTGCTCCTCCTTGGCCGCGTGATAGCCGCCGTTCTCACGCAGGTCACCATCGGCGCGGGCGGACTCGATCTTCTCCGCGATCTCCACTCGTCCTGGCCCCGAGAGATGGTCCATCTCGGCTTTCAGCCGGTCGTAGGCCTCCTGGGTGAGCCAGGTGACGTGGTCGTCGCGTGTCTCGGTCACGGGTACTCCTTGGCTGCAAGGCGGACGATGAGGTCCGCCGGAGCCATGTGCGGCTCCTCGGGGTAATTCTTTGAGGCTAACAAGGCTCTAGGCGCTAGTCAGCCACTGTCCTCACCTGCGGATTCCCAGGATCAGACCCCACCATTGTCGGCCATATTAACCGCTACTAAACCTCCCCGCGCGGGACGATCGTGTCAGCGGACGGTTGCCCGACATCCCGGCAGGCCGCCTACCTCGGCCTCCGTCGCCAGACACTCCCGACCCCCCGGCGTTGTCAGGGCTGGGCGGCCGGGTGCGCAGCCGGTGCGGATGATCTTGCCCGAGGCCATCAGGCGGGCGGGTTGGACGCGCCCGATATCCACGCACCGCCCAGCTGTGGCACACCCGGTGCCGGGAGGTCCGGCGGTTCCTCGGCCTCAGCGTCCGCCAGCTTGCCGCGCAGGCCGGTGTGGTCGTGGGCGACCAGCACCCTGATGTG
>DASYQM010000409.1:0-26566 GCA_036005525.1 Streptosporangiaceae bacterium
GCCCGTGGTTGCCGTCCGTCGCCGTCACCAATTCGACGGGGTGGTCGGCCGCCGCCCGGCGCAGCGCGGCGACCGTGAGGCCGGCGGCAGCGCCACCGGCCTCCGCAGGCGCGGACGATGTGGCCAGGACCTGCGCGACCCCCCACGAGGCTCCCAGCACCTTGAACGCCGGCAGGCCCAGGCGCGTCGATTCGTCCTTCACGAATACCCTGCCCACACCCAGCTCCCGGGCCAGGGCCGGGAGCTCGGTCAGCTTCGTGGGCCGGTAGCCCGGCAGGCCCGCGTGAAACGCCGACGCGGCCGGGTCGGGCGGCGCGCATTCCCACTGCCGCGCCGCGGGCCGGCTGTACCAGGACCGGGGCCCGGCTGCTGCAGTTGCCATCCCACCAGCATTGCGCAAGCCCTGTCCCGCCTGCCGGGGGCATGCGGGAGCCCGGATGACTGGCTCGCCGCGACGGCCGGTCTCGCCCCGTCTTCTGGCCGTCGCGTTCTTCCGCTGGCGGGGCCGATCCGGTCTCGGTCCCGGCTACCGCTGTTCCAGGCGCGCCGCCGGTTCCCGTCCCGGCGGCTGGGTGGGTCGCGGACGGGGCGATATGGCGGAGATCGGGCGGTCCTGCGGCTTCCCGGGGGCGAGCTTCACCGGTTCGCCATGGTGGGCGATCTCCAGCGGGTCCCCGTCCTCCAGGAGGTAGCGGGCCGAGGTGTGGTTGACCTCCACCCGCAGGCGCTGCCCGCGGATAAGAAGGCTGAACGCAAGCCTGGTGAGCCCCTCGGGGAGGCGCGGCGAGAAGCTGAACGCGCCCTCCCGGTGGCGCAGGCCCGCGAAGCCGCCGACCACCGCGACCCACGCGCCGGCCAGCGAGGCGATGTGCACGCCGTCGCGCGTGTTGTGCTCGAGGTCGTGCAGGTCCATGAGGGCGGCCTCACCGAGGTAGTCGAACGCCAGCCCCAGGTGCCCGACCTCGGCCGCCATGACCGCCTGGGTGCAGGCGGATAGCGACGAGTCCCGCACTGTGAGCTGCTCGTAGTAGTCGAAGTTCCGTGCTTTCTGCTCGGCCGTGAACGAATCCGGCCGCAGTTGCATGGCCAGCACCAGGTCGGCCTGCTTGACGACCTGCTTGCGGTACAGGTCAAGGTAGGGGTAGTGGAGCAGCAGCGGATAATTTTCCGGGGGGGTATGGGCGAAGTCCCACATCTGGTGCCGCGTGAACCCCTCGGCCTGCTGGTGCACGCCGAGTGCGACGTCATAGGGGATGTGCATGTGCTCGGCGGCGTCACGCCAGCTAGCCGATTCCTCCAGGTCGATGCCGAGTTCGCGGGCACGGTCGGGATACCGCTTCGCCGTTTCCGCGGCCGCCAGCAGGTTATGCCGGGCCAGCAGGTTCGTGTAGACGTTGTCGTCGGCGAGGGCGCTGTACTCGTCCGGGCCGGTGACGCCGTCGATGTGGAACCGGCCCTGGGCATCATGGTGGCCCAGGGAGCGCCAGAGCCGTGCGGTCTGCGTCAGCAGGTCCATCCCTACTCCGCGGGCGAACGCCTCGTCGTCGGTCGCGTCGAGGTAGCGGACCACCGCATCGGCGATGTCCGCATTGATGTGGAAGGCGGCGGTGCCGGCCGGCCAGTAACCCGAGGCCTCCTTGCCGTTGATCGTCCGCCACGGGAAGGCGGCACCCCGGTAGCCGAGCTGGGCGGCCCGCTCCACGGCCGCCGACAGGGTGCTGTGCCGCCATTGCAGCGCGCTGGCGGCCGCGTCGGGAGCCGTCAGCGTGAGCACCGGCAGGACGAAGGTTTCGGTATCCCAGAACGTGTGCCCGTCGTACCCGGGCCCGGTCAGGCCCTTGGCCGGGATCGGGCGGTTCTCGCCGCGGGCGCCGGCCTGCAGCACGTGGAACAGCCCGAACCGCACCGCCTGCTGGACCTCGGCGTCCCCGTCGATCTCCACGTCGGCGCGGTGCCAGAAGTCGTCGAGGAACCCGCGCTGCTCGGCGAGCAGCCCATCCCAGCCCGTCTGCTTGGCCCCGCTCAGCGCCGCCCATACCTGATCCCGGACCGCGGGCAGCGACCGGCTGCCCGACCAGCCGTACGCGACGAGCTTGGTCAGCCGCAGCCGCTGCCCCGGCTTCAGCACCGCGGTCGCCGTGACGACGCCGCCGTCGGGAAACGCCCGGGACTCGACATGCACATTGGGCCCGTCCACCAGGTGATCCATTGCCGCGCCGATGCGCAGCTTGCTTTGGCTCGTCCGGTGCACGAGAATCACGGCCGTCCCCTGGGCGTCCTGATCCTCCTGCTCAAGCGGGTGCTCGAGCACGGCCCCGAGACGGGGATCTCCGCCCAGGGATGGCAGTTGCTCGTTCGCGAGAAGCTCGGACTGCAGCGCGATCCGCATGGGACTCTCCAGCGGCTCCACCTCGTAGCGGATCGCGGCGATCGCCCGCTGGGTGAACGACACCAGCCGGGTCGACGAGACCCGGACCGCTCCTCCGGCCGGAGACACCCATTCGGCCTGGCGGCTGAGCGCACCCGCCCGGAAATCCAGGCTGCGCTCGTGGGAACGGAGCTCACCATAGCGGACGTCGAAGGGCTCATCGTCGACGAACAGCCTGATCAGCTTGCCGTTGGTGACGTTGATGATGGTCTGCCCGGACTCCGGCAGGCCGTACGACGCCTCGGCATAAGGCAGCGGCCGCACTTCATAGAACCCATTGAGATAGGTCCCCGGCAGGGCGTGGGGCTCGCCCTCGTCCAGGTTCGCCCGCCAGCCAAGGTGGCCGTTCGACAGGGCGAACACCGACTCCGTCTGGGCCATCATGTCCAGGTCCAGCTGGGTCTCCCGCAGGCACCAGGGCTCCACGGTGAACGTCTTGGTCTTAATCATGAGTGGTCCATCAGTTCAGCGAGATCGGTCACGACGATGTCCGCGCCGTGCTTCTTCAGGGCATCCGCCTGCCCGGTGCGATCAACCCCGACGACAAAAAGGAACCTGCCGGCCCGGCCCGCTTCCACGCCGGCCAGCGCGTCCTCGAAGACCGCGGCCGCCTGCGGTCCCAGCCCGAGGGCTCGCGCCGCCGCCAGGAAGGTGTCCGGAGCCGGCTTTCCCCGAAGGTGCTCACGCCCGGCCCAGACGCCGTCGATCCGCGCCTCGAACAGATCCTCGATGCCCGCGGCGATGAGCACGTCACGGCAGTTGGCGCTGGACGACACGACGGCGCGGCGCAGGCCCGCGTCCCGGGCCGCCCGGACGTAGCGGACCGAGCCCTCGTACGCCTCCACGCCGTCCTCGCGTATCCGCCGCAGCACGATCTCGTTCTTGCGGGTGCCGAGGCCGTGGACCGTTTCCGCGCTGGGCGGGTCGTCCTCGCTGCCTTCCGGCAGCTCGATCCTCCGGGAAGCCAGGAACGAGCGGGTGCCGTCGGCGCGGGGTTTTCCGTCCACGTACTCGTCGTAGTCCCGGCCGGGGTCGAACGGCACGAAGGGCTCGCCCGTCCGCCGGGACCGCTCCCGCAGGTAAGCGTCGAACATCTCCTTCCAGGCAGCGTTGTGCACCACCGCTGTCTTGGTGAGGACGCCGTCCAGGTCGAACAGGCACGCGCGGGTGCCATCGGGGAGGCCAAGCACGCATCAAGCGTACGGGTAGATGATCAGCAGGACTATGCCGTCGCCGCCAGGGATGCGAAGAAGGCGCGAATGTCCTGCACGAGCAGGCCCGGCGTCTCCAGCGCGGCGAAGTGGCCGCCGGTGTCGAAGTCGCTCCAGTGCACGATGTTGTTGACACCCTCCGCGTAGCGCCGGATGGCGATGTCTTCGGCGAAGACGGCCACGCCGGTCGGCACCCCGGAGGGGGTCGGCCAGTCGCCCGAGTGCATGCTCTCGTAGTAGATAGTGTTGGCCGCGGAGCCGGCCGTCCGTGTGAACCAGTACACGCTGACGTCGGCGAGGATGTCGTCTCGCGGGATCGCGTCCTCGGGCAGCGCGTGGGCGGAGTTGGTCCACTCCTTGAACTTCTCGACGATCCATGCCAGCTGCCCGGCCGGGGAGTCGGTCAGCGCGTAGGACAGCGTCTGTGGGCGGGTGGACTGGATCTGGAAGTAGCCGTTGCCCTCGGCCAGGAAGTCCTGCAGCCGCTGCACCCGTTGCTTCTCGACTTCGGTGAAGGTCGCCTGGTCCTGCTCGGGGATGTCCCCGAACGGGATGAAGCCCATGGTGGCCGCGTTGACGTGGACGCCGATAACGTGCTCGGGGTCGACCCGGCCGAGGTCGGGCGCGACAAAGGCGCCGTAGTCGCCGCCCTGGGCGCCGTAGCGCTCGTAGCCGAGCCGGCGCATCAGTTCGGCGAGCGCGGCCGCGATCCGCCGACTGGTCCATCCGGGCTCGGTGATGGGGCCGGAGAACCCGATCCCCGGCAACGAAGGGATGACCAGGTCGAACGCCGGGGCCGAGGCGTCGCCGTGCGCGCGCGGGTCGGTGAGCGGCCCGATGACGTTCAGGAACTCCACGACCGACCCCGGCCAGCCGTGGAGCAGGAGCAGCGGCGTGGCGTCGGGCTCCGGCGACCTCACGTGCAGGAAGTGGATCTTCTGGCCGTCGATCTGGGTGAGGTACTGCGGCCAGGAGTTCAGGCGCGCCTCCTGGGCACGCCAGTCGAAGCCGCCGCGCCAGTACTCGGCAAGCTCGCGCAGGTAGCTGACCGGCACCCCGCGCTTCCACGCCGGCCCGGGCAGGCTGGACGGCCACCGGGTCCTGGCGAGGCGGTCGGCCAGGTCGTCGAGGTCCGCCTGCGGGATGTCGATCCGGAATTCCTCGATCTTGTTCGCGGTCGGGTTCGTCATTGCCAAGTCCTCCGCCACTCACTAATCTGAACGGACTGTTCTGTTCAGTTCAACAGTATCAGAACAGAATGATCCGTTCAAGACGAGATGGGGGGAGTTCATGGCAGACGGCGCGGCCCCGCTCCGTGGACGCCAGGCTCAGGCGGCGCACAACGACGAGCTCATCCTGCGGGCGGCCCGGGACGTGTTCCTCGCCGACCCCAACGCCCCGATCTCCGCGGTGGCCGAGCGGGCCAGGGTCGGCATCGGTGCCCTCTACCACCGGTACGCGGGCAAGGAGGACCTGCTGCGCACGCTGTGCCGGAAGGGCCAGGAGATCTACCTAACGGAGATCCGGCGTGCCCTGGCCTCCGACGCCGAGCCCTGGGAGGCCTTCACCGGCTTCCTGCGCCGCATCGTGGCCGCGAACACCCATGGGCTGACCGTCCGGCTCGCCGGGACGTTCATCCCCAGCGCCGAGCAGCTGGCCCTGGCCGAGCAGATGCAGGCGCTCGGCATCGAGCTGTTCGAGCGGGTCCGTGCCACCGGCCTGCTGAGAGACGACGTCACCTACCTCGACGTCGAGTTCCTGCTTGAGTTCCTGGCCGGCGTCAAGCTGGGCGATGCCGCGCGCACCGCCGAGTTGCGGCAGCGCCACCTGGCGGTCGTCATCGACGGATTGCGCTCCGGCCAGCGCACACCACTGCCCGGCCAGCCCCCCACCTGGCAGGAGCAGACCGCGCGCTGGATCGCGCACCGGCCGGCGGGCACCGGCCAGGCCCGCGCCGAACGCTAGGTGAGCGCCGGGGTCCGTACCCACCGGCCGGCGCCGCCGGGTCCGCGCTGACCGCCCGGCGCCCGCCGTGCCTGCGGCGCGGCCCGGCGAGCATGGCGGACCTCGCGCTGGGCTCCCGCGGCGGGGCGGCGGGCGCGGTGCGGCCGGGAGATAATGCGAAGGTGGACGGTCATGGTGCTCCCTGACCTGGCTGGCAGCGTCCGCAGCCGCATCGGTGCGGCCATCTTCGAGCGGGTAGCCGGGCCGGAGGGTCCGGCGCGCCGCCAGGTGATCAATACGGCCGGGGGCGAGCGGTGGTTCGCGGAAGGCAGCGCGATCCGCCGGGTGCACGGGGATTCGTCGATGTTCATCGGCGGGCTCACGGCGCTGCTGCTGCAGTCACTGCATCCCCTGGCCATGGCGGCGGTGGCAGGGCATTCGGGTTACCGCGGTGACCCGTGGGGGCGGCTTCAGCGGACCAGCTACTTCCTTGCCGTCACGACGTTCGGCCGGGCCGGCGACGCCGAGGCAGCGGTCGGGCGGGTCCGCGCGATCCACCAGCGGGTCACCGGGATCGCGCCCGACGGGCGGCCGTACACGGCGTCCGACCCGCACCTGCTGACCTGGGTTCACATCGCCGAGGCCGACAGCTTCCTGCGCGCGCACACCCGGTTCGGCGCCGAGCCGCTGGACCAGGCCGGACGCGACGGCTACGTCGCCGACCTCGCCCGGATCGGCGCCAGCCTCGGCGTGCCCGATCCGCCGCGCACCGAAGCCGGGCTCGCCGCCCGGATCGCCACGTACCGGGCCGAGCTGGCCGGAACCACCCAGGCCCGCGAAGCTGCCCGGTTCCTGCTGCTCAGCCCGCCGCTTCCCGTCATTGCCCGGGCGCCCTATGGCGTGCTGGCCGCGGCGGCGGTGTCGCTCCTGCCCGGCTGGGCGCGCCGGCCGCTGTACCTGCCCCGCCTGCCGGTCACCGAGGCCGCCGTGGTGCGCCCGGCCGGCCACGCCCTTGTGCAGGCCATTCGCTGGGCGATTAGCGCACCGCCCCCGGCCAAGGCCACCTGATCCGCCCGGCGGAACGGCCGCCTCCGCGGGCGGAGCGGATCGGGGCTACGGGATCCCCGGGCGCCGCTCGGGCGCCGCGGCCGCTGAGCGGACCCAGCGGACCTCGCCGTCGTGGACCTCCGCCGTGGGCACCAGTCCCGCGGCGCGGGCAACCCGCTCCGAGGCGACGTGGCGGGGATGGATGTGGGCCACGACGGTCCAGCCGGCCTCATGCAGCCGGCCTACCAGGCTGCGCGCCGCTTCCTTGGCATAGCCGCGGCCCTGCGCGGCATGCGCGACCACCCAGGCGACCTCGGCCGGCCCATCGGCTGGACCGCCCGCGGGCAGCGTCGCCTGAACGGTCCCCACCGCCGAGCCGGTGCCGCGCACTCGCAGCACCCAGTTGCCCCACAGCTGGTCACCGCCGGGCGAGTGGCGCACCGCCAGCCGCGCGTAGCGGTCCGCCAGGGCCGCCGCGCTCGCGGGCGCGCCGCCGGTGAACTCATGCAGCCGGGTGTCGTCGAGCAGCGGTGCCAGTTCGGCGGCGTGCGCCACCGTCAGCGGCTCCAGATCGAGCCGTTCGGTCCGCCAGCCCCCGTCGAAGTCGATCACACGCCAGCCACGGTGCTATGCGGTTCCCTCGACCAGCACGAGTTTGCCGGTCGAGGCACGGTGGCGCATCGCCAGCGGCGCGGCGTACTCCTGCGACCCGTACCAGCGCCTGGCGTGTTCGGCGCTGGGGAACTCGAGCACGACCACGCGCCGCGGCCGCCAGTCGCCCTCGAGCGTCTCGAACGCGCCGCCGCGGACGAGGAACCGTCCCCCGTACGACCGGAGCGTATCCGGGACCAGCGCCGAGTACTCCCGGTACGCGTCCTGGTCGTGGATGTCGATATCGGCGATCACGTACGCGGTCATCTGCTTCTCCTCTGCGGATCAGGCCGGCCAGCGCAAGCGTACGCCGCAGCGCGTCGTGGCGAGGGAATCGTCAGGCCCGTGCCAGCAGCCGCCTCACGGCGGCCGCGATGGCGCAGCGGCAGCGGGTACACGCCGGTGTAGATCGGCAGCGTGGGATGAAGCGCCGCCAGCGCGGTCGCCTGCACGAGCCCGTCGAACCCCATGCCGGTGAAGAAACTCACATGATCGCCGCATCAGATATGGTCGATGCCCGCTTCGGCGGCCTGCGCCAGGAACGCCCCCGCGGCTCCTGGGCCCTGCCCGAGCAGGTCGAACGGCGGCAGCACGCCCACGCGCGGCGGTCCAAGCACCGGCTGTCCCGCTGCCGCCGGGGCCGTGGCCGGGCCGGTCACTGTCGTGCTGTTCATGCCGTGTTCTCTCCTTCGCTGGGTGTCCTCCGCCGGGGCCGTGGCCAGACGGCGGGCATCAGCGCGGGCACGCGGCGCTGGTAGGCGCGGTAGGCCTCGCCGAGATCGTGCCGGGCGTCACGCTCCTCGAACCTGATGCCCAGCAGGATGTAGCCGGCCGCGGCGACGGCGAACAGCAGGTGCCCGGCCGTCATCACCGGCGCGGCCCAGAAGATGATCACGAACCCGGCCATGAGGGGGTGTCGGACCCACCGGTAGAGGGCGCGCTCGGTGAACGGCGGTGGGCGGTAAGCGGCGCCGCGCGCATGCAGGTACGCCTGCCGGGGCCCGAACAGGTCGAAGTGATTGATCATGAAGGTGGAGCCGACGGCCACCACCCAGCCGATCGCGTACCCGCTGAAGACCACGACCGCAGCCGGTCCTGACAAGTGCCAGACCGTCCCGCCGACCGGCCGCCACTGCCAGAACAGCAGCGCCAGCAGCAAACTCGCGCACAGTACGAACGTCGACCGCTCGGCGGGCGCGGGCACCAGGCGGGTCCAGCGGCGCTTGAACCAGGGGCGTGCCATCACGCTGTGCTGGACCGCGAACACCAGCAACAGCAGCATGTCGACCGCCACCGCGAGCGGCCAGGCCGAGGGCGTCCCCTTATCGATGCCCGTGGGCACACCTGCGCCAGCGAAGAAACCGATCGCGTAGCCGAGCACCGCGAGGAAGAGGACGTAGACCGCGGCCGCGTAGCCGAGGATGAGCAGTGCAGGGACACCACGCGGCTCCGGCCGCCGTCCGGTCGGATGGGGGCGTGTGGGCTGCCTGGTGCTGGCCATGCCCTGACCCTAGGATCACCCAGCTCAGGGCCGCTATCGGGTGAACTACCGGCAATAACGGCGGAATCCGGGGCCAGAGCCTGTGCGCCCGCCCAGCGCATCGGGTGAACTACCGAGGCGATCAGCGGCGCTCGCGGTGCTCGGTCGCTGCCTGGCGCTCTGCTGCCGGGCGGTGCTCCGTTATCCAGGCGGCGATCTGGGCGCGCGAGCGGACCTCCAGCTTGCGCCGGATGTTCTCAACGTGCGCTTCCGCCGTCCGCGGCGCGACGGACAGCCGCGTCGCAATGGCCTGGTTGGTCAGCCCGTCGGCGATCAGCCTGGCCACCTCAAGCTCGCGGCGGGTGAGCCGCGGCCGCTGGTCCGCCCCCTCGCCGAGGAAGCCGAGCGCCGCCGCGACGACCGGCTCCCATTCGCCCTGGTAGAAAAGATGTCTGGTGCCCGGCAGCGGGATGAGCATCGCCCCGGGGATGAGCGTGGCCACCTCGCGTCCCAGCTCGAACCGGGTGGCGCTGTCCGCCTCCCGGTGCAGGACCGCGGTCCGCGCCTGGATGGCCGGCAGCAGCGCCCTGATGTCGGTGTCGTAGTAGACCTCAAGGAGCCGGCCGGCCACGGCGGCCGAGGCGCCCGCCCGCTGCAGCCGCGTGAACACCTCCACCTCATCGGCGCTGGGATCGCGGATGAAGATGCCGGTCAGCACCTTCGACCCCAGGCCCCAGTGCGCCCGCACGAGCGCCACGATCGAGTCCCTGACCTCGGCAGGCGCCAGGTCGGTACCGCTGGCACACATTCCGTACAGCACCAGCGCCTCGACCCGTTCCGGGCACCTGGCTGCTATCGCGGCGGCGAGCTGGCCGCCCTGCGAGGCGCCGAACAGGCTGAACCGGTCGGCGCGGGCCGCATCGGCGACCGCCAGCGCCGCCGCCGCCTGCCCGTCGAACGACAGATCGATCCCGTCCCTGTCCGACAGGCCGCAGCCGGGCTTGTCGTAGCGGATCACCGTGTACCGTTCGGCCAGCCGCGCCATGAAGCTGGCGAACGAGAACAGCTCCAGCTGCCCGCGGAGGTGGGTGATCCAGCCCGAGTCGCACAGCAGCGGCGGCCCGGCGCCCGCGGTCGAGTAGGCGACGCGGCCGGCGGGTGTGGTGCAGTACCTGATCGTGGGCATCACCGGTCCAGGCTGACATCGCCGGCCGGCGCAGTAAAGAACGGGCACGCCAGCCTGGCGGGCCCCTGCCCGGCCCCCTAAGCTGCTGAGGGCCCGGCGGGCGCCAGCCGCCGGGGGAGGGAGGAGCACGTGCGGCCGGCAAGCAGCTACCTGGACTGTTCGGGGCGGGACGATGTGCTGAGCGGGGGCGCGCGGATGATCCCGGTGAGGACGCCCGCCGGTGTCTACCGGGTGTGGGTGAAGCGGGTCGGCAACAATCCCGGCCTCAGGGTGCTGCTGCTGCACGGCGGCCCGGGGTCGACCCACGAGTACCTGGAGGCCTGCGACAGCTACCTGCCCGCGGCGGGGGTCGAGTACTACTACTACGACCAGCTCGGCTCGGGCTACAGCGATCAGCCCGCCGACCCGTCGCTGTGGGAGCTGGACCGTTTCGTCGATGAGGTGGAGCAGGTCCGCGCCGCTCTCGGGCTGGACCGGGACAACTTCGTCCTCTACGGCCAGTCGTGGGGCGGGCTGCTCGCCATCGAGTACGCCCTGCGCCACCAGCAGCATCTGCGGGGGCTCGTCGTCTCGAACATGATGGCCAGCGTCCCCGCCTACAACGCCTACGCCGAGCAGGTGCTGATGCCGCAGATGGACCAGGCGGCGCTGGCCGAGATCAAGTCGCTGGAGGCCAGCGGGGAGATCGAGAACGCCAGGTACATGGAGCTGCTGACCGAGCAGCACTACGTCCATCATGTGCTGCGCATGCCGACCGGGGACTGGCCCGATCCGGTGCAGCGCGGCTTCGCCCATATCAACCCGGCGATCTACGTGTCGATGCAGGGCCCGAGCGAACTCGGGATCAGCGCCGGCGCCAAGCTCGCCCGCTGGGACCGGACCGGCGACCTCGCATCGATCGACGTGCCGACGCTGGTGATCGGCGCCTGCCACGACACGATGGATCCCGCCCACATGGAGATGATGGCCAGCCGCCTGCCACGCGGCCGTTACCTGTACTGCCCGAACGGCAGCCACCTGGCCATGTACGACGACCAGGAAACCTACTTCGCCGGCCTCATCGAATTCCTCCACGACGTCGAGAAACGGCGCCCGGCCCCTGACCGCGGAGCCTCGTTATGTGCAGGCTGCTCGGGCTGACCGCCGGGCGGGAGCCCATCGGCGCGTCATTCTGGCTGCTCGATGCCCCGGACTCGCTGGAGGTGCAGAGCCGGCGCAACGCCGACGGTAGCGGGATCGGGTTCTTCGATCCCTCGGGGACGCCCGTCCTCGACAAGCAGCCCGAGGCGGCGTTCCGGGACAAGGGGTTCGCCCGGGTGGCGAGGCGGGCCCGGTCGGCGACCTTCGTTGCCCATGTGCGCTACGCGACCACGGGCGGCGCCACGGTCGAGAACACCCACCCGTTCACGATGCGGGGCCGGATCATGGCCCACAACGGCGGGCTCGGCGACGTGCCGCGGCTTGATGAGCAGCTGGGCCGCTATGGCGACCTGGTGCTCGGCGATACCGACTCCGAGCGTTACTTCGCGCTGATCACCCAGCAGGTCGACGCGCACGCCGGCGACGTCGGGGCGGGAATAGCGGCGGCGGCCAGCTGGATCGGCGCCCGCCTGCCGGTGTCGTCGCTGAACACCGTGGTCGCAGCGCCCGGTGAGCTGTGGGCCCTGCGCTATCCCGGGCAGCATGCGCTGCACATCATCGAGCGGCCCGCGGGGGCGAGCACCCTGGCGGCCGTGGCCACCGGCGCCGGCGGCGCCGCGGCCGCCCCCGGCCTGCACGTCCGCAGCGCGACGTCGTCGGTGCACGCACCCGCGCTGCAGGCGCTTCCCTCGGTCGTCGTGGCGTCGGAGGAGCTCGACGGCGAAAGCGGCTGGCGCATGCTGGCCTCGGGCGAGCTGGTCCACGTCCGCCCGGACCTGACGGTCGAGTCGGCTGTGGTGATCCCCGATCCCCCGGCGCACCTGATCCCGCTGCCCGCCGGGAATCCGAACATCGACACCTGACCGCCTGTCCGGCGCCAGGGTCACCCGGCGTCGTGCTGCCGGCGCAGCCACTCCGCATAGGACATGGCGTCATTCGTGCCCAGCTCCACGCCTCCCGGCAGGGATTCGGCGAATACGAACGCGGCGGTGGCCTCGAGCTCGCTGTGGAGCAGGCCGGCCGGGCCCCTCGCCTCGAACGCCAGGGTCCACCAGGCCTCGCCGCGCGTGCGGACCTCGGTGAGTTCCACCGTGCACCACGGCTCCTCGCCCAGCCGCGGGACGCGCGCCTGGATCTGGCCACCGGCCAGTGCGAACCGGCTGATGCGCTTGCGCAGCGGCCTCCAGCCTGCCGCCTCCTCGCCGGCCTGGCTCGGCGGGCCGAAGGGAAAGGACCACTTCTGCCAGGACTCCATGCGCCCGCGGGCGCGGTCCGCGACATCGAGGACTCCGGGGCTGCCGCCGTACATCTTCACCTCAAGCAGCCCGCCCGCGCGGAGCTTCACCGACAGCCCGGGCAAGTACGGATCGAGGAGGTAGCTGTCCTCGCGTGACTCCACTCCGGCTGGGAACCGCCCGAACCATCCGGCCACCGGGGACCCTGGCTCACCCGGGAAGATCCAGCGCACCTCGAGGCTGCGCACTCCATCGGTGAGCGGGCTGGCGGGCTGCGCAGCCGTCATGGTCCTCGCTCCTGACAGTGCTGGAGCCGGACAGGAATATGCAGCGGGTCGGTAACCTCGCCCGCCCGGGGAACCGGCAACAAAGCCCCCCACGAGCTGCAGGTGACGGTTACCTGAACGGTGACTGAAGCCACGGCCTCTGACGTGCAGGTCACCGTCGGCCGCCGTCGCCGTCAGATCTCCTGTTCGCGCCGCTATTCGCCGCCCGGCGGCTTTCGCCTATCGGTCACGGTGCGATTATCGCAGCACGAGTGTGCGACAGCAGCGGCAGATGTCAGGAGGGCTACCCATGACCAGTCCGGCCAGCGCGGCAGCGGCGGGCACCATCGAGATCGGTGGTGACCTGGTGGTACGGCGGATGGGCTTCGGCGCGATGCGGGTCACCGGCAGCGGCATCTGGGGCGATCCGCCAGACCTGGCGCAGGCCAGGGAAACGCTGCGGCTTGTGGTGCAGCTCGGCGTCAACTTCATCGACACCGCTGACTCCTACGGCCCCGAGGTCAGCGAGCGGCTGATCGCCGAGGCCCTGCATCCGTATCCCGACGATCTTGTGATCGCCACCAAAGGCGGCCTGGTGCGGCCGCGCCCCGGCCGATGGGACCCTGATGGCAGGCCAGAGCACCTGCGCGCGGCGTGTGAGGGGAGCCTGCGGCGGCTGCGGCTGGACCAGATTCCGCTCTACCAGTTCCACCGGCCCGACCCCGCGGTGCCGCTGGCTGAGTCGCTGGGCACGCTCACACAGCTCAAGGACGAGGGCAAGATCCGCCACATCGGGATCTCGAACGTGTCGCTGGCCCAGCTGCGGACCGCGCAGCAGATCACCCCGGTCGTCTCGGTGCAGAACAGGTACAACGCGGCCGACCGCCAGTCCGAGTCGATGGTGGACACGTGCGAGCAGGAGCAGATCGCGTTCCTGCCCTGGGCGCCGATCCAGCAGACCGGCGGCAACCCGGCGGTGGCCGGGGCAGCCAAGCGGCACGGCGCCAGCCCGCGGCAGATCGTGCTGGCCTGGCTGCTGGCGAGGTCGCCGCAGATGCTGCCGATTCCGGGCACCGGATCGCCTGCGCATGCCGAGGCCAACGTCGCAGCCGCGTCAATCGAGCTGAGCCCGGACGAGGTTGCGGCGATAACCCGCGCGGCGTGAGGAGCTCAGACCTCCGCGAGCGCGCGGCCGTGCGCGGCCAGCGCCCAGATGACGAAGACGTCGATCGCGATGATCAGGAGCGCCCAGATCGGATAGAAGGGGATGAACAGGAAGTTCGAGATCGCCGAGATGGACGCCATGATGATCCCCACCACCCGCGCCCAGGTGGACCCCCGGAACAGTGACAGCCCTGCCAGCACGACAATGATGCCAATGATCAGGTGGATCCACCCCCACCCCGTGGCGTTCACGTTGATGTAATAGTTCGGCGGGACGTGGTAGAAGCCACTCTTGACAATGGCGGCGAGCCCTTCGAGTGCGCCGAAGATGCCCAGGACGATCATCATGATGGCGGCGAAGAACACCCATCCGGCTCCGGCGGTCGATCCCCGCTGTGACATGGCCTTTTCCTCTCTTTAGGCACTGGCACCCCAGCATCCTGGCGCGAGAATGACGGGGCCGCATCATGCGCAAGGGATGATTTGCCTCAGATCAGCTCGAGCTGGCGGGCCCGGCGGACCGCCTCGCCGCGGTGGCCCGCCGCCAGCTTGCGGTAGATGCTCTTGAGGTGCGACTTGACCGTGTTGATGGAGATGTACATCTCGCTGGCAACCTCGGCGGTGTTCAGCATGCGCGACACGTACCGCAGCACCTCACGCTCGCGTTCGGTGAGTGGCTCGACGGTCAGGGGCGCGGCTCGTTCGGGGGTTCTCGACGGTGCCGTGGGCTGATCGTGGCGCTGGTCCGGTGCGAACAGGCGCCGGTGGCTGCGGGCCAGTTCGGGGTCACGCCGCAGCACCGGCCCGATCCAGCCGCGTTCTATGACGAACGGCAGCCTGAGCTGCTCACGTTCCGCCAGCTGCAGTGCGGACACCAGTGACCGACGCGCCCGAGCGCTGTCGCCGCTGCGGTAGCTGAGTTGCGCGTCGACCAGCCACGCTTGCAGGCGCACCCGCTCCGGTGCCTCGCCGTGAGCCACCATCGCGGGCACGAGCGCGCGCCTGGCGTTCTCGCCGTCTCCGGCGGCCAGCCACGTCCGCGCCAGCGCGACCGCGGCCTCCGGCAAGGCATCGTGGCCGGCGCGCCCGGCCGCGGCCAGCGCAGCCGGGGTGTCGCCGGCCGCGGCCCACGCCCGCGACTCGACCAGGTTCAGTCGCTGGTCGAGCCAGGCCGGGACGCTCCACCCTGACCTTGCCCCGGCTACGAGCTGCGCGGCCGCCGCGCCCCGTCCCTCCGCCAGCGCGCCGCACGCCGCCAGCAGGCAGGCCACCGCGGCGATCAGCCTGTCGGGGCTGATGCCAAGGGCGGCGTCCAGCTGCTTGAGCCCGCCGCGCGCCTCGCGCAGCTCACCGCGCTCCAGGTGCACCCACGCGAGGGCGGCCAGCGCCGCCGGGTTGGCGTGCTGGGCAGGCATATGCTCGTCGGCCGCGTGGGCCGTCATCGTCCCGCCGGCCACCTTCGCGGCCCGCCGCAGCCTGCCGCGCAGCGCCTCCACCAGAGCCAGATGCCCACGGCAGTCGGCTCGTTCATGCTCCACGCCCGGAGCGGTCGCGGCGGCCGCACCCGAATCGAGAACCCGGGCCGCCTCGTCGAGATGGCCCGACCACAGCTCAACGGCCCCGCGATCGCACAGCACACGCGCCCGGATCCGCCGATGCCCGGCGGTGCCGCCGGCCGGCTCGCCCGCCAGCCTGCCCACCAGCGCCTCTGCGCGGGAAGCCGCCGCCGCCGCTCCCTCGAGGTCCCCGGTGCGGCGGGAGGCGGAGAGGCGGATCATCGCGGCGGCCAGCCGACCCGCGGCCTCCTGATCGGCGGGACCACGCTCAAGGATGTTCTCCGCCGTATCCAGCGTGGCGGCGGCGGATTCATACCGGCCGGCGGACACCGCAGACGCGGCGCAGACCAGGTACGGCTGAGGCTCGGTCCAGGCCTCGCCCTGCGGCATGCCCCGGAACTCGCTGGCCACGGGCTGGCTGCCCCGTGGCTCGATGATCTCGTTGATCGCCAGCCCGTCGATGACCATGCTGGCGGCGAGCTGCCAGTCACCGGCCCGTGTGGCGTACCGCACCGCGTCGGCGAGGGGGCCGTTGCGCTGGTACCACCGTGCAGCCCGCCGGTACAGCACGGCCATCCGGTCCGGATACTCGCGCCGCAGCTTGAGACGCAGCACATCCGCGAACAGTGTGTGGTAGCGGTACCATCCGCGGCCCAGCGACTGGACAAACGCGTTCGCGTGCGCCACGGCAGCCAGGATCACCGCGGCCCGCTCGTTACCGGTCAGCTCGCTCGCGGCTTCGGCGCTGACACGATCCAGGATGGACGTGCTCAGCAGAACGTCCCGGACCTCGGGCGGCTGCGTGTTGAGAACCTCATCCACCAGATAGCCGGTCAGGGCGCTGTCCTCGGTGATCAGCTCCCTGATGAACTGATCGGGGTCGGGATGGGTGTGCATGGACAACGCGGCGAGGCGGATGCCAGCCGCCCAGCCCTCCGTTCGCCGCGTGAGGCACTCGAGCGCGTCCGCCGACGGCGTGCCCCCATGCTGGGCCATGAGCAGGCCGGCCTCGGCGGTGCTGAAAGCGAGGTCGCCGGCCCGGATCTCAGTCAGCTCGCCAGCCAGCCGGTAGCGGTGCAGCGGCAGCATCGGGTCCGTCCGCGAGGAGATCACCACACGCAAACCGGGCCCCGCGTTCCGCAGCAGGAAGTCAAGCTCGGTGAGCACCGGCGGCCAGGTCAGCACATGAAGATCATCGACGACCAGCGTCACCGGCGGGTTCTGGGCAGCCAGCGCCGAGGCCAGACACGGCAGGAACACATGGCCAGCCGCCCGCCCCCTCGGGGCGGCTGGCAACGCCTTCGGCACGGCATCCCCCGACCGGCGCAATGCCGCGACCACATAGGGCCAGAAGACGCCCAGCTCGTCGTCGTAATCGTCCAGCGACACCCACGCAACCGCCCGGGGTTCCGTCGCTGCCCACAGCGCCAGGGCCATCGTTTTGCCGGCGCCGGGAGGGCCGGTGACCACCGTCAGCGGGGACCGCCGCGTGCCTTCGGCGATCAGCTTGGTGACCCGCGGGCGGGGCACCGCCCAGGCCGGCACGCCCGGTACCGTGATCTTGGATGCCAGGATCGGCACCCCGGCGGGAGCAGCCGGGAGTCCGGCGGAAGCGGCCGGGTATCCGGCGGAAGCGGCCGGGTATCCGGTGGGAGTGGCTGGGTGTCCGGCGGGGGTCGCCGCCTGCTCGGCAGCATCGGTCGCCATCGAGACCTCTCCGCTCTCTCCGGCCGGCGGGGCCCGGTGGCCCTCGCCAGTGAGATCACATGCGGGATGCGGCCTGGCCGTTGTGCCCGGCCGCCAGGGGGCGCCTCGCCCCATGACCACCCAATGCCAGCCGACCCCGGCGGCGCATCATACGATTGGTATGAAACCGAACCTTTCGCTGCCGGGCTCGCGGTAAACCCTTGCGCGGTTTCTTTTGCCTGCTGTTCGCTTCTGGTTAACGGCGGGGGGCTCAAAGAGCGTCGAGGCCCAGCTCGTGCACGCGGGCGACGGCCTCGCTGCGGGACGAGACCCCGAGCTTCCGGTATGCGGAGTATGCCTGCGTCCTGACCGTGTGCGAGGAGACGAACAGCCGCTCGCCTATCTCCCGGAACGACAGGTGCGTGGACAGCAGCGGCAGGAGCCGCAACTCGGCCGCCGTGAGCGCCGACGCACCCACGGCGCCCGCCTGGATCGTGGCGAGCCTGGCCCGCAGCTCGTCGGTCTGCTCCGGCGGGCTTGGCTTCCCCGCGTGCTCAGCTGCCCGGCGCGCCGGGAGAGCCGCCCTGCGAGCCCGGACCGGCGATGTTGACCAGCCAGCTGACGCCGAACCTGTCGGTGCACATGCCGAAGGTGTCGCCCCACGGGGCCTGGGCGAGCGGCATGGCGACGGTGCCGCCCCCGGACAGCTTTTCCCAGTATCCACGCAGCTCAGCGTCGTCGTCGCCGCTCAGCGAGATCGAATAGTTGTTGCCCGGGGTGTAGTCCATGCTGTTGGGCGTGTCCGACGCCATGAGCACTTGCCCGCCGCCGGTGGTCAGCATGGAGTGCATGATCTTGTCCTGCTCGGCGGGGTCGTCGCTGGCATGGAACTCGGCGAACGTGCTGCGCGTCAGCTCACCTCCGAACACCGACTGGTAGAAGTCCATCGCCTCTCTCGCCGTGTTACGGAAACTGAGGTACGGGTTGAGCTGGGTACCCACGTCTCCACCTCCTCGCTCGCCGGCCGTGCCGGTCTTCGGTGACGTCCTTGTGTGTCGACAACGAACCTACTCGCCGGTTCGGACGCAGGCGGAGCCGCCATGTTCCCGGCGCTGCCGGCGGCTGTACCTTGAGCCGCATGGGAACGGACAGCAGCCCGGCCGGGCAGCGCCGGCCGGCCGATCCGGCGGCCGCGCTGGCCGACCGCCTCTTCCATGACGTGGTCGGGGCGCTCGAGCTTTTCACCGTGTACCTCGGCGAGCAGCTCGGCCTGTACCGGGCGCTCGACGCAGGTGGTCCCGCGACCTCGCCGGAGCTGGCCACACGGACCGGCACCGCCGAGCGGTACGTCCGGGAATGGCTGGAGCATCATGCGGCCAGCGGGCTGCTCGAGGTTGACGACCCCTCCGCCGGACCGCTCGCTCGCCGGTACCGGCTGCCACCGGCGTATGTGCCCGTGCTGACCGACCTCGACGACCTCCGCTACCGGGCATTCAACGGCGTCGAGATCGTGCGGGCCGGGCGGTGGATGCCGCAGCTCGTGGAGGCGTTCCGGACCGGGGATGCGCCGCCTCCGCTGCCCTGGGCGCCCGAAGGCAGGGCGGAGTGCAACCGGGCGACGTTCCTCAACCTGCTGGGAACGCAATGGCTGCCCGCCATCCCGGACGTGCACCAGCGGCTGCGCCGCGAGCCACCCGCGCGGGTGGCCGACCTGGCGTGCGGCGCAGGCTGGTCGAGCATCGCGATGGCACAGGCCTACCCTCTGATCAGGGTCGACGGTTTCGACCTGGACCCCGACGTGATCGCCGCCGCTCGCCGCAATGCCGAGCAGGCCGGCGTGTCCGGCCAGGTCACGTTCAACGTCACCGACGCCTCCGGCCCGGGCATGTCCGGCCGGTTCGACCTCGTGACGATCTTCGAGGGGCTGCATGACATGTCCCGCCCGGTGGACGCGCTCCGGGCGGCTCGCGGCATGCTCGGGCAGCCGGGCTCGGTCGTCATAGCCGATGAGCTGGTCGAGGACGAGTTCACCGCACCTGCCTCGGACCTTGAGCGCTACCACTACGGCTGGAGTGTGGTGTCGTGCCTGCCCGCCGCCATGGGTGACCCCCGCACGGCGGCTACCGGTGCCGTGATGCGCGCCGCCACGCTGCGCCGCTACGCCGAGGAGGCCGGCTTCAGCGGCGTGGAGGTCCTTCCGCTCGAAACGGAGACCTGGCGTTTCTACCGGCTGACCCCATGACCTCCGGCCCGTCCTGCCGGTTCTCTACGCGGCCACCGCCGCGAACGTGCGCGGCGGCGATTACTTCGGGCCTGACGGCCCGGGTGAGATGCGCGGGCACCACCCCAAAATGGTCTCGTTCTCCTCGGCTGCCCATGACGAGGCCGCCGCGGCCCGGCTGTGGGCAGTGTCTGAGGAGCTGACCGGCGTCACGTGGGAAGCGCCGACCGCGCACTGATGCCTCCCGCACCCGGGGCATCGGAAGGTCCAGCCAGGGTGGCCCGCAGGCCATCGGCGAGCTCGTCCGCCCGTCGCGCCGAGACGACGTTGCCCTTCTCGGCAAAGCGCGCCGCCGCCTGCGCGAGCGCCCCGACGGCGTCTACGACCCGGCCGCCGAGGCGGCGTACCTCGGCGAGATCCATCAACCCGTTACCCTGCCAGTCCAGCCAATCCGAGCCGCCGATCAGGTCAAGCGCCTCGGTGAGGAGCGCATCCGAGCGCTCGTGCTGGCGGTCACGGGCGAGCAGTTTCGCCTGCACGCATCGCCACAGGAATTGCGAGGCCACGTCGTCCGGAGAAGCGCGTTCCCGGCAGGCGCTGGCGAGGTCGGCCGACTCCTGATAGCGGCCCTGGCGGTACAGGACCTCTGCCAGCATCCCCGTGGTCGTCGAGATGTAGTTGCGCTCTCCCATCTGCTCGAGCGTCCGGTGATCCTTGCGGAGCTCGCGTTCCGCTGCGTCGAGATCGCCGGCCAGCATCTCGACAGGAGCCGAGTCAAGGGAGGTGAGGGCGGCCAGGTGCCGCCAGCCGAACTCCTCCAGCAGCGCACGGCTCTGCCGGTAGCGGGCCCGGGCCGCCTCGAAGTTGCCGCGCATCGCCTCGAGATGCGCGAGCGCCACCTCCGTGATCGCCGAGGCCTTCCGGTCCTCGACCGCGCGCGAGAGCACCTCTTCGCAGTACGCGGCCCCTTCCTCGGCGGGAGTCGGCCCGTACAGGACCGAGATCGCCAGCGCGCCCACGAACCGTCTCGCCATCACCTCGTCGCCCGCCTGTGTCGCGTGCCGGATGGTCTGCTCGGCGGCCTCGGCCGCCATGCCGAACCGGGTCGCGGTCCAGTGCGCGTATGTCAGCAGCCGCCAGGCCCGTGCGAGGCCGTAGTGGTCGGCGGCTTCCTCGAGCACGGGGACGAGCTCCTGCACGCGCGCGATGACGCCTTCCTGTGCGCTCTTGGCGTCGGTGGTGTAGCGGAGCTGCAGCCTCGCGAGCTCGGCCGCTCTTCCGATCGCGTCGTTTCCGAGCAGCGCCGCGCCATTGCGCGCAGCGTCGAGCGCGGTCTCGGCGGCGCCCAGCTCCCCGGCGTCGGTGAGCGCCTCCCCGGCCTCGAGCAGCAGGCGTGGCCGATCCTCGTGCCCTTCGTCGAGCAGGACAGCGGCTCGCTGGAGCATGCTCGCGGCGGCGGGCATGTCCCCGCGGTCGATCGCCCTCGCCCCGGCGACGCCGAGATGCCGGGCGGCGCGATCGCCCAGAGAACGGGCGTGCGCATCGACGGGGCCGAGCTCCGACCGGTACCGGAACGACTGCTCGAGGTGATACCCGATGATCTCCTCGAATTCCGCCACCCGGGACGTGGCGATCTCGAGGAGCCAGTCGGCGAAGCTCTCGTGCATGCGAGCCCGCGTGCGCTTGAGCAGCCGGTCATAGGCGGCATCCCGTACGAGAAGGTGGCTGAACTGGTAGCCCTCACCACGAAGACCTGCGCCGGCAGCCCTGATGAGGCGCTTGCCGCACAGTGCTGACAGCGGCGGCGCGAGGTCGGCCCCCGCGTCCCCGTCCGGTGCCAGCGCCGCGACGGCGGCGGTCTCGAACTCCAGGCCGATCACCGCCGCCCGCTCGACGACGTTCCGCTCGAGCGGGATCAACCGGTCGAGCCGTGAGGCAAGGAGCGACGAGACGTTCGGCGGTACCGCAACGTCCTCGGAACCGCCCGCGAACTCCCATCTGCCGCCCTGCTCGCGGATCACGCCGGAGTCGATCAGCATCGAGATCATCTGCTCGGCGAAGAGCGGGTTGCCCTCAGCGACGGACAAGATCCGGTACTCCAGGCTCCCGGGCAGCTGCAGGTCGCCGACGAGGTTCGCCAGCACCTGTGCCGTGTCGCGACGCGAGAGCTCGTGCAGCTCGATCCTGTCGGCGCCGTCGCGGCCGGCGAGGAAACCAGGGAATTCCTCGAGCAGTTCGTGGCGGGCGGCACAGAGGACGAGCAAGGGAACGTCGTCCGAACTGTCGGCGACGTACTCGACGAGGTCGAGGAAATTCTGCTCGGCCCAGTGAATGTCGTCGAAGATCATGACGAGCGGCCGGCGGCGGGCGATCGTCTCCAGGGCGGCCCGCATGCTCCACAGCAGCTCGTCCTTGCCGTAGCTGCCCGAACCAAAACCCATGAGCGACCCGATCCGCACCGCGGCGTCCTCGCGCTCCACGCCGATGAGCGACCAAAGCTTGTTACGCGCCTCGTCCTCCTGGTCATCGGGGAGGATCCCGGCCGCCTGGCGGAGAGCTTCGGCGATGGGCCAGAAGGTGATGCCCTCCCCGTAGGACAGGCACCTGCCTTTCAGCACCAGGGCACGGTCGTCCACGTGGCGGACGAACTCCTCGATCAGCCGCGACTTGCCGATACCGGCCTGGCCGAGCACGGTCACGACCTCGCAGTGCGAGCCTCCGAGCGCGCGATCGAACGCATCGAGCAGGCGCCCGAGCTCCTCGTCCCGGCCGACAACGGGACGGTCCATGCGCCGCGTGATCGCCTCGCTGCGGCCGACCCCGATCAGCCGGTAGGCGGCAACCCGCTCGGCCTTGCCCTTCAGCTCGAGCGGTTCCACCGGTTCGGCGGTGACGGCCTCCTTCACCAGGCGGAAGGTTGTCTCTCCGAGGAGAACCTCACCGGGAGGCGCCACCTGCTCGAGCCGGGCCGCCACGTTGACGGTGTCTCCGGTGGCGAGGCGCTGTCCCATCGCCGGGTCGCCGGCCACGACCTCACCGGTGTTGACGCCAGTTCTGGTCTCGAGGCTCACCCCCCAAGTGGCCTCGAGCCTGAGGTTCAGCTCCTGCAGCGCCGTCTTCATATCGGACGCGGCTCTCGCTGCGCGCAGGGCATCGTCCTCGTGCAGCCTCGGGAGGCCGAACACGGCCATGATGGCGTCGCCGATGTATTTCTCGACCGTCCCCCCGTGCCGCTCGAGCACCTGCCTCATGGCCGAGAAGTAGACGCTGAGGACCTCTCGCAGTGACTCGCTGTCGAGCTTCTCGCCGAGGCTCGTGGAGTCCTTCACGTCGGAGAAGACCACGGTGACGGTCTTGCGCACCTCTTCCGAGGCGACCGGCGACAGCAGTGCGCCGCAGTAGCCGCAGAGGCGGAACCGGTCAGGATTCTCCTCGTTGCAGTCGGGACAGCGCTGCACCAAAAGAGATCATCCCCTGCCGACAGGATCCCCGGTTGCGAGGAACTCGACGACGACGTCGCCGGCATTGGTCTTGTGGCGCGCCTGAACGCACGGCGCCCCCTGGGTCTTCGAGCAGTCGGGCAGCAAGCCCGTGTTATAGCTGACGCCGCCGATCACCGCAGTTCCGGCGGTGTCGTCACGCGCTCTGAACGGTTCCGTGGAGGCGTAGCAGATCTGCCAGCTCGCGGCACCGGGATGGCCCGAGGCCTTGACGAGGGACTTGTCGATCTGGAGCGAGGCGGCGAACTGGGCATCCGACTGGGCGACCCCCATGGAGCTGAGAAGGTCGAAGATGAACGGGTCCGAGACCGGCTGGTAGGTCCCGCGGCAGGTGAAGCTGGCGCCGCCGATCCCGACCCCGAGGAACTCGGCGGGGTCAGCGGAAGAGGTTGTGACCGTCCCGGCCGTCGTCGCCGACGACGACGATGCCGAGCACGCTGTCGGGGGACAGTGCCGGAGCGATCCCCAGATGGTGAATCTTGCCGAGGTCGCCGGGGTTATTCCCGGGCTCCGTGCGGTGAGGGTGTAGCCGATGCCGGGCTTGTTGATCGACAGGTTGGAGAACGAGGCGATGCCTCCCTTCGCACGCACCGTGACGGTTCCCGACAGGGATCCAGAACCCGGGTTCGACCCGATGGCGACGGTCACGGCCGCGGTCGATCCCGTGACGAGATGACCCGATCCATCCAGGACCTTCACCTTGACGGGGCCACCCTGGGAGCCGAAGCCAGCGGCGATCACCGCGCCGGCAGCGGTGCCGGCCGGCTGACCGCCAGCCGTGAACGCGAGCGAGCAGTGTCCCTTGCCTGACCAGGTGCAGGTGCCAGAGGACGTCGATGCGGCCGCGGGTGCGGCGAGCATCGCCGCCCCCAGCATCGCCGCCCCCACCATCGCTGTCCCGAGCATGCTCCCCGCGCGCACGCCGAAAAGCCTTCGGCCGACGGTGAAATCTGCCTTCCGCATGGCTGCCCCCGCTCTGTTTCCTCACCGATCCATCGCAGACATGCGGACCGTGACGGTGCGCCTTTCGTTTCCTGATCAGGCTGCCCTGCCACACAAACGCTAGGAGCAGACCGGGGCGGGCGCAAGGGCGGATCACCGGGGGCACCACACTTCCGATCTTGGCGTCACGCAGCGGCATCGCCGGTCACGACGTGCCAGCCGCATGAGCACGTAGCCGGAGCGGTCACCGCTCATACGGTCCGGAGCAGTTGCCGCTAGTGGCCAAAACTGAGACAAGCGAGTGCCCAGGTCCACGCCGGCCCACCGGCGCCCCCGGTCGCCGGGTCCTCAGTTATTGCCCGGCGGGAGCCTGTACACGGAGCTGGTCTGCTGCGGCCGGCAACCGTTCACGAGAGCTGTCGACCAGTAGGGGAGCACCCAGTTCCGCCTCGAGGGCGCCGGGTCCTTGATCGTCGGCGGGCTCGAGAGCGTGGAGGAGCACTTTCACGAAGGCTTCTGGCCGGTCGACCTGGAGATAGTGATTCGCGTCCGGGATGAAGTACAGGCGATTGCCGCCGGGCTTGAGCATCAGGTATTCGTTCCATACGTAGCTCGCCACCCGCGGCGGCGAAACCGTGTCGTACAGGCCCCAGATCATGGTCACAGGGAACGGGGCCTTGGCAAGCGCCGTCAGCCACCTCTGCTCGTCCTTCGATGGCTCGACCAGATACTGGATCCCTTCGTGCAGAACCTTTATGCCGTCGTCGTAGGCGAAAGTGGCCGTCAGCGCCTCGACCTCCGGATCACCTGCTTTGCGCGGCGGGGTGAAGGTGGTGGCGCCCATGGCTTCGGCCAGGCGCGAGGGAGTCACCACGGCCGCAATCTGGGACCACGACTCTGCGTTGAGCGCCTGTCGCTGCGCTCCGGTCAGGTTCGACAGCGGCAGGAAGATGTTGGCGTTCGACAGGACCAGATGCTCAAGCCGCATTGCCGACCGGCCTTCGGCGCAACGGGCAGCATGGATAAGCGCCACGCTGTCACCACGATCGTGCGCGACGACCACACCAGCCTCGGCGCCGATCACCTCCGATACGTAGAACTCGATGAGCTCCGCGTCTCGCGTGAGGCTGTAACCCCACCCCTGTGGCTGACCCGAAAAAGGAACCTCAGCCGGGCGCGCGGCAGCTTCCCGGCGGAGCGCAGCGGAGCCGGGATTGGGTTTGGCCTGGAGCTGGCTGGTCAGGCGGCGCTGGTGCCTGCTTGTGCGTCTGGTTCGGGGCCGGGGATGCGGGCGAGGGTGACCTCGAAGCCGAGGGCGCCTAGCTTGCCGACGTGGTGGGCGATCTGGCGGCGGGTGTCGCGCTGGCGTTCGTAGTAGTCCGGCCCGAGGTCCTGGTAGCGGGTGCCGGGGCGGGAGAGCAGGGCGTGGTAGACCTTCATCTGGGTGTTGCCGAGGGCGACCTGGGCTTTGGCCTTGCCGCGGCGGCGGGCCAGCCGCCGGTAGCGGGCGCCTTCACGGGTGGCGGTCTTGCCGGCCGCGACCGAGGTCTCGCCGGTGACCGCGGCCAGGTACCGGTTGCCCTTCTTGGACCTGGCCTTCCCCTGACGTTTGCCGGAGGAGTTGTCCAGCGGGGTGCGGCCGGCCCAGGAGGCCAGGTGGGCGCCGGTGGGGAAGCGGGTCATATCGGGGCCGGTCTCGGCCAGGGCGTTCTCGGCGGAGCGCCGTCTCCACCCGGGCATCGACTCTGCCTGCTGCAGCTGCTCCTCCCAGGGGGCCAGCAGCCGCTCGATCGTCTGGGACAGGCGGGCAATCTCGGCGTCGATCCGGTCGATCCGGTCGAGCATCGTCTTGAGTAGGGCGGCGTGCTCGGCGGTGAAGAACTCCGCGCCCTCCAGCGCGGCCGCCAGCTCGCTGATCTTGACGCGGGCGCGGCCGCGGGCGAGCTGGGCCAGGACCTTCGGGTCGCGCTCGCCGGCGATCAGGTGGCCCATGATGTCCCGGCCGGTCACCCCGTGCAGGTCGGTGAGCACTGACGAGAGCTTGATCGCCGCCGATTCCAGTAGCTTCTCCGCCCGGTTCTTGTCCCGGGTCCGCTCTTCGGTCAGGTCTCGGCGGTAGCGGGTATGCAGGCGGATCAGCCGGAACTCCGGGGCGGCGACGAAGCAGGCGGTGACCGCGCCGCGCTCGAAGCAGGCGGCCAGCCAGGCTGAGTCCGACGGGTCCCGCTTGGGCCGGCCGGGCAGGTTCTTCACCTGCCTGGCATCGGCCAGCACGCATTCGAAGCCCTCGGCCTCCAGCCGGTAGAACGGCCCCTTCCAGTAGTCGCCGGTTGCCTCCATCACCATTGCGGGCACCTGCCAGCAGCGCAGCCAGTCCGCCAGCTCCAGCACCCCCCTCTTCGTGGTGGCGAACCGCCGCGTCTCCGACGCCCGCCGCGCCGGGTTGCCATCCGATGGCACCCGGATCGTCGCGTACAGCTCAGCCTTGCCGACATCGATGCCGCACACCCGGCTCCGGTACAGCGGCTCGTCCCTCACATCTTCCACGCCGGTCCCCTTCCCGGACTCGCCAGCCTGCGGGCAGGCGCCGCCCGGGGAACCGGGGGACGTGCGGAAAAGCTGACCCGCGTGCTCGAAGCGACAGTGAACGGCCCCTCAGATCACGATTCCCGGCGCCAGACTTGTCCACGGCCTCGACCGCGCCAATCAACTAACGGCGTCACGGGCGGCACCGCAAGCATTTTTCACGCCGGTACGGCGTCGCACAGCGATACCACGACTTGTCCGAAGAGCCGGTGTGCGGGGTGTGAGCCGGCCGCCCAGGAGACAGAGTGGTTCCCCGGTTGCCCTCCCGGGCCCTTTGAAGAGGTGGCTGCCGCGGCCTGGCGGGCGCCGGCCAGGAGCGCCGC
>DASYQM010000410.1:0-6844 GCA_036005525.1 Streptosporangiaceae bacterium
AGGTGAGGCGTATAGCGATCATGGCGGGTCGAGAGCGTCTGCCGAGAGAACCGGCGGGTCAGATGCGCGAATCTGGTGGAAGCAGCACAGGGCACAATCGCGAGACAACCGGCCGGGCAAACGACTACCCCTTCACCGAGGGCCGCAGCCCGGTAGCGCCGCCGCTGACCGACCACACCCAGGGCCGCAGCCCGGCGCCGCCGCCGCTGACCGACCACAGCAAGGGCCGCAGCCCGGCACCGCCGCCGCTGACCGACCACACCCAGGGCCGCAGCCCGGCACCGCCGCCGCTGACCGACCACACCCAGGGCCGCAGCCCGGCCCTGCCTCACCCTCCGGAGGGTGCATCGAAGGCGAGGCACATCGAGCCGGTCTCACTGCCGGGCCAGGGTCCGCCAGCTGCCGGTTAGGCGCGGCATAGGCGCGTGAGCTTGGCTGATAAGGAAGAGATCGCCGCGCTGGCTGCCTGGACCGTCCGTTGGCTACAACAACTCACCGGGCACTCTGAAAGCCCCACACTCTATGGAGTTATCAGCGACCAGACCACGCTAAGCATCATCGGTTGATCAGCGTGCACATGCCCGGTTGCGCTGCAATTGGGTATTTATCATCGTCTAGGCGGGCGCCTAGGGCACGAGAACCCCAACTGCGCGCAACGCCGTGACCGGCGCGCTAACGGCAACATGGCAGACGGTTGCTGTCACAGTGGGTGAACGGCCGCCGGGTGCCGCCGCCTTGCGAGATCGCGCCGCTGCCGAGTATGAGCGGCCCGTGAATGCCCAGTTCACCGGGCCTCAGCACCGCAGAACAGCCAGTTCGGGGCGCTGCCGGATCCGCGAGAGACCGGTAATCTCCCCGGCTCGGCCGGTCGGCTTCGGCGGGTCAGTCCCAGTCCATGACCGCCATGGTCGCTTACGCGCACGACCGGACGCTCGCATAGGCAGCATCCGCACCTTGAAGCGGTAGCTCGCTCATGGCTGGGGTTTCAGATTGGAGTTCGCTGAGGGCCTGGGTGGTCTGGGTGAGGGTGTAGCCGACGGCTTGGTCCCAGTCCATGTCCGCGCCCTGGTCGCGGAGCTCCCGTGCGCGCTCTTCGCCCAGAGTTTGTGTCACGATCAAGCTGATCAGCTGGGCAACCTTCGGCGACTCGGCCTGGTAGGTTTCGGTGGCGCCGAGGATGATCGCGGCAGCCTCAGGCCGGGTGGTGGTGAGCGCGCCCGCGATGATGTTGAGGATGGTGCCCATCCGGAGGCGGTCACCGCCCCACTGGAGGCGGTGGATGGCGCGGCGGCCGAGTTCGAGCGCGGCGGCCTGGTCGCCTAGCAGAAACGCGATCGCGGCGGCCCAGACTAGGTTGATGGCACTGTGGTAGCCGAGCGCGGGTCTGAGCTGGCGGCTTTCGCGCAGGCAGGCGCGGGCCTGGCCGGGGTCGGTCTCGGCGACGGCCAGGCCGACGGCGAGCAAACCGGTCGCGATGAGCGCCGGGGCGCCGATCCGGCGGGCCAGCGCGAGCGCCTCACGCGCCAGGGGGACGGCTGCGGGTGTGTCACCGGCGAGAATGTGATCGCCCACGGCGATGCCGAGGTGAAGGGAGGCGTCGGCGAGGTCGCCGCCGGCCCGCGCGTGACCGGCGGCCTGTTCGGCGAGGCGGGCGGCGTCGGCGAACGCGCCGCGGGTGTTCGCGATGTTATAGCGGGCGGCACCGATGGTCTCCTCGACCCGCCAGTCCGGGGTATCCCGGCGGGCGCTGGCTTCGGCCGCCCGGCGGCACAGCTCCTCGGCGCCGGTGACGTCCGCGCGGAGGGACGCGAACACCGCGCTGACCGCGAGGGCGAGCGGGTAGCCCGGATGCCCGGCGGCGCCGGGCAGCTCCAGGGCCGCTTCGCCCGGTAGCAGCAGCGGGTAAGTGCTCCGGACCTCGACCGGCGCGAAGCCGGCCAGCATCTGGAACGCGGTGCCGAGGTTGCCGGTGCCGATCGCCCACGACCACGCCGCGAGCAGGTTGTCCTGCTCGCGGCTGAGCCGCACCGCCCAGAACACCTCCTGGTTAGGGTCGTGGGCATGATCGCGGACCCGTTGCGGGACGCCCGCGTAGTAGCTGGCGTGGCGGGCCCGCCACCGCTCGGCCTCCCCGGCCTGGTCGAGGCGTTGCTCGCCGTACTGACGGATTGTCTCCAGCAGCCGGTAGCGGGTCTCGAGCCCGTGTTCCTCGGCCACCACCAGCGACCGCGCCACCAGGGCCGCCAGCAGCTCGAACACCGCGTCCGGGCCGATACCCTCCGCGCCGCAGACCGCCTCGGCGGCCTCCAGGGTGGCGCCACTGGCGAACACCGCCAGCCGGCTCAGCAGGGCCTGTTCGGGCTCGGCGAGCAGCTGGAAGGACCAGTCGATGGTGGCTCGCAGCGTCTGGTGGCGTTCCACCGCGCCGCGCCGGCCGCCTGCGAGCACCGCGAAACTGCGCTCCAGCCGCCGGGCCAGCTCGGCCGGGGTCATCGCCGGCACCCGCGCCGCCGCCAGCTCGACCGCCAGCGCCATCCCATCCAGGCGCCGGACCACCGCGGCGACCGCCGCCGCGTTTCCGGCGGTTACCTGGAAACCGGGCTTGACCGCGGCCGCGCGCTCGGCGAACAGCCGCACCGCCTCCGCCTGTGTGATCGCTGCCAGATCCGCGTCGGCGCCGGGCACCTCCAGCGGCGGCACCGGAACCAGCCGCTCCCCCTCGATCCCCAGGCCCTCCCGGCTGGTGGCCAAGATCGCCAGTCGCTCACACGACCGCGCAAGGTTCTCGGCCAGCGCCGCCGCCCCCGCCAGCACCTGCTCACAGTTATCCAGCACTAGCAGCAGCTGTTGCTGCGCAAGAACTCCACTAGCGCCTCGCGGGTGCTCTGCCCGGCCCGGGCGGTCAGCGAGAACACCGCCGCGATCGCATCATCGACCCCGGCGGGGTCGTGGACCGGGGCCACATCAGCAAGCCACGCGCCGTCACCGAACCGCGGCGACACTTGCCCGGCGGCCTGCAGCGCCAGCCGGGTCTTGCCCACCCCGCCCGGCCCGGTCAGCGTCACCACCCGCGCCTGGCCCAACGCGGCCGCGGTCTGCTCCAGCTCGCGGTCCCGGCCGATGAACGAGCTCACCGGCAACGGCAGATTCCCGGTGCGCTCCGCAACTGTGCGGATCGGCGGGAACTCGGCCGGCAGGTCGGTGTGGGTCAGCTGGTAGATCAGCTCCGGCTCGGCCAGATCGCGCAGCCGGAACTCCCCGAGCCGCTTCAGACCGAACCCGCCGCCCAGCCGCCCGCCGACGAGGTCGCGCGTGGTTTTGGTGACCAGCACCTGCCCGCCGTACCCGGCGGCTTTCACCCGGGCGCAGCGGTTGATCGGCGCGTGGTCGACCCGGTCACTCGCGCGCGCCCGCGCTTCCCCGGTGTGCAGCCCCATCCGCACCCGCAGCGCGGCCCCGGCCGGCCACCCCTCCCCGGCCAGCCGGAGCTGGCACGCGCCGGCCGCCTCGACCGCGGCAGCCGCCCCCGGGAAAACGGCGAAAAAACTGTCACCCTCGCCGCGGGAGGTCACCACTACCCCCCCATGATCTTCGATCACGCCGGTGAGCAGGCGATTGTGCCGCTCCAGTGCCACCTCCATCGCGTCCGGCACGGTTTCCCACAGCCAGGTGGAACCCTCGATGTCGGTCAGCAGGAACGTGACCGTCCCGGCTGGCAGATCCGCCTCGCCGGCCTCCCCCGGCCCGGCCGACGACGCAGGTGGCGCGGCCACGCTTACCGCAGCGCCTGCGAAGCTCTCACTCAGCAGAACGGCAAGGTCGTCGGCCAGCAGCCGCTCCAGTTCCCGCGCGGTGGCGAAGGTCCGGTAGGACACCGTGCCGGCCGCGCGGATGCTATCGATCATCGCCGTCAGCGGGGCCGGGCGCTTCAAATACAGCAGCATCGGCTTGCCCGCGGCCAGCCGGTACTCATCTTCCAGCCCGGAGAGCTCCATCCCCGGCGCCACCCAGCCATACCGCTGCCAGTAGATGCCCACAAACACCTGGCTCTGCTCCACATACGCCCGGTACATGCTCCGCGGCGGATGCGGCCGGGCCCCCGACTCATACCACACCGGCACCAGGTGCAGCCGGGCGATCGCCCGCCGCGCCGCCGCCCGCTCGGCGGCCAGCTCCCCCAGCGTCGAGGAGATGAACACCCGCACCCGCTGGTCGGGCGTCAAGATCACATCCGTCTCGGCCATCACCTCACAGGCTAGCCCGCAGCCGGACCATCACGAAGATCATCTACGACAGGCAGCGGGCACCGCGCCCCGGCACAGGCGGCACGGATCAGCCGGTTCTGGGCGCCGCCGCTAGCCCGGCACCGGGCCGCTGTCGGTGTACAGACAGGCGGATACTTGCGCACAGGGCGCTGACCAAGACCGATCACGAAGCGTGATCGAGCTTGCGGACACGTGCGCTGCCGATCGCCGAATCGGTGTGCCTGATTCCTGAGCCATCGGCGTCGGTGGCTCCGCGCCGGTTGCCCCATTCGGGTTGCCGGCCGTTCTGGAGCGCAGGCGCGAGCTGCCCGGCGAGATCCAGACCCGGGCGTGAGGGCGCATGGACCGCCCTGCCATCGCGGGAGCGGGCTCGTGTCGTGAGGGCGGGACCAGCGCGCCGGCCACCGCATGCGCGGCCTCGAAGGGGATAGCACGCTGGTGATTGAGCGCTTCCAACGGAACAGGCGGGCCCGGTCACCGGTCAGCGGCGCTGTGCGACCGGATGAACCGCAGCACGCCGGTGTTGAACTGTGCGGGGTGGCTGGTGAACATGTTGTGGGTTGCCCCGGCGATGGTCAGCCGGTCCGCATCCGGCACCAGCTTTGCCAGGCGGCCGGTCACCGCCGTGAGGTGCGCCGGTGACTGCGCGCCCGAGACCAGCAGCGCCGGCACCCGGATGGCCCTGGCATCAGATGCAGCGAATGGGGGAAACCCGGCCTTGATCTGAGCCTTGAGCGGGCCGGCATTGTCGACGAACCGCCGGAACATCTCCTCGGGAATGCCTGCCACGACCGCGTCGCTGGTGTTGGCGGCCATGAAGGCCCGCAGCGCCCCCGCGTCGTCGCCACGTTCGAACGCTTTGATCGCCGGGCCGATCCCCGTGGCGCCGAACTTGATGAAGCCGACGCCGGCCCGGGGGTGCCGGATCACCAGCTTGATCACCTCGGCCGGCCGGGGCGGGATGCTGACGCCGAGCAGCGGGAAGGCCGGCGGCTCGAGCAGCACCAGGGTGCGGAGAAGTTCCGGATGCTGTGCGGCGAGGCGCAAACCGCCAAAGCCGCCGGGCGAAGAGTGCCCGGCCAGGCGCACCGGCCCGGCGCCGAGCGCCCGGGCGAACTGGGCCAAGTCGCCCACGAAGGTGTCGAGGGTGATCGATTCGCCCGCACGCAGCTTCGGGTTCGGCCAGTACCCGCGGCAGCTGAGCGCGATCACCCGGTAGCCGGCACCGAACGCGCTCATCTGCTGATCCCAGACGCGGTAGTCACCGACACCGCCGTGCACGAACAGCACCGGCTCGCCCTGCCCCTGTTCGACATAGCCGAGGCCAGCACCATTGACCGTGGCGGTAGACATTGCCGTCCTCCTCCGGGCCGCCGCGGGGGCCGTTCACACCGGCCGATCACAGGCTGCACCCCCGAGGCTAGGACCGCCCGGCGCGCCCTCCATCGGGAATCCTCCCCATGCCACCAGGCCATGCTCCATGGCGAACACCGTCGCCGCAGCGCGCGAAGACACCCCCGCCTTGGCGTAGATGTTCTGCACATGGCGGTCCGCGGTCTTCACCGAGATGCCGAGCGCCATCGCCACCTGCCTGGTAAGCAGACCGCGGGCCAGCAGTGCCAGCACCTGGCCCTCGCGGTCGGTCAGGCCGTTAGGGCGGTCGAGGCGTGGCACCCGCTGGCCGGCCGACTCGACCACGGCGGCAACGGCGTCCGGATCGAGACGACCTGCCTTCGCCTCGGCGGCGAGGGCTTGCGCGGCCTGCTCGGCCGGCATGCCCGCGCGGTGCGGACGTTGCTCGCATTTCGTGTGGAACATGTCCGCCGCGGCGAGCAGCCGGGCCGGCATGGTCAACTCGGCGGCGGGCATGCCCCGGTGGTAACCGGACCGGTCGAGACGCTCGTGGTGAGCACACGCGACCGGCGTGAGGCCGGCCAGGAAAGCGGCGCGCGACAGCACCCGCTCGGTGCGGTACGGGTGCAGACGCACCTGCTCCTACTCGTCGGCGGTCAGCGGACCGGGCTTGCCCCACGTGGCCGCGCTCACCGCCACCCGGCCCAGGTCATGCACCAGGCCGGCGCGCCGGACCGTCCGGGTACCAACGGCATCCATCCCGCAGCGCGCCGCCGCGGCCGCCGCTAGTTCGGCGACCCCGCCCGAATGCCCCGAGTGGTAGGGGCAGATGAGGTCGGCGAAGCGACCCATCGCCGCGAGCGCGCGATCGATCTCCTCCCCACCCAACGTCAACCGCGGCCGCGGTTCGGCGGCGAGGGCCTCCTCCCATACCGACGAGCCGTCGGTGAAGCTCAGCAACCCGGGAGCGTCCGCGGCCACGCACCCGGCCACCTCGGGGTCGAGGCCCCGGCCTGCGTGCTCGCCGATCAGCCGCGCCGCGAACTCCTCGCCCGCCAGGGCGTGTTTCCTGGATCTTGAGCCCGATGGGGTGTAGATCACTTTGCTGTGATTACCCGTCATGATCTTCAGGATGAGGAGTGGGCGCGGCTTGAGCCGCTGCTGCCGCGTAACCCCGGGCGCGGGGGCCGGTGGGCTGATCACCGGCGCACGATCAACGGGATCTT
>DASYQM010000411.1:0-15603 GCA_036005525.1 Streptosporangiaceae bacterium
CTGAAGCTTCCGCCGAGGTAGGCCACCGAGCAGCCGGGGCTGAGCGCGATCGAGTTGACTTTACCGTTGGCGCCTGGCGCCCACGACGACATCGTGAACGGAGCGCTCGCGCTGAACCTGAAAACATTCTTACGGGCGTAGGTAGTCCCGTGCCACTTGATCGCGGTGAAGCTGCCGACCGCATACATCATGCCGCCGCACTGCACCAGCTGCCTTACCTGCTCGGTCTTGCCCGTGGCCGCCAGCTGCGGCGTGCCGCTCGCCGGAGTCGGTGACACCGAGGCAAACGCCGGTCCAGCGAACCCGGTCATCATCAACGCAGCTGCACCCACGACCAGGGCGGCCTGCTCCGCCAAACGACCAAAGCGCATAAAACCCCCTCGGTCAGGTCATGGCCGACGTTCGCAAGGACGTACCCCCGCCATGCGTGCCGTCCATACGCCGATAGCTAGCCTCGCAGAAAAGCCAGGCACGCGGTACTCGGGCAGCTAGGCCATCGGGCCAGCGTCGCCCTGGCTACTTCGACCTGAAAGACCCGCGTGGCGGTTCGTGATCACGGGCGGTGTGGTTGCCAGTGTGGCCTCGACCCTTGATGAGACGGGATGCGCGCCGTATTCCGCACCATGGGCGATCGGCCCTGGCTGTGGGAGGCGTTGCTGCCGGAGCAGGTGCTGCGGCTGCTGGAGGACCAGGCGCGGGTGGATGCGCTGCTGGATGACCCGGCGTTCTTCGCCCGGTTCGTGCCGCATTTTGATCCGCTGATAGGGCGGCCGCCCGCGCCGGTGTAGTGGTGTCTGCGGCTGATGTTTTGAAGTTCCGCTACCGGCTGGGCCATGAGAGCCTGTGCGCCGAGGTCAGCGACTCGATTACCTGGCGGCGGTTTTGCCGGATCCCGATCGATGGCAGGGACGGGTACTTCCGGGTGGTCGCCTACAACGGGGCCGTCACCCCGGGAGTGGACGCCGCGGTCGCCCATGCGCTGCAGAACAGCCGTTCCTACCGGCTGGCCAAGATCGTCCTCTTCCAGGGCGCCTTCGCCCATGCGCCTTACTACATCTGGGTCAAGCGCTAGCCAGCGCCACCGCCCTTCTCGCGCAGCGCCAGCAGCGTGTACGCGGCGACGCTGGCGTCGTCGGTGACCGAGCCGTCGAGGATCATGTCCGTGAACCGGGCGCGGGTCACCCAGTAGTGGAGCATGTCCTGCTCGGTGGCCTCACGGCTGGCGGCGCCCTGGGTGAGGCCGGTGGCCAGGAACACGTGACAGCCCTGCCCGGTGATGCCGTGCGCGGCGTTGAGATAGCCGAGCCGGGCCAAGGTGGCGGCCCGCAGGCCGGTCTCCTCGGCGAGTTCGAGCTGGGCGAGAACCTCCGGGTCGCCGTCGGCGCGGCCGGGGAAGCCGCCCTGGGGGAAGGCCCAGGACCGCCGCCCGAGCGGGTAGCGGTACTCCTGCACCAGGTGGAAGCCGCCGCGTTCAGCGGGGATGACCAGTGCGAAGTCGGGCTTGTCCACGACCGCGTAGGTGCCCTTGGTGCCGTCGGGCCGCTCGATCTGGTCCCGCCGCAGCGTCATCCACCGGTCCTGGTAAACAACGCGGGAGGCCACCGCGCGGATGTCGGGTTCTGTCACGGGCTGATACTGTCAAAGTCACATGTCGCGCCCGTGGCCGGCCGTTCCCCGCTGGCCGTGCCTCGCTGGCCGCACGAGGAGGCCTCATCGTGACCAGCACCGCCACAGGCCGCCGTCAGGTGCCGCTTGTGTGCCGCCGTCATGTGGACCTGCTGCGCGTTTCCAGCGCCATCTGTCGCTCCTGCTGCTGACCCCATCCGCCCGTGTGCCGCCCGCGCCGCCATGGCGCGCGGCCGCCGCGTGTCAACCCCCAGCAGAAGGACCAGCGACATGCCAGCGCAATCCCGCCGGGGCCAGGGCCAGTGGGCCTTTGGCCACCACGAGCCGCTGAACGCGGCCGAACGCTTCAAGAAAGACGACGACGGGCTGAACGTCCGCGACCGGATCATCAACCGGTACGCCCACCTGGGGTTCGACTCGATCGACCCGGCGGACCTGCGCGGCAGGTTCCGGTGGTGGGGCCTGTACACGCAGCGCCGCCCCGGCATCGGTGGCGGCAAGACCGGCGCGCTCGACGACGCCGACATCGAGGCGCCCCGCTTCATGATGCGCGTGCGCATCCCCGGCGGGCAGCTGTCCGCGGGGCAGTTGCGCGCGGTGGCGGGAATCGCCAAGGAGTACGGCCGCGACCTCGCCGACATCACCGACCGGCAGAACGTGCAGTACCACTGGCTGTCGATCGAGGACGTGCCGGCGGTCTGGCAGCGGCTCGAATCGGTGGGCCTGTCCAGCCAGCAGGCGTGCGGCGACGTCCCGCGGAACATCCTCGGCTGCCCGGTGGCCGGGATCGACGCCAGCGAGATCCTCGACGCCAGCGCGGCGCTCCGCGCGACCGAGGAGGTGGCGACAACCCGGCCCGGATTCACCAACCTGCCACGCAAGTACAAGACCACGGTCAACGGCTGCGCCTCCCTGTGCACCGCACACGAGATCAACGACATCTCGTTCGTCGGCGTGACCGGCCCGGGCGGGACACCGGGCTTCGACCTGTGGGTCGGCGGCGGCCTGTCCACCAACCCGATGCTCGCCCAGCGGCTCGGCGTGTTCGTCGAGCCGGGCCAGGTGCCGGACGTGTGGGCCGGGGTGACCGGCATCTTCCGCGACTACGGCTACCGGCGGCTGCGCAGCCGGGCGCGGCTGAAGTTCCTGGTCGCCGACTGGGGCGCCGCGCGGTTCCGGGAGGTGCTGGAGAAGGAGTACCTGGGGGGCTCCCTGCCGGACGGCCCGGCGCCGGTGATCCCGCCCGCCGGGGAGCGGGACCACATCGGGGTGCACCGGCAGCGGGACGGGCGCTACTACCTGGGCGTCGCGCCGAACGTGGGCCGCACCTCCGGCACCCTGCTCTGGCAGGTCGCCGACCTCGCCGAGGCGTACGGGTCCGGCCGGGTGCGCACCACGGCCCAGCAGAAGCTGCTCATCCTCGACGTGCCGGAGGACCGGGTGGCCGAGCTGGCGGACGAGCTCGCCGCCCGCGACCTGCTGGTATCACCGTCGGCGTTCCGGCGCGGCACGATGGCCTGCACCGGGATCGAGTTCTGCAAGCTCGCGATCGTGGAGACCAAGCAGCGGGCCGCGGACCTGCACAGGGAGCTGGAGCGGCGGCTGCCCGGCTTCGACACCCCGATCAGCATCAACGTCAACGGCTGTCCCAACTCCTGCGCCCGGTTCCAGGTCGCCGACATCGGGCTCAAGGGCTCGACCGTGGACGGCGGCGAGGGATTCCAGGTGCACCTGGGCGGCTCGCTCGGGACCGACCCGGCGTTCGGCCGCAAGCTGCGCGGGCTGAAGGTGGGGGCGGATAGCCTGGCCGACTACGTCGAGCGGGTCCTGCGCAACTACCTCGCTGACCGGGCCGACGGCGAGCAGTTCGCCACCTGGGCACGCCGCGCCGACGAAAGGCTGCTGGTGTGAGCGGGCGGGAGGGCGCGGAGCCCGCGGGCGAACGGCAGGTGCCGTTCTACTGCCCGTACTGCGCGGACGAGGACCTCCGCCCGGCCGGGCCGGCGGCCGGAAGCTGGCTGTGCGGGGCGTGCGCGCGTGCGTTCGAGCTGCGGTTCGCGGGGGTCGCGCCAGGCGGCCAGGGCCACGTGCCCGTGGCCGGGGACGCGCCGGGCGGGGGTGCGCAGTCGCCATGACCTATCCGCTCATGCTCGACCTCACCGGCCGCTGGGCGGTGGTCGTCGGCGGCGGCCGGGTGGCGCTCCGCCGGGCCCAGGCCCTGCTGGCGGCGGGCGCGCTGGTGCGCGTCATCGCGCCGCGGGTGGATCCGGCGCTGGCCGGCCTGGGGCTGACCGTCAGCCGCCGGGAGTACCGCGACGGCGACCTGGCGGGGGCGTGGCTGGCCCACGCCGCCACCGATGACCCGGCCGTCAACGCCCGCGTCGCCGCCGATGCGCAGCGCCTGCGGATCTGGTGCGTGCGCGCCGACGACGCGGCCGCCTCGGCCGCCTGGACACCCTCGGTGGCCAGGGACGGGGAGATCACCGTCGCCGTGACCGCTGGCGGCGACCCGGAGCGGGCGAAACGGCTGCGCGCCGCCATCGCGTCCGCCCTCGCCGAGGGGGCGCTGCCGGTCCGGCCGCGCCGCCCGCCGGCCGGGAACCGGGCGGCTGCCCGGACGGGCCGGGTGGCCCTGGTCGGTGGCGGGCCGGGGGACCCCGGGCTGCTGACGGTGCGCGGCCGCCGGCTGCTGGCCGAGGCGGACGTGGTGATCGCCGACCGGCTCGCGCCGCGCGACGTGCTCGCCGGGCTCGACCCCGACGTGGAGGTCATCGACGCGGGCAAGGCGCCGCATACCCAGCACCTGTCCCAGGAGCGGATCAACGCGCTGCTGGTGGAGCGGGCGCTGGCGGGCCAGCGGGTGGTACGGCTCAAGGGCGGCGACCCGTTCGTCTTCGGCCGCGGCGGCGAGGAGGCACTCGCCTGCGCCCGGGCTGGGATCCCGTTCGAGGTCGTGCCGGGGGTTACCAGCGCGGTGGCGGTTCCGGCCTGCGCCGGGATCCCGGTCACCCACCGGGGCATCACCCAGGACTTCGCGGTCGTGTCCGCTCACCTCGATCCGTCGCACCCGGGCGCGACCGTGGACTGGGAGGCGCTCGCCGCCGGCCCGGGCACGCTGGTGCTGCTGATGGCCGTTGCCCGGCTGCCCGAGGTGGCGCGGGAACTGGTCAAGAGGGGCCGGGACGCCAGCACCCCGGCCGCGGTGATCTGTGACGGCACCACCGAGCGGCAGCAGGTCCTGGTATCGACGCTCGGGCAGGTGGCGGAGGACGCGGCGGCCAACGGCGTCCGGCCGCCCGCGGTCGTGGTGGTGGGCGATGTCGTCCGGCTGCGGGAGGCGCTTGGGCGGGAGACGCCCGGGCAGCAGGCGCTGGGCGCGGCGTGAGCCGCCCGGTGCTGCTCGCGGTCGCGCACGGCAGCCGCTACCCGCAGGCCCAGCAAACCGTGCGGTCGCTCGCCGGGCGGATCGCCGGGCTGGCGCCCGGTACCGAGGTGCGGACGGCCTTCGTCCAGAATGCCGAGCCGTCGCTGGCCGAGGCGCTCACCGCGGCCGGCCAGCGCCAGGTCGTCATCGTCCCGCTGCTGTTGTCGGCCGGTTACCACCTCAGCCAGGACATCGGCGAGGCGGCCGCGCGGGCCGGGGTGCCGGTGGCTGCCCCGCTCGGGCCCGGGCCCGGGCTCGTGCCCGCGCTGGCGGACCGCCTCCGCGCGGCGGGGACGCCGGCCGGCACTCCGGTGGTGCTGGCGGCGGCGGGCTCCACCGGCCCCCGGGCCGCCCGCGACGCCCGGAACCAGGCTGCCCTGCTTGCCGCCCACCTGCAGGCGCCGGCGCTGGCGGCGTTCGCGTCCGCCGCCCGGCCCGCGGTGGGCGAGGCGGTCGCCGGCCTGGCCGCCCGCACCGGCGGGCCCGTGGCCGTGGCCAGCTACCTGCTGGCCCCGGGCGTCTTCTACGACCGGCTCCGCGCGAGCGGGGCCGCGTGGGTCGGAGCCCCCCTCGGCGACCATCCCGCCGTGGCCGGCCTGGTCCTGGAGCGCTTCCGCGCCGCCGGTTGCACGGCCGGATCCGCAGGCAGCAGGGCGTGACACCCCGGTGCGTCCCGATCATGACGTTTGAGTGCCCGTGATCGGGTAGTTGGAGGGCCTGGAGTCACTCAGGGAGGATTCGATGGCTACCTGGCTGTGGATCGTGATCATCGTCGTGGTGTTGGCTATCGTCCTGGCCGCCGTGATGGCAGCGCGCCGGCGCAGGACGATGGCGTTGCGCCAGCGTTTCGGCACCGAGTACGACCGGACTTTGGATGCGCGCGACGGTCAGCGTGCCGCCGAGGCCGATCTCCGTGGCCGGGAGCGGGAGCATGCCCGGCTCGACATCAAGCCGCTTTCCGAGGCCTCCCGGGCGCGCTACGCCGGCGAATGGCGCGCGGCCCAGCAGGGCTTCGTCGATCAGCCGGAAGCGGCGACCGCTGCCGCCTACGATCTCGTGAACCGCGTGATGGCCGAGCGCGGGTACCCCATGCGGGACTTCGACGCCCGGGCAGACCTGGTGTCGGTGGATCACCCGGACGTTGTCGATAACTACCGCGTCGCCCACGGAATTCACGAGCGGGCCCAGCACCAGCAGGCGAGCACCGAGGACCTGCGGGAGGCGATGATCCGTTACCGCTCGCTGTTCGAGGAACTGCTGGGCGCCGACGGCGACGCCGCGGTGCCCGCGGGCACCGGCCCCGCCGGCGCAAGGCACGCCGACGAGGAGCCGGCCACCACGGCACCGGCGCGGCCCGCCTCCGATGAGCCCACACGCAGCCGGACCGCCCGGGGCGGGGAGGTCAGCGATGACGCGCGGTGAGCGGAGCTGGCGCGACGCCGGGCCAGAGGGCACCGGGCTGGACCAGCGCACCGCGCCGGCCGAACCCACGCACGAGGAAGACCCACTGGTGGAACAGGCGCACGAGGCGGACCCCCCGCCGGCACGCCTGCACGAGGCGGACCCCCCGCCGGCACGCCTGCACGGGGAAGACCCGCTGGTGGAACAGGCGCATGAGGAAGACCGCGTGGTGGAACGGGTGGACGAGGTACCGGCCACCGCGGCCAGCGGTCCCGCCGCCGACCAGGAACCGCTTACCCAGCTGGTGGGGGCCGACGAGCACGCGGGGTTCGTTGCCCGCTGGCAGGAGATCCAAGCAGGGTTCGTGGACGAGCCGAAAAAGGCAGTGCATGACGCCGACGCGCTCGTCACCGACCTGATGCGGCGGCTGGCCGAGACGCTCGCCAGCGAGCGTGACCAACTCGAGTCGCGCATGGGCGCGGGCGGGGACGTCTCGACTGAGGACCTTCGCCAGGGATTGCGGCGCTACCGCTCGCTGTTCGAGCGACTGCTCGCCGCTTAGCAGGCCGGAGCCAGCCGGCGCACGGGTAACGGCTCAACGGCTCAAACTGAGAACCACAGCACGCCGCCTCCGAGGTACATAGATCACATTAGCCCACAAGTCGTGGGACTCCCGGATACTCCGGTGAGAGGAGCGGCGATGACCTCCCTCGATGCAAACGCTGATGAGTCGCCCCGGGCTGGTGCCCACGTGGAAGTGGAGGAAGTTACCCCCGAGTCGGCACCGACCGGCCCTTTGACCGGTGACCCTACCGGGCTGGGCCTCGCGTGCTTCATCATGGGCGCGGTGGCGCTCGGCCTGTCGCTGGTTGGCGTTGTGCCCGCGCGGGCCCTCGGCGCACCCCTGGCCATCATTCTCGGGGCGACGACCGTGGGGCTGATCATTACGACGATCTGGGCGGCTGCACTCGGCCAGAGCGCAGTGGCGGTTGTCTTTGGCATCTTCGCCGCCTTCTGGCTGAGCTACTTCCTGCTCGTGGCCGGGCTGATCCGCGCCTGGTTCGGGATTCTCCCGCGCGACGTGACTTCCACACTGGAGCTGTTCTTGATTACCTGGCTGGTCGTCGTGGTGATGCTCACCCTGGCGACGCTCCGGCTCCCGGTGTCCTTCACGGCGGTGTTCGTGCTCGTGGCCCTCACCGTGCTTCTGGTGCTTCTCGGCACCGAACAGGCATCGACTGGCCTGACGAAGACCGGCGGGTACGTCCTGCTGGCGGCCGCCGCCGTGGGTGTCTATCTGTTCTTCAACTCGCTCTCGCTGGCCACCGGCGGCAAGGCGCTGCCGCTCGGCAAGCCACTCCTGAAGTGACGGCGGCGCGGCCAAGGGGCGCGGGCCTGAGTTAGCGCCAGTCCACGGTTTCGGCGCGGAAGAAGACAAGCCCGTCCTGCCCCCAGAGTCGGCCGTGCCGGGCGAGAGCGGCGCGATGCTCCTCCCAGCGCACGGTGCCCGCGGCTCCCCACGCCTTCTCGGCCGTGCCCGCGAGCCGTGGGAGCAGCAGGAACGTGAGGTCGTCGAAGCCGCGCACGGTCTCGCACCACACGGCGGCTTCGACCCCGGTGACGCTGCCGGCCGGTGCCCCGGCGCCGAGGACGGCGGCCGGTTCCCAGTCGAAGGCGGCGCCGACCGTCCTCGGCGCGTAGTAGCGCAGCCCGGCGCGCTCGCGCCGTTCGGCTTGCGCCGGGTCGGCGGATGCCTCGGCGTACGGGACGTCGAGGTAGCAGTTGCTATGCGGCGACGCGATCACGGGCACGCCGTGCGCCAGGGCCTGCTCGACGTCGGTGCGTGACCGCTCGAGGTTCGCGGTCACCGTGGCGGCGGTTTCGGGCGGGAGCGACGCCGCGCCGCCCGCGGACAGGCTCCTAGTGCTGATCCAGTACTGGATGACGTGCCGGGGATCGGCGCCGGCCCGGATCGACTCCTGCCAGCCGATCGTGCGCCTGCCGAGACCCCTCACCGCCGATCGCAGGCGGCCGACGTGGGCGGCGTACGCGTCATCGGGCATCCCGAACGGCTCGTCGCCCCCGATGTGGATGAACGGGCCGGGGAAGATGCCGGCGAGCCCGGCGAACACCTCCTCCAGCACCTCGAACGTGGCCGGCAGGCCGGGGTCGAGCCAGACGCTCTGATGTTGCTGGCCGGGCCCGGCCCGGTAGCTGACCAGGTTGCGCCCGCTGGCGAGTTCCGGGCGGAGCCGGAGCAGCGCGGCCGCGTGACCGGGCGTGTCGACCTCCGGCACGAGCGTGACGAAGCGGTCCGCTGCGTAGGAGACGAGGGCGCGCAGCTCGTCATCGGTGTAGAAGGTGCCGTCGGGTTCGCGGGCCGCCGCCGGCCGCCCTGCCTCGATGCGCCAGCCCTCATCGTCGGTGAGGTGCAGGTGCAGCACGTTGAGCTTGTACAGGACGAGGAGATCGATCACCTTCCGGATCTGTGCGGTGCCGAAGAACCTGCGCACGACGTCGACGCTGAGACCCCGCCAGGCGAAGCGCGGTGCGTCGCGGATGCGCAGCGCCGGCACCGGCACGGCGCCGTCGCCGCCCTGCGCCGCGGTCGCGAGAAGCTGCAGCAGGCTGGCCAGCCCGCGGGCCACGCCCGCCGGCCCGGCCGCCCGGAGGGTGATGCCGGCCTCGCCGATCGTGAGCGCGTAACGCTCGTCGGCCGGGGTTCCGGCCGGATCGATGCCGGCCGGCCCGGGCAGCCCGGCGAGCGCCGGTCCGCCGTCGAGGCTGACGGTGATGTCGTGCGCCGCGTCATCGATCCCGGCGGGGACCGCACGCGCCCGGATGCCGGCGCGCCGGCGCGCGTCCGCGCAGAACCGCTCGACGAGCGGGGCGAGCGCCGGTCCGCCGTACGCGACCGTGGCGCCCGCGCCGAGACGGAACAGGCCGGTGGCGGGCGTGAGCCGCAGGGGCGCGGGGATGATCGGCATGCCGCTCAGCTTGGCCCACCCGGGCCTTTGGCGGGGGCGGGTGACGGGAATCGAGCCCGTGCCGACAGCTGGTGAATCATCGAGACGGCCAGCGCGACGCTGACGAGAAGGCGAGCGCGGTGGCGACGTTCATGCCGACCATGTGCCTGGTGGTCGAGATACCGGCGAAGTAGGCGGGCGGGATGAACGCGGCGACCGCGCACGCCGTCATGGACAGCACGAGGATCCCGCCGTCGCGCTGCCACCCGGTGTCGCGCCGCCGGCGCAGTGACCCGACACCGACCGCCACCATCGCCGCCCACAGGGGGATCAGCCACCACAGGCCCCAGCCCGGCGGGAGCAGGTGCATCAGCCAGGTGAGCGCCACGACGCGGGTCTCGCTGGCACCCGGCGGCTGGCCGGCGGACGGCGGGCAGTTGCCCAGCGTGGTGACCCGGAAGTGCTGCGCGAGGATCGCCGCGTGCTGCCCGACACCGAGAATGCTGCCGGGGTGGGTCAGCAGGAACTGTGCGATGTTGACGTCGGTGAGCTGGCCGGCATACCGGGAGAACAGGGGATCGTGCCGACCGAGATGCTGTCCCAGTAGTCGTGCCCGGCGTACTTCTCCCAGCTCGCGGGCAGCCCGAGCGCGCCCAGCGCGGCGGGCGCGTTGCGGTCGCTGGTCACGATGTCGGTGAAGACCGAGCCAGCACCTCAGCCGGGGACCATCGTGGTTGTCCGCCTGCCCGACCGGCGCCGGGAGCATCAGGCGCACCATGAACAAGATCAGCGAAGCCCCGAAGACCGACAGCCAGACCGCGGCCGGGCCGCGCCCCAGCCGGCTACGCCAGGACAGCCCCTTCCCGCGCAACACCGCCAGTCTCGCGCCGAAGCGCCTCATACCACCGGACAGCATCGATTGCGCAGGTCCCGGGTAGTTCTCGCCGCGCCGCGGGGCTACCCGGCCGGCGATACCAGCTGCATGGCGGGACTCTGCCACAGCCGAGGCAAATGTGGGGTTCCGTGTGCGCCAAGGGCCAGCAAAGCTGGGACCCACGGCCCGCCGACCGCGGGCTGCTGCCCATCGCGGCCCTCACCCGGGCGGCTCCGGCCCCACCCGATCGGGACGGCCCGCCGGCCGCCGGGCCGGGGTGACGGGCCGGTCGCGCCACCGGGTCTCCGGTGCGGCGAGGCCGAGAACGGCCGCCAGCCCGAGGACGCCGGCGGCGAGCCCGAAGGCCGCGCCGTAGGACGCTACGTCCACGAGGTAGCCGGCTGTCACCGGTCCGGTGACGACCCCGATGTCGCCGGCCATCTGATACGAAGCGACCACCGTCCCGCCCCTGCCGCTCAGGATGTCGCCCAGCATCGCAGCGGGCCCGACGTCGAGCAGCCCGGATCCGAGGCCGAAGATGGCCAGCGCGGCGAGATACCCGCCCAGCCCCGGGAGCAGCGCAAGCATCACCAGGCCGCCCGCCGATACCAGGCAGCCGGCGACGATCACCGGCCGCCGGCCCAGCCGGTCCGCGAGGCGCCCGCCGGGCAGGAGGGTCGCCGCGTTCAGGACGGCAACCACGCCGAACCCGATGCCTGTCCAGATGGCCGACTGGTGCAGCACGTCGCGGACGAACAGCGGCACGATGGCGCTGCGGACCCCGATGGCGGCGAAACCGTCCGCGAGGTTCGCAACGGCTGCGGCCCGGTACGCCCGGTCTCGCAGCGCACGGGCGATTTCGGCGAATGCCCGCCTCGCGGACGAATGCGGCTCGGTGCGCCGGTGCGGCCCGTCGCGCAGCGCGGCCGCGGCGATGACCGCCGGAACCACCAGCAGGCCGCCGTAGATGATGAATGGCGCCCGCATCGACCATGCGGCGATGAGCCCGCCGAGCGCCGGGCCGCTGATACCGCCGACCAGGAACCCGCCGGCGAACAGGCCGCTGGCCCGGCCCCGCTGCTCGCTGGGCACGCTGACAAGCAGCAACGTTTGGGCACTGACGCCGAACATCGCGGAGCCGAGACCACCCACGCCGCGCAGGATGATGAGCTCCGCGAACGAGCCGGAGAATCCGGCCAGGATGCTGCTCACCGCGACGATCGCGATGCCCGCCGCCATCACCACGGGCTCGCCGAGCCGGTCCACCAGACGCCCCGCGGGCAGCGCGCCCACGATGCGCATCAGGGCGAACGCACTGACCACGCCCGCGGCCGCGGCGGTGCTGACCCCGAAGTGGCGGGCGAAGGCCGGAATGTCCGGGGCGACGATCCCGAACCCGAGCGCCACGGTGAATGAGACGGCGGTGAGGATTGCCACCTCGCGCGGCAGGTCGCGAAAGGGCCCGCGGTGAAAGCGAGGCACGAACCGCATTCTGCCAGCAGCGCGGGACGAGCCACCCGGCACAGCGGGATTCCGCCAGTGTGGCCGGGCCGGCGCCCGGCATGTGCGGCCTGGACCGGAATGCATGATGAGAGCATGAGCGATCAGGTGACGCTGCGGCCGGCCAGCGAGGATGACCTGCCGATGCTGGATGCGCTGACGCAAGACCCTGGGCAGACGGGTGAGTTCGGGTGGTTCGGGTGGCTCGACCGCAGACGGTGGCGGCGGGACTGGGACGAGAACGGCCTGATCGGCCCGGACGGTGGAACTCTGATCGTCGCCCGCGGCGACGACCGGCTGGGCCTGGTGAACTGGCGGCGCCAGCAGACCACGCCGGCCTCGCACTGCTGGGAAATCGGCATCGCGCTGCTCCCGGAGGCCCGCGGCCAGGGACATGGCACCCAGGCGCACCGGCTCCTCGCGCGCTACCTGTTCGCGCACACCACGGTGCACCGCATCTGGGCCGCGACCGAAGCGGACAACATCGCCGAGCAGAAAGCCCTGGTAAAGGCCGGATTCACCCGGGAAGGCGTGACGCGAGGCGGCGGGTGGCGCGACGGCGCGTGGCGGGACGGGGTGACCTACAGCCTCCTGCGCACCGACCCGCCCGCGTGACCCGGACAGTACCGGCGCACCCGGTGGCTAACCCGCTCCACATCAAACACACACGATCTGCATCCAGTCTGGTCGAGGCCACGATTTCCTGAAAGAGCAGTGGATGGCCGCCTGCCCGGCAGGCGGCGCAGTCCGTGCGGGGGTAGATAGGCGGTGCCCGCGCTCGCGATGGTGGCTCGTTGGCTTCCGATCCGGAGCGGCCGAGACCCGTGACAGCAGCGGGCAGCCAGCGGTTGGGGGCCGTGGCCTCGCTGGCCGGGCACCGCCGACCCCGCAGGGCAGCACACGAGACGTCGCATGGTCCGCTTGGACTTGCGCCCTGGATGTCGTCGAGGACCGGGCCTCGGGCCCGGCGGCCGCGCTGCCCCGGGATCGCCGACCCCCGGGCACCTGGGGGCAGCGCGCTGCCCGCTTCAGCCATGTGCCTGCGGCCACCGTCCCTTGTTCGCGCGGCCACCGGCCGGCGAGCGTCTGGCCCGCCACGTTCCCGCCGATCGCAAACGGCGATACTGTACGGCCTGGCGCTGAGCACCGGCCGCGCGCGCAACGCAGCGCCGCGAACCCAGCGGACCGGGGAGGACCTGCATGAGAGTCTGCGTCACGGGCGGAAGCGGGAGGGCCGGCCGGGCGGTGGTAAGCGACCTTCTGGCGCACGGCCACTGGGTCGTCTCCGTCGATCTGGTGCCGCCCAGCGTGGACCTGGGGGCAGCGGTCGTCCTGCGGGCCGACCTGACCGACTATGGGCAGGCCGTGGAGGCGCTGGCAGATGTCGACTCCGTCGTCCACCTGGCCAACATCCCCGCGCCGGAGATACGCACACCCGCTGTGACCTTCAACGCGAACATGGCCATGAACTTCAACGTGTTCCGGGCAGCGTCCCAGGCGGGGCTGGCCCGGGTGGTCTGGGCGTCCAGCGAGACCACCCTCGGGCTGCCATTCGACGTGCCACCGCGGTATGCGCCCGTGGACGAAGACCACTACCCGGTGCCCACGACGACGTATGCCCTGTCGAAGGTGGCGAGCGAGACGATCGCCGGCCACATCGCGCAGTGGTCCGGCATCCCGTTCATCGCGCTGCGGTTCTCCAACATCCTCGGTCCCGCCGACTACCAGGAATTCCCCTCGTACTGGGGGGACCCCACGGCCCGGAAGTGGAACCTGTGGGGCTACATCGACGAGCGGGACGCCGCCACCGCCTGCCGGCTGGCACTCGCAGCCGACATCAGCGGCAGCGCCAGCTTCATCATCGCCGCCGCCGACACGGTGATGACCCGCCCGTCGGCCGAGCTCATGCGCGAGGTCTTCCCGGGCGTCCCGCTCACCAAGGACGTCCAGGGAACCGACACCCTGCTCTCCATCGAGCGGGCCGGGCAGGCGCTGGGCTTCGCGCCGCAGCACTCGTGGCGCCACCACCTGTCCGCCGAAGCCGTCCCGGACCGGTAGCGGCCCCCGCCCGGACATCACCCAGCTACATCGCCGTCGGCCCGGGCCGGCTGTGGGTGGTCGACGTCACCTCCGGCGAACTCCGGCACCTCCGCGGCATCAGCGAGTCCCGGCTCCTGGGTCGCCGTGGGACCAGCCCGATGCGCCGCGAGTTGCCGACCGAGCCACTGGAGCCATGCGATGCGCTGGCGCTCATGGTCGATGCCGCATTTGAGGGTGGCGTAGCTGCCGAACTCTGGATGCGTGACCGGCGGCGCACCGCCGTTATGCCGGATCTCGATCTGCCGCCACTCCCGCTCGTATTGCCGGAGGCGTTCCCGGTGCCGGGCGGCCTGGCCGGCGAACAGGCGCTGGGCGGCGGCCGGGTCCGCGGTCCACACCGCGTACGCCTTCAGCAGGAGGTCGTCGCGGGCGTGCACGGGCTGCGGGGCCTGGGTCACCCAGTCGCGCAAGATCCCCAGGCCGGCCTCGGTCAGCGAGTAGACCTTCTTCTCCCGCGGGCCGGGACCCGGCGCGGTGTGGAAGCGGACGACCCCGGCTGCGAGAAGTCTTTGCAGCTCGGGGTAGACCTGGCTGTGCCGCGCGAACCAGAAGTAGCCGAGCGGGCGCCTGGCGCGCGCCGAGAGCTCATATCCCGTGCCTGGTTGCCGCGCGAGCAGGGCGAGGATCGCGTAGCCGAGCCTGGTGATCATGTTGCACTCCGCCTGCCGTCGGACATCCGCGGCGCTGTCACCCGGCTGCGACAGGAAGGCGCGGCCAGGATAGCCCTGGTGGGAGCCTCTCAGGGAGGGTCGGAAGCGCTGATCGCCGCCACGGCGCCGCCGCGGGGCGTCACCGGGGTCGTCGCTCTGTCGGCGGATGAACTGGCCCTGCCGCTGGCGAGCCGTCCCTATCCGGCGACGGCGCTGGCCGCCGTGCGGCGTCTGCGCCTACCGGTCTTGTTCGCCGTGGCCACAGCGGACCCGTACGTATCGGTGCGGGAAACCCGCCACCTGCTCGCGACGGCCGGTTCCCGCAGCAAACGCCTCATCGTGCTCGGGGCCGGGGCGGGTCATGGCTGGGACCTCGTGTCACCGACCGCTCCCGGGCGGCAGGCGGGCCGCCTTCAGCCAGACCGTGCTGACGTTCCTTCGCGGAATCACCTCATGAGGTCCCCGTTCGGCATCCCGGGGCTGGCCGCCGTGCTGGCGGGCCTGGCGGTCATCAGCGCGTGCGCGACGGGTCACCAGCAGTCCGGCGGGACCAGCACCACCGGCCCAGGCGGATCCGCACCGCCCGCGATCGACGGCTGCTTCACCGCGGCCCGCGGGACCATCGAGACCGTGCCGGACACCGGCGGCGGCACCCTGACCCTCGGCGTCATCGGCACGGGGCCACACGTGATCGTCTTGTCCAACCAGAGCGACGAGAACCTCTGCTCGTGGCTGCCGTTCGCCGCGCGACTCGCCGCATCCGGGTACCGGGTTGTGCTCTGGGACTACGGCGGGAGCCAGCCACCCGGTGAGCTGACGGGCCTGGCAAGGCGGCTGCGCGCGTCGGGCGCGACCCGCCTCGTGCTGATGGGCGCCTCGGAAGGGGCGAAGGTCTCGCTGATCGCGGGCGCGCGCATCACGCCAAGGGTGCGCGGAGTCGTGTCGCTGTCCGCCGAATCCATCCTGCGCCCGGCCACCATGGTGGTCCACTTTGTCAGGCGCCTGCGCCGCCCGCTCCTGCTGGTCACCGCGGACCAGGACCCCTACGGGTCGGCCCGGGCC
>DASYQM010000412.1:0-13678 GCA_036005525.1 Streptosporangiaceae bacterium
GCGGTGGCCGCGGCGATCCCGCCCAGCACGAAGAACACCATCGAGGTGGTGCCGACGACGGCGTTGGACGTGGCGGCCGACGAGGCAAACAGTTGACTGACGTCGGCTGCTGCCTGTTTGTTAAGGCCCGCATGCCGGGCCAGTGAGCCCGCCGCTGACCGCCCGGCCAGCGCATCTAGGACGATGAGGAATGGGAAGAAGCACAGCAGCAACGTGGCGGCGAAGAGCATGCCCTGGTTGATGAAGTCTATCGCGTTCAGCCGGTTCCACAGGTATTCCGCCGAGGACCCGGCGTACTTCTCCTTGGCCCACTCGGCTGCCCGTCGGGCACGCCGGGCACCCGGCCTGTCAGCGACCTTCACACCCCGCCGCCTGTTTCCTGTAGTGCTCCGCGTTTGTGTAGCCTGCTTGGCTCCTGAACGCTTGGCCGACCAGGACCCCAGCGATCCCAGTGTCCCCCCATGCTTGCGTCCACGGTGCAATGCCGCATCGCCCAGAAAAGGTGAAAGGCGCCACCTTCCCTTCCCAGACCGCGGCGGCCATAGGCTTCGGCCACCTGATCGCCACCGGGCTGCACGGCCGATGCAGAGCAGCAGTCCCGGCAGGGGACAGCCAGCCGGAGTAGGCGAAGAAAGACGGCTGCGCAGCGGGTGCTAAACAGAGCCCCGGGCTCGGGCTCGCCATACTCGTCGGCGCACTGATCGGCAGCCCAGGCGCCGCTGGGCGTCATCAGCCGGGAAGCGGCGATCCAGCGGGCACGCGAGCTCGAGCTGCTCTGAACTACACCGGTGCTCCCGGCGCTGTCGGCCCGGAACCGGCGGCATCGGCTACGTCTTCCAGGCTCCGCTGTCGATGCGGCTTCACCTCTTCTAGGTGATGACCCATCGGCCTGGTCAGGCGAAGCTTGCAGGGAATGACCTCGATGCCTGGGCCTTCGGAACTGCCGATGGCAGGCAAGAGGATGAGCGATATCGATGTCGACGAATGGAAAGGATTTCTCCATGGGATTCAGGCGACGGACAAGGCGCCGGGCGCTCCTTGCCGGGGCGGTTGCCGGGGGGGCGATCGCTCACCACGAAAACAAGAAATACGCGGAGCAGCAGGCGGCCGACGATCAGGCCCCTGCCGACGATCAGGCGCCTGCCGACGACTACCAGGAGCAGGCGCAATCTGCGCCTCCTCCGGCGGACCCGGCAGATGAGATCGAGCACCTCGCACAGTTGCACGCCTCAGGCGCGCTCACTGACGAAGAATTCGCGGCAGCCAAGGCGAAGGCCCTCGGGTCCTGAACGTACGCAGGATTGCCAGAAGACGTTGAACAGATCGTTTACGGCATGAACGGAGGGCTGCAATGAGTGAATCGCGCAAAGACGTGCTATTGAAAGCACTTGAGGCTGAGGTCGGCGGCGCTTCGGTTGATCTGGGCACCCTGTTCACCGACGATGTCGTCGGCTGGTCGCCGTACATGACGGCGTCAGGGCTGACAGCACTCGCTGCCCTTTCCGCGCTTCGTGAAGCAGCGTTCTCCAACGCCGTCATCACGCTTCGGGGGGCCGATGAAGTAGGCAATAAGGCGTTCGCCGAATGGCTCGTCGAAGCCGATCATACGGGGCCATACGTCCTCGGTGAGGATGCGGCGCTGGAGGCAACGGGACGGCACGTCCAGCTGGCCGGCGTCACCGTGGCCGACTTCCGCGAGGGGAAGATCAGGTCATTCCGGACCTACTTCGACGACCTCTCGCTGATCGAGCAAATCGTCGGCGACTGAGGAGCCGACCGTGGTGGGGTTCCATGTCGAGGACCATCCCGATCCGCGCGACATCGAAGTCCTCGAAACGCAGATCCGCCGGGAGGCGTCCGCCGCCATGGGACTCGGTGACGAAGTCGACCTGGCGATCTTCGTACGCGACGCTGGCAGGGTTGTCGCCGGCATCAGCGGATGGACCTGGGGCGACTGCTGCGAACTGCAGAGCCTCTGGGTAGAGCCGGGTCTGCGAGGTCGCGGCCTCGCGACTCAGCTCATCACTGCTGCCGAAGCCGAGGCGGCGGCGCGCGGGTGCTCACAGACCGTCCACTTCACCTACGGCTTTCAGGCCCGGGCTCTCTACGAACGCAACGGCTACCAACTGGTGGGCCAGGTCGAGGACTTCCCATCAGGAACGGACGTCCTGTGGTACCGCAAGCGCCTTAAACCACCCGAGTCCCCGCCGAGCGCGAAGTAGGCACCATACCCAGATGCGGACGCCGATCAGGAACCCGCCGGACCCAATGTACGCGGAGCTCGAGGTGCACCGGACGATGATCCGCGACCGTGTTCGCACCGAGGCCTTCCGGTGTGCGATCGAGTTGATGGTGCGCCCCGGCGACGTCGTGCTCGACGTCGGGGCGGGGAGCGGCATCTTGAGCCTGTTCGCGGCGCGGGCGGGTGCCGCGCGCGTCTACGCGGTGGAGCGGACGACGGTCGCCGTTCTGGCGGAAGGGCTGGCCGCCGCGAACGGGGTCGCAGAGATCGTCCGGGTGATCCACGGCGACGTCATGGACGTCGAGCTGCCGGGGCCTGTCGATGTGATCGTCTCGGAGTGGCTCGGAGGGTTCGGGATCGACGAAGGGATGCTCGTTCCGGTCATCGCCGCTCGTGACCGCTGGCTCAAGCCGGGCGGGGTCATGATCCCCCGCTCGGTCACGGCCTGGACCGCGCTGGTCCAGGACCGGTACAGCGGGGAGATGGTGGAGTTCCTGCGGGACAACCCGTACGGCCTCCAGCTCGCTGACCTGGTCGAGGCGACCGTCAACGAGATCTTCTATTCCGGCACATTCCGGCACCTGGCGGCGGGTGACAGGCGCTCCGAGCAGGGCCGGCTGTGGACCACCGACGCGGAACTGATCCCGCTTGAGCAGGCCCACGCGCCTCATCATGCCGAGACGCTGCTGCCCGTCCGCGACCACGGAACGGCGAACGCGCTCGCGCTCTGGTTCAGCGCCGACCTCGCGCCCGGCGTCTCGCTCTCGGTGGGACCCGGCGATCCGCCGACGCACTGGGGGATGACGACGGCCCCGCTGCGCTGGCCTGTGGACCTCACGCCCGGCATGTCCGTCCGCGCCAAAGTGAGGACCGCCCCGGCTCGGCCGATCGGGACATGGACGAGCTGGGCCGTCGCGCTGCCAGGCGCCGATTGGGAGGAGCACGACGAGCAGGCGGTCTGGCAGGAGATCGACGACTGATTGGTCCGGATGCTGGCCAGCCGGTGAAACCGGCAGCGGATCCGGATCGACGCCGGGAAGTTACGTGCGGCCACAGCGGGTACCCGGTGCCTGGACCTCGTCTGCATCGGCCACGGCACGCTCTGGTGCTTATCACCCTGTTCGTACGACGACACTGCCATTGGCACGACAGACACTGCAGATGAGGCGCGCCGCGCTCGCCGCGGTGTTCCGCACCACCGCCAAATGCTGCGGGTGCCCACACCCGCGGCGCGACCGTCGCCGATCTTGGTTAGCGAGGGAAGCTCACGCCGGGTCGGGGGGAGGAGTGCACGATGGCGACAGAAGTCAGATCAGTGCCGGATGCGACAAGGGGGCCGGGAGCCGGTATCTCAGCTGGCACCCCCGGGCCGGCCAAACAGTCGCGAACGGTGAGTCGGCATTATCGGATGGCGATGTTCAGGATAGGGCTGGGTCTTCTGCTAAGCCGCCGCCTCCACGGGCAGGTGATCACCGGCGCCATAGGGCTGGCGGCGCTGGCGGGTCTTGTCCGGGAGAACCAGCTGCGCACTGTGGCGCGCCTGGTCGCCTGGGACAAACAGCAGAACCTGCGGTATCAGCGCCCCGCGTGAGGTGCACAACACCTACCGCATGGACAAGGGGACAAGGAGGGCTTCGACCGTCCCCGGCGGCACCATTGCACCTCGCCTCGTGGCGCGGTTCACCGCCCGTTGCAGCGACAGAGCGGCGGTCACGCCGCCAGGAGCCCAAGCTCGCGGGCTTGCGCGACGGCCTGGCTGCGGGTGGAGGCGCCGAGCTTGCGGTAGATCGAGTTCGCCTCGGATTTGATCGTGTTGCGGGAGAGGACTAGCTCGGCGGCGATCTCGGGGAACGACAGGTGCGTGGGCAGCAGCGGCAGCAGGCGCAGCTCGGCGGCGGTCAAGGCCGACTCCCCCGGGAGGCTGGGACCGCGCTGTTTGGACAGTTGGGCCCGCAGCGCCTGGGCCTGCCCGCCCAGTGTTCCCATGCCGGGCCGGCGTCTGAGCAGCTCGTCGATCTCCCGCATCAGCGTCCTGGCGCCGGCCAGGTCGGCGAGCGTGAGGTGCACGCGGGTGAGCTCGATCCGGGCCTGGACGGCGAAGTGAGGCAGAGCGTAGGTCAGCACTGGCCGCAGCGGTTGAGCGGCGACGAGTTCCCGACGCGCTGCCGCGGGATCTGCCCGGTGCAGGGCGGTGCGGGCGTGCACCGCGCACACCAGGGGTGTGGCGACGCTGTCTTCCATCTTGGCGTGGCGCAAGGCTGTGCGTGCTTGGCCGGCCATGGCCTCGGCCAGATCCCATTCGCCGCGCGTGATCGCCAGCAGTGACCGTTCACACAGCGCCAGCGCGAGATCCTCGGGCGCCCCGGCTTCGCCGGCGATGCTGGCCGCATCCTCCAAATGCGCGTCGGCATCATCGAGCTCACCGGACAGCACGCGCGCGACCCCCTGCAACAGCGCGGGTGCTGGCTGGGCGAATCTCTCCCCTGCCAGCGTCCGTGCCGCCTCGTCTGCGTCGGCGCGCATCTGCCTGGCCCCGCGTCGGCACAACAGGGCCCGCAGCAGCGCGGCCCAGCCCTGGGCGGCCGGGTCACCCGACCGAGCCGCGTCCCCGTATTGCCAGCGATCGACCACATCGGCCCACCGCGCAGCGTCAGCCGACCGCCCGGTCAGCGCGGCCAGCAGCGAGGCCACGACGGCGGTCATCGGATGACCCTCGATCGCGCGCCGGTCCTCCAGCCACCCGAACCATCGCTTGACGGTCGTGACTCGGCCCCGCCGGTAGGCCCGCATCCCGAGCTGCGCCGCCAGGTAGGCAACACTGTCAACGTCCCCGGCCGCGATGAAGTATTCCAGCGCTTCCTCGGGCCGATCGTTGCGCAGGTACCAGGAGGCGGCGCGGCGCCGCAAGTCCGGGACCAGACCCGGCTCCTGGCGGTGAAGCTCGGCCAGCAGCATGTCGCGGAACAGGTGGTGGTAGCGGTACCACTCCCCCCGCCGGTCCAGCGGCACCAGCAGCAGGTTCGACCGCGCCAGCTCCGCCAGCACGGTGACGGACCCGTCCTGTTCCAGCGCCGCGTCGCACAGCGCTCCGCTCATCCGCTCCAGCACCGCGGTCCGGGTCAGGAACGCCCGCTGATCCTGGGAGATCCGGGACAACAACTCCGACTCGAGGTAGTCGCTGACGAACCGGTCCCCGCCGCCGAAGGAGGCCGCCGCGCGCGGCAGTGCGCCTCCTTCCCGCAGATACAGCGCCGCCAGGTATAGACCAGCCGGCCACCCCTCGGTCCGCCGGTGCAGTTCCGCTGCCTCGTCTTCGCCCAGCGCGACGCCCGCGTTCCGCAACAGCGACACCGCCTCGTCGCGGGTCATCGACAAATCGGCCGGGCTGACCTCGGTGATCCTGCCCTCGGCGCGGAGCCGCGCGATGCGCAGCGGCGGCGGGGTTTGGCCGGACAACACCAGCCGCGAGCCAGTCGGCACGTGATCGGCCAGCACCGACACCGCGGCCCGGCACTCCCGGTTGTGCAGCACGTGTACGTCGTCGAGCACCAGCACCACCGGCGCAGTCATGGACGCGAGCGCCGATCCCAGCCTCGGCACCACCGAACCTGGCACCGAACTTCCCGGGCAGGCCAGCGCGCCGAACACCCGGCCGCCGATCGGCTCGGCCGCATCCAGCGCCACGGTGATCCGGGCGAGCAGCACCTTTGGGTCGTTGTCTTGCTCATCGACCGGCACCCAGGCAACCGGCTGGCTGCTCCGTTCGGCCCACTGCGCCAACACCGTCGTCTTCCCGTAACCCGCCGGCGCGACCACCGAGACCACCGGATACCGCCCGCCCGCCAGCCGCTCGACCAGCGACGAACGACACACCGTCCCCGGCCGCAGCCGGACACCGGCACCGCCCGGCAACACCGGGCCTGAACCCGACATGCCAGCACCATGTGAGCGGCGTACCCGGTGACGCGCGTCGGCCTCGATCGTGCTCGCCGTCATCCGGGGCCCCCCGTGCGCTGGCCTGGCTGCAGGCCTGCAGGATGCCCAGCCCACGGCACTGGCCATTAGGGCCAAAGGTCCAAGACCCGGGGCCAAATGTCCATACGGCGCAGGTCACGCGGGAAGCCCGTCGGCGTCTTGCGCCAGCTGCTGCGCAGCTTGGCAACCTGCCGATCGAGCCAGGATGGTCCTATCTGGGTGATGACCCTCGGCCATGGGCGCCGCACGATGAAGTCATCAGGGCGGGAGAACTGGCCGCATCGGGGTGCCCTGGCCGTCCGGTCGGCCCGAGCACGAGGAGCGCGCTCGCGGCCCGGCGCCGGGCGGTGTCATGTGCGGAACGGGAGGTGGGCCGGATGGCCGTAAGGAAGATCGCGCATCCGAGCATCGATGATCGCAAGGCGAAGGGCCTGGAGGCCCGGGACCGGGCCCCGGTGTCAAGCCATACGAAGTGGCGCCCTGCAGTGGGCCGTCCCGACCCGGTCGCCTTGCTGGAAGAGCAGAATCGCACCCGGGAGCCGGACCTCGTGCCGGTGCGGCACGGCCGGATGATGGTCTCCCCGTTCACCTTCTACCGCGGCGCGGCCGCGATCATGGCCGCCGACCTGGCCGCGACGCCGGTGGCCGGGCTGGACGCCCAGCTGTGCGGGGATGCCCATCTGTCGAACTTCGGCGTCTTCGCCTCGCCGGAGCGGCGGCTCCTGTTCGACCTGAACGACTTTGATGAGACGCTGCCGGGGCCGTTCGAGTACGACGTCAAGCGGATGGCGGCGAGCTTTACGATCGCGGGCCGCAACAACGGGTTCTCCCCGGCGGACGCCCGCGCGGCGACGCTGGCGTCGGTGCGGGCCTACCGGGAGGCGATGGCCGGCTTCGCGCAGATGCGGACGATGGACATCTGGTACGCCCACCTGGACGAAGACGAGCTCATGGCCTCGATCCGCAGCACAGTCACCGAGGCGAGGAAGGAGGCCAAGGCGGCTAAGAGGGGGAAGGCGCGGAAGCCGGAGAGCCGGGGCGAGAAGCAGGACAGGCTGGCGAAGAAAGCGGAGAAGCGGGCGGTGAAAACGGCCGCTAAGGCGCACACGCGTGACAGCATGCAGGCGCTGTCCAAGCTCGGCGAGCTGGCCGATGGGAAGTACCGGATCGTGAGCCAGCCGCCGATCGTGGTCCCGTTGCGGGATCTGGCCGCCACCTTCGGGCTGTCGGCCGACGAGGCTGAGCATGCCATCCACGATCAGTTCCGCGCCTACCGGGAAACCCTGCAAGACGACCGGCGCAAGCTGCTGGAGCGCTTCCAGATCGTTGACGCGGCCCGCAAGGTGGTCGGCGTGGGCAGCGTCGGCACCCGGGCGTTTATCGTTCTACTGCAGGGACGTGACGCGCAGGACCCGCTGTTCCTGCAGGTCAAGGAGGCGACGGCCTCGGTTCTCGAGCCGTATGTGCGCAAGAGCCGCTACCGGCAGCACGGCGAGCGGGTGGTGCAGGGGCAGCGGATGATGCAGGCCGCCAGCGACATCTACCTCGGCTGGACCAAGGGGCTGGACGTGCGGCGCTACTTCTACTGGCGTCAGCTGCACGACATGAAAGGCTCGGCCGTGGTCGAGGCGATGGTGCCGCTGGGGCTCACGTTCTACGCCCGCACCTGCGGATGGACGCTCGCGCGGGCCCACGCCCGGTCCGGGGACCCGGTCGCCATCGCCGAATACCTGGGTGACAGCGACGCGTTCGACACCTCGGTCACCGGCTTCTCCGAGCGGTACGCCGATCAGAACGAGAAGGACTACCAGGAGTTCACGAAGGCGGTTCAGTCCGGGCGGCTGGAAGCCCACGAGGGCGTCTGAGCATCGGACAAGGCGTGCGGTGAACCGCATGGAAGTGGCCGGTAAGCCAGGGTGATGGAATCCGCGCCGGAACGAGGTGTAATGGTGGCCTCGATGGGGGGGCGATGAGCTATGAGCCAGACGGCGAAATTCGAGGAGACTCTGCGCAGGCTGGCGGCGATCAACGAAGACTTCGTCGGAGACGAAGTCGGCCTCAGGATTGACTCCGCCACGACATCTCTGGATCCCAAGACCGCGGCGCTTTTGCGGGTGGGGGCGTCGGTGGCGCTCGGGTCGCCGGGGGTGTGCCTGGAATGGAGCACCGGCCGGGCGCTGGCCGCGGGCGCCAGCGAGAACGAGATCGCCGACGTGCTGCTGGCGGTCGCCCCGGTGGCCGGGCTCGGCCGGACCGTCACCGCCGCTCCCGATGTGGCGGCCGCCCTCGGCTATGACATCGCGGCCGCGCTGGAAGAACCAGACGGCTACGGCCCGCCGGCGGGACCGGCCTTTGCGAGGGAGGAAGGCATGGCGACCTGTGATCAGCGGGCGGGCAACTGGACAGTTGTTCTCCGGCGCCAGCCGGCCCGCATCGTGGCGGGCAGGCCAGAAGGCGGCTACACCGACATGTTCGAGCTCATCTGCTGCGACTGTGGTGATGATCCCGACCTGGACTACCGCGAGGTCTCACCCAGGCTGCAGCTCGTCCGCGGGCCGTACCCGATCGCGGCCGGCGTAGCCGCATATACGCGGCACGTGAAGTTGCATCAGCCGCGCAGTGCCACCGGCCGGAGCCGGTGAGCGATGCAGGCAGGCCGACAGCCCGGCAACATGGCCGCCTGGCACCCAAGCACGCTGGCCGGAGCCGCCGGGGCCGGGGCAGGAGCATCGGCGATGACAGATGCGCAGCCTGTGAGTCCGCTCGCCGGGGGAACACGCTCCCTTGAGGCGCGCTGGATCTTCCGGGGCGAGCTGGAGACCGCGGTGGCTGGATGGTTCGGGCGCTTCACAGCTGGGACCGAGTCTCGCGAGGACCTCTACCTTCTCAGTCCGCATCTGCCCGGGCTGTCGGTGAAAGTCCGCGGGGGCGGGGCGCTTGAGGTGAAGATGTACCGGGGAAGCCCGGGGATCCTCGAGGTGGCCGGGCGCGCCCGCGGCCGCCTGGAGTCCTGGCAGAAGTGGTCCTTTCCCTGTGGCCGGCCTAGTCACGGCGGCGGGGAGGTGTCCGGCTGGCGGCCGGTACACAAGAGACGGCGAATCGGGTGGTTCTTGCTGGGCAGTGAGCCAGCTTTGGCCCACGGCCCGGCGCTGGCCGGGGAGCCTGCCTGCGCGGTGGAACTGACCGAGGTCTTCACAGGTGGCGAGGCCTGGTGGTCTTTGGCATTTGAGGCGACTGGGGCCGCCGATCTGCTCCGCGGCGTGCTTGAGGCCAGCGCGGCGCTCGTGCTCGCCGAGGCGCCGCCGGGTGGCGTGGACGTCGGCATGGATGACTCCAGGTCCTATGCGGAGTGGCTATGGCAGCGGCCGGGCGCTGAGGGCGGGGAGCCGTGACCGGCCGCCCACGGCTCGTGCTGCAGGCCGGGGCACCAACCCGGTCGTCGGGGTCGCCGTAGTCGAAGCGGCACCCAGCCCCCTATGCCGCCGATGAACTTCGGCCTGTTTCTGGTGGCGATCGCCGCATGCCCAGTCCTGGCGTCAGGCTTGACCCTGTCTGAGGCTTCGATGAGCATAGAGCGGCAGGCCATCGCGGGGGGCCGTCGGGGGTATGGGTGGTATGAATGTGCGTCAGCCGGCCGGGCGGGCGCAGCGTGCAGGTCGGACGGTGTTTCGTTTTGCCGTGTCGAAGCTTCGCCGGTCGACGATACGGCCTGGGACCGTGCGCCGGTCGCTACTGATTGAACGGCTGGCGCAGGACGGTTCCCCCGATTGTCTCGGTGGTCGCGCCGCCTGGCTTCGGGAAGACGATGCTGCTGTCACAGTGGGCCGAGTCCAACGGCCAGGCCTTCGCATGGGTGTCGGTGGAGGAGCTGGATAACGACCCGAAGGTCTTGCTCACGTATGTCGCGGGGGCGCTCGATACGGTCGAGCGGATCGATGAGCGCGTGTTTGACGCGCTCGCCTCCCCGGGCAGTTCGGTGCCCGGCGTGGTAGTCCCCCGGCTCGGGTCGGCGTTTTCGTCGATGTCCTCGCCGGTGGTGCTGGTCCTGGACGACGTGCACGTGCTGCGCAACTCCGAATGCCGGGCAGCGCTGTCGGTGCTGGCCGATCACGTGCCGGCCGGCTCGCGGCTGGCGCTGGCCGGCCAAACCCCGCCGCCGCTGCGGATCGCGCGGCTGCGTGCGGAAGGCCGGATCTTGGAGATCGGCCCCGGCGACCTGTCGCTCACCCGGCAGGAGGCGGCGTCGCTGCTGCGCGGTGCTGGCCTGGCGCTCGGCGACGATGATCTGGCTGAGCTTCACCAGCGGACCGAGGGGTGGCCGGCCGGGCTGTACCTGGCGGCGCTCTATCTCAAGGAAGGAGGCTCAGTCCCCGCCGCGGCGGTCTCCTTCGGCGGCGATGACCGGCTGGTGAGCGAGTATCTGGAATCGGAACTCCTGGCGCGAGTCCCACCTCCGCGACGGGCATTCCTGACCCGGACCGCGGTGCTGGAGCGCATGTGCGGGCCGCTCTGTGATGCAGTGCTGGAACAGAACGGATCCGCCGCCGTCCTGGCGGACCTGGAGCAGTCGAACCTGCTGCTGGTGCCGCTGGACCGGCGGGGCGAGTGGTACCGCTACCACCACATGTTCCGCGACACGCTGCTGGCGGAGCTGCACCGCATGGAGCCCGATCTGATGCCCGTCCTGCGGCGTCGCGCTGCAGGATGGTGCCGGCAGAACGAGCTGCCTGAAGAAGCGCTCGAGTACACGATCGCTGCAGGGGACGCCGACGCGGCCGCTGGCCTGATGGAGCAACTCGCGGTGCCGGTCTGGCGGCAGGGCCGGGTCACCACCGTCCAGCGGTGGTTCCAGTGGCTGGAAGACCGCGGCGGGATGAACGGACACCCAATGGCCGCCGTGCTGGCCGCGCTCCTGTCAGCGCTGATAGCGCGGCCGGCCGATGCCGAGCGGTGGGCCAATGTGGTCGATCGCTGGCAATACGGGGACACAACCCACCCTGACGACCCCTCTACCGAGGCCTGGGCGGCGCTGCTACGGGCCATCTTGTGCCGACACGGGCTCAAACAGATGCGCGAGGACGCGGATGAGGCCGTGCACAGGTTCGCCACCGAGAGCTTCGTGACCTCCGCCCCCGCTCTCATGCAAGGGGTGGCGCGGGTCCTTTCCGGTGACCTCGATGGCGGCGACGCGGCCCTGGAGGATGCGGCCAGTGTCGCGGAGAAGGTCGGCGCAGACGAGGATCTCGTGCTCGCGCTCTGCGAACGAGCGCTGGTGGCGTCTGAACGCGGCGAATGGGACCGCGCAGAGATCCTTGCCAGCCAGGCACACACCGCCTTGCGCCGGGCCCGGCGAGAGGAGAGTTACGCCGCGCCCCTGGTCGCCGCGGCGCGAGCCCGGGCAGTCCTGCACGGGGGGGACCTCGCGGCAGTGCGCCAGCACCTTGTCAGCGCGCAGCGGCTCCGGCCTTTGCTGACCTACGCCCTGCCCCACTTGGCCATTCAGGCCCGGATCGAGCTCGCACGCGTCTACGTCGCGCTCGCCGATTTGCCGGGCGCTAGGACACTCATGCGGGAGATCGATGGCCTGCTCAGGCGCCGGCCCGGCATGGGCACCCTGGTCGGCCAGGCGGGGACGCTCCGGACCCAGCTGTCCAAGGAGAGAAGTGCAAGCGCCCCCGCAGCGTCGGCGCTGACGGCCGCCGAGCTGCGCCTGTTGCCGATGCTGAGTACGCATCTGTCGATCCCGGAGATCGCCGGGGAAATGTTCCTGTCCCGGAACACCATCAAGTCCGAGGTGAACTCGATTTATCGCAAGCTGGGGGCTTCCTCCCGCAGCCAGGCCGTCACCCGGTCTCGTGAGCTGGGACTCCTGGCTGGCTGAGGATCCGCTGGATCTGGCCTTCGTGTTTCACCCTGACGAGGCGATGCCTGTATGGGCTGGTGGGGAGACGGTGGGGAGTAGGGGCCGGAGCTAAAGCTCCGGCGACTCCGGTGATAAAGGGGGAACAATGACCTCGGCAACAACCCAGCCGGCCAGGGGCGCGGGCGGGCGGCATGCGGAAAGCCACGGCTACGGCCTGGTCCTGTTCGCATCGGTGCTGCTGGTGATCCTTGGCTGTTTCAACCTGATCTACGGCATCGCGGCGATCGCCAACTCGCACGTGTTCACCGCCAATGCCCACTACGTGTTCGGCAGTCTGCGTACCTGGGGCTGGATCACGCTGATCATCGGCCTGCTGCAGCTGGGCGCGGCGGCGGGGGTGCTGGCGGGCAATCAGCTGGCGCGCTGGTTCGCGGTGGCCGTGCTAGGGCTGAACGCGATCGACCAGATGTTCTTCGTCCCGGCCTACCCGTTCTGGTCGCTGATGATCATCGCGGTGGACGTGGTCGCGCTGTATGGGCTGTGCGCCTATGGCAGCCGCGCCAACCTGCAAGCCGCCGCCTGACACCACGGCACAACCGCCGCAGCACCCAGCCCGGTCGTAAGGACGAGCAGAGGGCACACCATGGCACAGGTCACTACTGGCGCGGATGATGAGCACGCGCTCTCGCTCGGGCGCCGCTACCTCATCCGGTTCGAAGAAGACACCCTGCGGCAGCGGCCGCTGTGGATCCGGCTGATCATCGAGTTCCTCGGCACGTTCATCTTGGTGACGGTGGCCGCCGGATCCGGGGTGATCAACCATTACGCGGGCGGCAACCCGGTCAGCCGGGCCGCGGCGGTGATCGCGCCCGGGGCGGTGGTGATGGCCATGATCTACGCTTGGGGGCCACTGTCGGGACTGCACATCAACCCGGCGGTGACGTTTGCCTTCACCGCCCGCGGGGTGTTCCCGCGGGCCTGGGTGGTGCCGTACTGGGTGGTGCAGCTCGGCGGAGCGATCTGCGCCGCCCTGTTCCTGCAGCTGATGTTCGGGGATGTGGCCGCGGGCGGGAACTACCCGATCAGCAAGCCCGGCGGCGACTGGCGCTCGCTGGTGATGGAGATCGTCCTCACGACGATCCTGGTGTCGGTCATCCTCAACACCGCGACCGGGTCGCGCAGCATCGGCCATAACGCGGCCATCGCGGTGGGCGCGACGGTGGCGCTGCTGGGCTTGTTCGCCAGCCCGATCAGCGGCGCATCGATGAACCCGGCCCGCTCGCTGGGCCCGGACATCGTCGGCAACGACTACACCGGCTGGTGGGTATATGTGGCCGGCCCGGTGATCGGCGCGGCCATCGCCGTTGTGATCATCATGGCTGTCCGGGGGCTGCCAGATAAACAGGAGCGTGACGCCGCGGAGGGCGGCGATGTGCCCATCTTTGGCAGCCCATCCGGCAATGGCCGCGGAGAAGGCCGGGCCGGTGAACGGCGTTGAGCAACGGCCAGGCGCGCTGTTGCCAGCGGGCGCCCCGCTGGCGTTCCATCTGCTGGCGAAGCCGACCGGGGCGATCTGCAACCTGGACTGCACCTACTGC
>DASYQM010000413.1:0-17866 GCA_036005525.1 Streptosporangiaceae bacterium
CACCGCCTGCACTATCCACCTCGCCGGGCTCGGCCAAGAGCCAGGCTCCTGACCCCCACCCCACCCCCCGACGAACTTACGGGGTCACCCACTAAGCGCCAGGCCGGGCAAGGCGGACGCGGCCTCGCCGAATTGTGCCGGCCCGTGAATCCCGTATGCGCCCGGTGCCTGCCAGCTGGCTTCGATTGCTGAGCCTGCCAGCTCTGGGCATATGCGGTAGCGGGCGTGCTGGCTGAATGTTCCGATCGGGCTGGTCGTGATCACCTCGGCGGGCGCCGCCTCCCCGCGACCCTGTGGCCCGCCGGCGCCCAGACCCGCTCGGGCATCTCCTGGCCACCGGCGCGGTCTTCACCATCACCGGCGCGCCGCGTCCGCCGGAAGGATGCCGGAAGTCTTTGACGTTCTCGGTGTGCAGCCAGCGGCCTTGAGCCGCCGCCCAGGCGTAGACTTCCTCGTCGCTCATCGCCCGCAGTTCGCCGCGCCTGCGGCTGGCCGCCAGCATCCGCGGCTGGTCGGCCTGACCGGGCCTGCGTCGCGCCGCGGCGCGGTGGCCCGCACGTGAATGCGGCAGACTGGCGGGGTGAGGGTCGTGGTCACCGAGATCGGGTGGGAGGGCAGGATGCGCCGCCGGGCGCCGGACACCTGCGGCCTGGCCGATGCTGGCCACTGTGAGAACCTAGTCGAGCAGGTGCTGGCCTGCCCGACTGACGATCATTGGGGCTGCCACCGAAGTTCCACGGACCTCGGGACAACCTCTGAGGATGCAGGGGGTGCAGAGAACCCCGCCTGGTGGTCGCGGGCCTGGAGGGCGATAGCGGCTACGGCGACTTCAGGCACCGGCCGACTACCGCGAAGCGGCGTCTCGTTGATCAGCTGCCTGCAAGGGGCGGTGCAGTCCCCGGGAAGCGAAGCTCGCAGACTTGGGATGATCACCTGTCTCCGAAGAAATGCCACGGAACTGAGACTCAACTTGGTGTGGCCACTTGTGAGACAGCCGACAACCTGCAGGCCACAGAAGATCAACATGTCACGGGAACTGAAACCCTACAGCTGTGCTGTAGGATCTCACGCCGCGTGTCGTAATCTCACAGTCAATGTCGTACGGCCCAGGACGCCGGTCCAGAAATCGTGGAACACCGATGCGGTGTTGTAGGCCGGGTCGGCGTCGTTCCTGTTGGCCCGCCGGTGCACCGTCGCCATCGCCAGGATCGAGCCCGGCACCGCGCGCCATAGCCGCAGCGCGAGTTGCTCGCAGTCGGCGTCGAACTTGGAGTGCGGCACGGCCACGCACAGGCGTCTCGGCGCAGAGGCGTCCGCCAGGTACAGGCCCCACGCCCGCCCGGTCCCGGTCTCCGCCAACGCCGGCGCAAAGCCGCGTCCGGTCACGGGATCGGCGCCGTCGGTGAGCGTTAACCCCAGCGGCGGGAGCACCTCCGCCGCGCCCACCAGGTCGCCGACCACGAGCCGCTCAACCCTGCGCCTGCCGCTGCCCGGTCGGCATCGCCCGGGTCGGCGTACGGCTGGTCCTCAGACACCGCGGCCGCCGCGTCCGTCACGACGATCGCCGGGTTCACGCCGTCGTTCATCGCACGCTCACGGGTCCAACTCTCCGGTCATGGCAACCCTCAGGCGCTCGGTCCAGGTACGGATGGCCGACTCCAGGTCCTCGCGCGCGGAGGGATCACCGGCCGAGGCCAGGTAGCGGTCCCGCGCGGCGCGGCACTCGTCAAGGGCCTCCTCCTCCACCGAGGCCATGGCCCAGAGCTCATCGTCTGCCACCTCACCCTTGCGTTCCAGCACCCACATGTTGAAGCGAGCCACCTCCGCGATCGCTTCACCGGCGAGCATGACGAGGTCCAGCCCCGACTCGGGCGAGTCGGCCACCCGCGCCAGCAGGCCGACCAGCCCTTCCACCCGTCGCGGCTGCCCCAGCGGATCTGCCATTCCCACGTTCACTCCTTCGTCCCGTGCGTCAGCAGCCACTTCGCCAGCTTGACCGACGTCTCGGGTGGGTTCAGGCCACCGGCACGCAGCACGTCTCCGCAGTAGGTGACGCAACTGTTGGTGGCGGTATCGTACGGACCCTGGTTCTTGCCGATCGTCCCGTGTTGATACCGCTGGGCGGCGGCGGCGTCCGGAACCTCGACCTTGACCCGAGTCGCGCTGGGCGGAACCGGGTCTGTGTAGTACGCGGGCTCGGTCGTCCCACCGGGGGCGCCGAACCGATGCGTGTGCACGACCTCGCTGCCGGCCCGAACCTCGATCGATGCGTGCCCGCCTCCCCAATTCACCGTCGCCGTTCCTGGAGTTGCCTTCGGGGCCGCCGACGAGAATCCACTCTTGAGCCGCCCAATGCCGGCACCGAGCACCTTCCCGGCGATCACGCTCATCGCGACGTTCTTCGCCTGGTCGGTGTAGCTCTGGCGTTCATACGTCGGCGCTCCCGGGTGCGTCGGGGCATTCGCGTGGCTACCCCCGGTGAAGGCCTCGATCGTCCCTTCGTAGAGCACGACGTAACCGGCGGCCCACCGCTCGAAGAACCCCAGTCTCCGGGTCTCCTTGACCATTTCGATACTTCTGTCGACGGTATGGAATCGGTGGCTGGTGTAGTCATAGCGGCTGACCTCATAGGAATTGCCGGCGGCGGCCATGGCCGTGATCATGGGCTCCGGCTTGCCCCAGTCGAACTCGACGGCGAAGCCCCCCGGGGACGTGAACTGCTCCCGGTTCTCCCCGGTTCGTTGGGCACGGCCGAGGGTCCTCTCGTAGATGCCGCGCAGTGCCAGTGCTTCCTGTTTCGGGGTCGAGGCCTCCGGAGTCTTGGGTTGCCTGCCATTGGTGTCGGTGAGCCGGACCGGGTTGCCGGCCGAGTACGAGAAGAGGTTCACGCCGCCGCCGACACCGATCGGATCGGCCGAGGACCATCGAACGAGCCAGGGAACGTAGTACCGGGCCGAGTGGTAGGCCAGGCCGCTCTCGTCCCGTTCCCGACCGGTGAAGCGGTAGCGCTTGAGCGTGTAGCTACCGAAGCTGGTCTCGCCGTAGGGGGTGTATTCCTCGCGGTTGGTGAGGGTTCCGGTGTCGTCGACCGTGGCAACGGCGCTGCCGAGGTGGTCTGCGAGCTGGAAGGCGATCGCGGGGCCGCGGTCGTCAGGACGGGCAGGACCGGATCTGACCAGGGCGATGCGCTGCTTGTCGTCCATGACGTGGGTCCGGGTGTTGCCGCCACCGGACCAGCGGTGGTGTTCGACCCCGCCGACGTAGCGGGTGACCTCGAGCAGGCCACCCTGCCGCCGCACCAGTTTGACGACCCGCTCGCCGGTCGCGTCGTAGAGGTACTGGGCGTGGATCGACGGCTCTGCCCCGGGTGTCTGAGTGGCGAAGGTGACGAGACGGTCGGCGTGGTTCCAGGTGAAGTGCCGGGTCGTGATCGCGGCGACCATGTTGCCGTTGGCGTCGACGTCGTACTCGTACGGGACGCCGCCCACGGTCATTCGTTGCAGCCGGTTGCTGCCGGGCGCCATGGCGAATTCCCGGGTGAATCCGGTCGCCGCGGCGTGAGCCAGACGGAGCAGGTTCCCGACCTGATCATAGGTGTAGCTCTCGGTGTAGGGCTGGGTCTGCGTGGGATCGGAACTGCGGGGGATGTCGATCCACGGGTCGCCGCCCATCGTGATCGCGGTTTCCCGCCCCGTGGCGGTGAGCAGCCGGTAGACCGGATCGTAGGTGAAGATGCGGTCCAGGGCGTCGGGCGTTGGAGCCACGCCGGATCCCGGCGCACGGTCACGGATCGCGAGGATGTTTCCGACCAGGTCGTGCCCGTAGCCGAGGTCCTGGAGGACGTCGCCGGCGGGCCGGTAGGTGACGCCGTCGACCGCGTAGGGCTCGCTGCGCATCCGGGCGGGCAGGAAGGTGTGCGGGTCGTAGGCGTAGCGGGTCATCACGCCGTTGCCGTAGGCGATCAGGGTCCGCTGCCCCTTGGCGTCGTAGGCGATCCGCTGGACGTAGACGGTGTCGTCGAGCCGGACGCCGTCCATCGCGCCGGCACGGTTGTAGGTAGGGGTGAGGGCGGCGCGGTGACCGGTGACATCGGTGGGCACGGTGTGGCGGGTGAGCCGGTTGAGGCCGTCGTAGCTGGCGTCGTGGGTGTAGCCCGCGGGGTCGAGCAGCTCGGCGTCCCGAGCGTCCTGGGTCTGCCCGGGCGCTGGAGTCCAGTCCACCGTGAACGGGACGACGTTCCAGCCGTTGCTCGTTGCCGTGGCGTACGTGGCCAGGATCGGCTCATCCGCGATCACCTGGCGGGTGCTCTGCACGGGGTTGCCCTTGAAGTCGAACCCGCCGGAGACGACCAGGCCGGCCTCGTCGTAGGACCGCACCGGGTGACCCAGCTTGTTGCGTGAGCGGGCTTCGGCCCGGGCGGCGGCGTCCTGCCCCGGGTCGCCTCCGTCGCCGTACTCGACGCGTTGCCGCCACGTCACCGGATCGGGCGCGCTGTTTCGGGCCCAGAGCCGGGTGGGCCGATGCAGGCGGTCGAACGCGGTGAGCGTGAGCGCACCCTTGCTGTCCCGGGCCTCCACGACGCGGCCGGCGGCGTCGGGGACGCTGTCGCGGCGGCCCGCGTCGATGCTGTCCATCCGCCAGCGCCGCTTGAGCAGGTCGAACCGGTAGCCGAACGCGGACCGGTCCAGCGCGTCGGTGATCGCGGTGATGTTGCCGTGGATGTCGTAAGCGGTGCGGGTGACGATCCGGTCGGTGTCGGCGGGCCCGTTCCGGGCGGTCGCGGTCACGGTCCGGCCCAGCGCGTCGATCTCGACGCTCGCCGGAGTGTCCCAGTGGCTCGCGTATCCGGCGGCATCGGCCGGGTGGGTGCGGCCCGCGTTGTCGTTGGCGTCGTAGGTGAAGGTCTCCCACGGCGTCGGGTCGAAGACGTCCGGGTCGGTGAGGTCCCGCGGGACGCCCAGGACGACGAGGACGACGCTGCCGTCGGGGTTGACGGTCCGGATCAGTCGGCCGTGGGAGTCGTAGAACAGCTCGGCCCGCTGCCCGAACTGGACGTCGAGCGGTGCTGCGTAGCGGTAACCGGCGGCGTAGAACGGTTCGTACTTCTGCACGACCCGGCCCTTGTTGTCGTAGAGCTGCCACCCCGAGACCACCACGTTGTCCGGGTCGGCGCCTGCGCGGGTGCGCCCGGCGGTCGCGCCAATCGGGTCGACCTGGTCGGCACTGATGACGCCGCCGCCGAAGTGCAGGTCGCCGAACAGGGTGTCCTCGGCCTGGGCGCGGGTCTGCAGCACCCGGCCGAAGCCGTCGGAGAACTGCACCGATCGGATCGTCTCGTCGCGTTCCGCGGCGGGGACGTCGGCATCGCTGTCGTGGTGCACGCGCCGGATCGTGGCCACGGACACCGGCCCGCGGCCCTCGGCGAAGGCGGTCAGGTCGTAGGCCAACCTGGTGCCGGGAGTCTTCTGGTCGCCCTGGCCGGCGCCGTCCTTGCCCCGCACGTAGTGCTCGCAGACCAGCCCCAGGGGGGTGTAGGTGACGGCGGTGGTGTTGTCGTTGATGTCCATCACCTGCCGGGGTTGCAGGACGCGCAGGTCGTGCGCCGCGGTGACGGTCAACCCGGCCGGGTCGGTCACCGAGACCGGGAGCAGGTCGTGCTCGTCGTAGTCGATGCGCGTGGACGCACCCAACGGGTCCAGCGACTCCACCGGCAGCCCCCGCGGGACCCGGTTCGGGTGCTCGGTATCGGGGTGCACGTCGAACCGGTGTCGGGCCGCCTGGATCCAGTACCCGGCAACCGATTCCGGGATGTCGTCGGCGGTGTGGTGGGCGTACCCGGCTAGTCCTGGCAGAGCGGTCTGGAAGTCGGGCGGGTACTCGGCCGGCCACGTCACTGGACCAGCCGTGAGATACGGGGGCCGGAGACTCACCGCCTGCGGATCCCCCGGTGTGTACAGATCGTCGAGGAAGGTGTCGGCGAAGGCCAGGGTCTCGGTACGGGTGATGAGCCCGTGATCGCCCAACTGCCCGAACGGGAGGCCGACGAACGCCTCGCCGTCGTAGAACGTGCGCGCCTGGCCGATTACCGGCAACGAGCCACCGGCCCCCGGCGCGAGGGCGGCATCCCGGAGTTCGGTCGCGGACTGCCGCCCGTCGTTGACCACCTCGCGCGCCGTCGTTCGACAGACGCGGTCCGACAGGTAGATCGCCGGCTCGTCCCGCTGCGCGTACTCGGTGGTCCGGTACACAGCCAGGTACGGCTCTGCCCCAGCCGGGCCGGCGGCGACCCGGGGGTCGCGGAACCGAGGCACTGCGATGTCCACCTGGCCGAGCGGCAGACCATACGCGTCGTACCCGGCCGGGAACGAGAGCCGGGTCAGCGGCTCCTCACCGCGTTCCCATTGCGAGGTCCTGCTTCCGGCCGGGAACGGGAAGAAAATAGGTTCGGTGACCGCGAGCGGGTCCCCGGGCGTGGCGGGCAGTCCTGGCCATCCCGTCTCCTGCCGCACTCCGTGCGCCGACTCGGTCACCGTGTGCGGCCGGTCCTCGAGCTCCGTGCCGTCCAGCGCGTACAGTTCGCTGCGCAGCACGCGGCCGCGCAACGCCCGCAGCGCGTCCCGGCGCGCGGACCGGTCCAGGCCCGCCAGCAGCGCGGTCACCGCCTCCGGTCGCGTGATCATCGGCGGATCACCCGGCCAGTACTCCCCCGACAGGTCGAGTTCGGTCCAGTCCCCGGCCTCGGCTGCGGCGACCGGACCAGGGTGGAACCAGGTCCGGGTCAGCGTCGGCGGTGAATGGTGCCCGGCCGGCCCGTCACCCGGGTCCGGCTCCACCCCGGGATCCGTTGCGGCGCCAAACGTCTCGGCGTCCAGCTGCTCCACGCAGGCGAACCCGCGGAACTCCCGCTCCACCCCGTCCCAGTAGCCGTGGTGATATCGGTACTCGGTGACCAGCCGGCCACCGGAATGGGCGTCGCGGACCTCCAGCCGGGATACCACCTGCACCGGGAACGGCAGCGTGGTCCGCCACCGGGCCGCCGGGGTGGCCTCGTCCCGCAGGTACTCCGCGGTGGAGGGCCGGTAGGTGACGCTGGTGGTGGCGCCGAGGTGGTTGTCCATACCGGTGAGCAGGTACGGCTTGACGCCGCCGGTGAGGTCGAGGAACCGCCAGCCCGACCCGGGCGTGCCGTCGGCAGGCCGGGTGTAGAGCAGGCCGGACATCCCGGTGCCGTGCAGGTCGGCGAGCTGGACGGCATCGGTGTCGGCCACGCCCGGGGTGCCGAACACGGTCACCGGGTCGGCGGTGAACTCGTTGCCGGAACGGTTCCCCCACAACAGGACCCGCCCCTTGTCGACGTAGACCAGGTCGGCCAACCCGTCGCCGTCCACGTCACCCAGCAGCACCCGGCGCGGGTCGAACCCATTGCCGAATCGCGGTGCCTGCCGCATCACCACCGGCTCGCCCCACCGCCCGTAGCCGAGGTTCGGCCAGTAGGTGACGTTTCCGCTGCGCAGCAGCACTAGGTCCTGCAGCCCGTCCCCGGTCATGTCCGCCAGCCGGATTCGCGGATCGGTGAGATCCACCGGTGGCCCGGACCGGTTGCGCGAGGCGATGCCCGCCCAGGCCCGATCCGGGTCCCGGTCGTTGAACCAGGCCGTCAGCCGCGAGCCGGAGCGCAGGACGTCGGTCAGCCCGTCCCCAGTGAGGTCCACCAGCCGTACCGCCGGGTCCTGCGGTGCCACGGCCGGGGCCTGCCGGTAGGGCCGGAACGACTGGCGGCTCCACCCGGTCGCGAGCGCCATCGGGAAGTACCCCGTCAGTCCGCTCCCCCCGTTGGCACCGGCCCCGGCGCCGACCCCGGTGACCATGAGGTCCGGGCGGCCGTCGCCGTCGGCGTCCAGCACCTGAACCCCCGGATCCGCCAGCGATACCAGCGGCGCCTGGCTCAACGATCGCGGCCGGTCGATCCGGCCGCCGCCGAGGTTCCGCCAGTAGCGGCGCACCTGCGGCCCAAGCTCGAGGACGTCGGGCAGCCCGAACCCGTGCAGGTCCACCAGGGCCAGCGTCGGGTCGGCTATGGAGGCCACTGGCACGCCGGCGCCGGTGACGCGCTCGAACCGGCGCCCGGCAGGATCGAAGTCGGAGTAGCCGAACGTGATCGGCGGCATCGCCTGCTCCCGCTGCCCGAGCGGCCCCTGCTCGTCGACACCGACCACGTCGACGCGCACCAGCTGGCTAACGCCGCTGAACGGAGCCTGCCGGTAGGTGCACTGGTACTCCCGCGCCACCCGGGACACCCCGTCCGCGGCCTGCGTGCTGACCCGGATCGCCTGACACCGGCGGGTGGTGCGCACCTCGAACCCGGCCCGGTGGTCCGAGAACCGGTCCGGTCGCGGCTCGGGCTCGTAGTCGAGGTCCACGGTGACCAGGAACGTCGGCGTCGCGCGGTCGCCGTAGTCGGCATAGGAAATCCGCGCCGGCAGCGGATGCCCCCACCGGTGCGGGCCGTCCACGCCCTCGTCCGCGGTGTACTCGTACCGCACCAGATTCCCCAGCGGGTCCTGGGTCTGCGTGATCCGCCAGGCGAAGATCCGATCCGGATCATCGGGATCCGCGACAACCGCCGGGTCCCGCCACGACCCGTTCACTCCCGCCGGGCGCGGCGTCCCGTACACGGTGATCAGCCCGTCCCGGGTCCGCACGTCCCAGAAGTCACCGGCCTCGCCGGTCACGTGATCGATCCGCGCGAACAGTCCCTCCGTCCGCGGGCGGTACCGCAACCGGCCCGCCTGCGGCGCTCCGACCGGGACCAGGTCCTCCGCGCCGGACAGGATGAACACGTCCGCCGGCGACTCCGGGTCCGCCGGATCGGCGACGTCCCGGTACCGGGGCAGGCCGTGCGACGTCCGCCTCGATACGCCGGGCAGGCTCAACTGCCAGCCCAGCCCGAACGGCCCGTTCCCGTTCCCCGTCGAGTACTCCAGGCTCAGCTGTGGCTGCAGCCCCAGCCGCCCAGCCGGCACCTGGATCGGCACCGACACGTTCCCGGTTCCCGTGAACAGGTCCGGGGAGAACTTCTCTCCCAGTCCACTGACTGCCCCGCCGCCCCGCGGCAGCGAGATCACCGACCCGCCGGCCGTGGTGTCGGCCGATGTTTCGGCGGCCATCGCGGCTACACCTCCCAGGCCGGGGATCGTCCGGACCAGCCGAAGACGAGAACGATGTCATCGAGCCCGCCCGCCTCGAATAGCGCGGCCGATTCGGCACCGAACCCGAGCTGCCAGTCTCCCACCGGGCTCGCCCCGACGAGCGGCAGCCAGGCCGCGGCGTTACCGCGCCGCGTGCTGGCCACGCCGCCGGTAGTGGTGGCGTCACCACCGTCGTCGCCCCGCCGCAGCGTGACGACGGCATCGGGGATGGAGTCACCGCCGGCCAACCGCACGGCCACCGCGGAGGTGGTGAGGGCGTCGATGCCCAGCGGGAAGTCGACCTCCCGCAGCGTGAGGGTGACCTGTCGGTGGGCGGGGTCGGCCGGGTTGTTGAGGTCGTACCACTGGTCCGGGAAGTCCCGGGCCAGGCTGAACACCCGGTCGGCGCCGCGGTCGCGGTCGGCGTTGAGCCGGGTGATGACCTGGCGGCGGTAGTCGCCGTCGGCCAGGGCGGTGTATTCGACCGTGAACAGCACGTCCACGATGGAGGAGAAGTCCATCGGGTTGGCCGCCGGCGGGAGTTGCAGTTCCCAGGTGGTGTCGACCCCGCTGGACTCGAACGGCAGCAGCATGTCGGACTGGACGTCGAGTTCGAAGACGCCGGTGGCGTTGATCGGTGAGGTCAGCGCGACGACGGCCGGGTCGTGCCGGACCACCACGTCGCCGAAGACGCCGCTGCTGCCGGTGGTCACCCGGGAGATCCCGTTGGAGTACAGGGTGGCGCGGATGCCCCGCTCGGGAGGCACCAGCGCGACCAGGCTGGTCCGCACCTGCCGGATCAGCCGCAGGTACTGCCCGGGGAAGTCGGCGTCGAACAGCGACATCGGCAACGCGAAGGCCAGGGTTCCGGTGCGGCGGAACTCGAGGAACTCGATCGGCATCTCCCGGGCCAGGGAGAAGGTCTGCGTCAGGTTGAGCCGCCGCCGCTCCGTGCTGAACGCGTACTCGTCCAGCCGGGTCAGGTCCTGGCCGAGCTGCTCGGCACCGGCCAGGCCGCGGCGGTCGGGCTGTGTGCTGGCCGCCGTCAGCTGCGCCGGCGACTGCCAGTAGTCGTCGCGGATCAGGGTCTGCGCGGGCTCGGCCCGCTCGAACGCCAGTTGCGCCTGCGCCAGCCGCGCCGTGGCGGTGGCCTGCTGCAGGAAGTACCGGTACACCCCGCCGAGGGTGGTGCTCAGCCACTGGAACAGGTCGGCGTTGGTGAACTGGTCGTTGAGGAACTTCAACGTGGCGACAGCCTGGTCGTGCTGCAGTTCCGCGACGCCCTGCTCCTGCAGCGCGATCGTCACCTGGTCGTCGGCGACCGTGACCTGCGCGGCGGCAACCAGGGACTCCTGCTGGGCGGCCGTCTGCTGCAACCGCCACTCCTGCTTCCGCTGCTCGATCCCGGCCTTGAGCTGGTTCGCCTGGACCTGCGCCTCAAGACTGTTCTGCTTGACTTCGAGGCCACCCTTGACGACGAGGCCCGCCGAGATCCCGACGGCGAAGCCAGCCCTGGCGCCGAGACTGAGGACCTCGTCGCTGATGCTCGCGGCGTTCGAGGCGGCCTGGGCGATGCCGATCGCGGTGTCGGCCGCCGCGATGAGGTTCCGGGTGTCACGCATGTCCTGGTACTCGTCGAGCAGGTTCTGCTCGTACTGGTTCGGTGGTGCGTCGATCAGCTCTCCGTATGCGGTGACCATGGTGTCGGCCTTGGTCTGCTGCGCCCGGGCCGCTGTGGCGGCGTCGGCCGCCTCCTGGACCCGGCCGGCGGCGAGGGTGACCTGGGCTCGGCCGAGGTCGATCGCTTTGAGGGCGTCGAAGGCGCGCAGGCTGCGGTCGTCGTACTTCTCCAGCGCGGCCTGGTACCCGGCCTCCATCTGGATCGCCTGCGCGGTGAGCTGCCGGGCCCGCTCCAGGAGCACCTTGAACCGGTACGGCGTGGCCTGGCTGATGGCGGTGGCCGCCCGGGCGACCTGGGTGCGCGGGGCGCCGGCGATGTTGCGGCCCTGCCGCAGCTTGGCCAGTTGCGCGGTGGCCCGGGACCGCAGCGCGTCGAGATCTGGGATGGCCAGTGCCGGCTCCCCGGGGTTCGTCGGCTGCTGCGGCTGCAGTGCCAGCGAGGCGAGCAGGCGCAACGCCGTCAGGTACAGCGACCGGGCGTTGGCCACCGACTCGTCGGTCTCCCGGGTGAACTCGGCGTCGGCGTACTCCAGGTGGCAGCGGATGATGGACAACAGGGTGGACCGGGTGTAGGGGGCCGGCCGGTCGACGACCAGCCCGAACGGATCCAGCATCGCCGTCCAGCCCGGTGGGAAGGTCAGGTCGGGCCGGAACACTGTCTCGTGGTTGATCCGGTCGTAGATCGAGACCGGCTGCGCGACGTCGTAGGGGTACAGCAGCCAGTACCAGTCCAGCGCGGCCGCGAAGTCCCCCGCCGACTGCAGGCGCTGAGCCAGCAGCATCGGCACCGCCCAGAAGATCTCCCGGTTCGCCGGTTCCGGGGTCTGGGCGGAGCGGTCCCGCAGGTCGCTCTGGTGCGCCTCGCGGTGCAGCGGGTCCCGATAGGCGAACGAGGGGATGACCCCGGCGTCGGTGAGGTACTGGGCGGCGATCCGGTCGGCGGCAGCGGCGCTGAACGGGCCGCTGCCCCGGATGTTCTCGAACAGCTTCGACAGCGGTGGTTCCGGATCGGCGCCGGCGCTGGCGACCCGCAGGGTCGGGTCCAGGTGCAGCTCCGGGAAGAGGAACGCCTGGGTGGCCGACCGCCAGTTTCCCCACTCGCCCATCCACACCCAGGCGTTGCTGAACGCGGTCAGGTCGGTGATGGTCCACCCGGAGGCCGGGTGATCGGCGGCCAGCTCGCCGGAGCGCTTGGCCAGGAGCAGGGACTGCACGCTCTCGATCGCCTGCCTGATCCGGGTGGTCCGCAGACCCCCCCCGGCCAGCATGTCGACGAAGAACCGCGCGGACAATTGCTCCCCGACGTCCTGACCGTTGGCCGTGGCCGCGAGGTCGGCGAGGAGGGCGTCCCGCAGGATCGGCAGCGCCGCCTGCTCGGCCGACGCCACGGCGGTCGTGCTCGCCTCCAGGACGTCCTGCCGCTGCGCGGTCCGGGCCCGCAGCACGGACTGCCAGTCGGGCCGGGCCTGGGCGTCCACGCGGTACGGGGTCACCGCGGGGCCAGTGCCGGTCAGGACGAACGTGTCGGGCGACAGCACGAACGCGGTCTCCTCCGCCCGCCATGACGGCAGCAGGGTGTGCTTGTGCGCAGCGGTGAGGACGGCGATGGCGTCAACCCACTCGGCCGCCGTGACGGTCCCCGTCGCGGCCAGCCGGGCCACCGAGCGCAGGTACCGGAAGCCGCTCCGGGTGAGCCCGGCGCCGGCGAGGTCGGGCGCGATGTCGATGCCTTGGCGGTCGCGGGTTTCCAGGGCGTCAAGGTCCACCCCGGGCAGCGCCTCGGCCAGCATGGCCGCGAGGGCATGGGTGGGGTCCGTCGCCCCGGTCCGAAGGTGGTCAAGCGTCGTCGCGTAATCGGCCAGCAGCGCAGCACGGTCGCTGAGCAGGCTGCGGACCGGGTCGCCGGCAGGCCCGGCCACCACGTCATCGGGGCCGATCACGTCCGGGTCCGCGACGGCGGCGTACGCCCGAGGCGGGATCGGGTGCTGATCCTCTTGCGCCCACCGCGCGGTCAAGGCGGCGAGCTGCCAGGTGAGCAGTTGCGGCGTCGGCGGCACCCGCAGGGGATCGGAGGCGGTGGTATCCGGCAGGCCGAACAGTGCCTCCAGGGCGGCCTCATTGCGCACCTCCTCGTCGAGGGTCAGTCGATCCAGCTCATCGGGCTGGGTCGGCGACAGGCCGATCCCGAGCCGCGAAGCCAGCACCAGCCGCACATCGGCCGGCGCGGCCCGGGCGATGCGCAGCTCCGCGTAGGACGTCCCGGCGGCCGCCAGCAGGGTCGCGTACGCGGTGCCGCGGTACCGGGCCTCCGCTGCGGCGCCGGGCCCCGTGGGCGTGTGGGTCGCGGCAATCCGGGCACGCAGCAGTTCCACCGGTACCCGCAACTGGTTGATGTCCTGGTGCCCCCGATCGGCCGCCGCGGACAGCGGCTGGCTCAGCCGGTCCAGAGGCTGGCCGAGCGCGGCCACCAGGGTGGGGGTGTCCAGCGGGGCCAGCGCGGGCCCCGGCAGCGTCACTTGCTCCTGGGCGAAGGACAGCAAGGCGGCCAGATACTCCCGCTCGTCGAGCCGCTCCTCCAGCGTCGCCGGGACGAAGGAGCTGATCAGGACGACGGGGACGTCGAGTGGAGCCGGTGTGGTGTTCCCCACCGCGTCGGTCGCCCACACATGGATGGTGTGGGCGCCGAACCCGGTCAGCGGCACGTCCGCGTGCCAGGAGCTGAAGTCGTTCCCGGTGACCGGCTGCGCGGGCTTCCTGGCACCACCCGGCGAGAGGGCCCAGGCCACTCCGGCGTGCCCGCCGACCATGCCGCCTTGGGTGTCGGCGCAGGTGCCGTGCATCGCCACCGTGGCCGCACCGGAGGCGTCGGCCAGCACGTTCGCCGACGGGGTCGGGAACTCCACCACCAGGTGCGGCGGCGCCACATCCCGGCCGGTCAGCGTCCGGGTCTGCGTGGACGTCTGGTCATCCCGGTCGGCCACCCGGATGGCGATCGGCCGGGAACCCAACGGCGTCGGTGCCAGCGTGACCGTGGTCAGGTAGTCCGGCCCGGTGGCCTGGCCCGCCGGCGCGGTCGCACCGTCCCGGATTACCTCGACGGTGAGCGGGAAGAACTGGCCGGCCGGGATCGCCAGCCGGACCTCGACCGCCCCGCCACCCTCGTTGAGGTCGACGACTGTTCCGTCCGCCGGCGCGGTCACGGTGAACATCGGCGGGCCGGCAGCCAGCACGTGCACCGGCACCGAGAGCGCGTCCACCTCGCCCCCGGCGTCCGTGCTGCAGGACGCCGCAAGCCGGTGGCGACCGGGACGGGGGAAGACGACCGTGAACGTGCCGCCGCCACCCGGGCCGGACTCGAGCACCGTGCCGTCCTCGAGCGTGAGCGTGGTCGCCGTGTAGGCCACGACCGGCTCGCTGTCGACGCTGCCGTCCTGGGAGTTGATGAACCAGTGCGTCCCCTCATCCGCGACAACCGTGACCGGCGCCGTCTGACCGGCCACCGCCGTCCCGATCGGGCGGATGACCACTGACGGGCGAGTGTCCGGGGGCAGGTGCGGATGCCCCCCCGCACCGCGCGCGACCTCGCTGGTCGCCCGCCCCGGCGCCTGCTCCGGTGTCTTCTCCGCGCCCTCGACAACAGCGTGTGTTCCCATCTGCCGACTCCCCTCGTGTTCGCGCCCGCCTGACCGGCGCCCTGACAGGAAGGACGGCGCGAGTCGCCACGCGATTGCAGCGCTGTCCCAGCACTAGGGAGGAGTCTTCTGGGCAACCGCCTGATACACCGGCCGAACCTAACGTCGTCCGTACCCGACGGATGCAGCGGTCGAACTGCTCGTGGGAGTGGTACGTAGACATCGTGGGGTCGGTGTCGGCGATCAGCGCGGGCGCCGCACCGACACGGCGGGTGCGGCGACGTTCGCACAGTCAGGTGAGGGCGCCCTCGCGGCGCTCTGAGACGGCTCGGCCTGCGCGGTCAGCCAGCGGGAGCCGCCACGGGTCGCGGGCCGATGGACCGCCTGCGAAAGTCCCGGGCATGCCGGATGCGAGGACGCCGGGGGGTGGATGCCGGCGATCTTCCGCCCGTGCCGGGTGTGACGCATCGCTTCGTCGACGTCGCCGACGCTGAGGGCGCGGTGGCTATCCATCTGGCAGAGGCCGGTGACGGCGACCCCGTGCTGATGCTGCATGGGTGGCCTAAGCACTGGTACTGCTGGCGACACGTGGTCGGCGAGTTGTCGGGTGAGTATCGGTTACTGATGCCGGAGCTGGCTGCCGGTCCGGCCCGGGCCATGCTGGCCAGGCCGGCCCCGCTGCTGAGATCAAGGGCCGGGCCCGCGGGCGGGCAACCACCATGCCAAACACAGGCCAGGTGCCCTACCCCAAGCCGGTGGCACGCGGCTCATCGTGTCCAGGCGATGGGCGGACGTGCACGGCGGGCGGGTAGCCGGGAACTTCGGATCGCCGATTCCGCGCGGCCTGCATTGGTACGCCCGGCGCCGCCGGCGCGGCTGACGCTAAGGAAATGCCACGAGTCTGAGACTGATCTTGGTGTCATCGCCGTGAGACAACCGGGAAAGCCCAGGTCACACATGATCGACATGTCACGCGCGGTGAGACCCTACACGTGCGTTGTCGCCCCTCTAGGTTCTCATCGTAGATGGCATTTTCTCAAATGAGTTGGCACTACTTGGCATTATGGCCAGATCGATGAGAATCCCTCTTCGGCACAGCTCGACGTGGGCGCCCGACAGGACTACGGGCTGTGTGACAGAGCGTCACCGCCGGCCCTGGGCGGGCGTGCGATATCCGCCGACATGCGCGCAACTTCCGGTCTGCCGAGCGCCGTCAGGACCGCGCCGAGCATGGGCGGTCTGTGCGCTAACCGGAAGTTTGTGGGCATGCGGCGAGCCAGCGACTGGCCGCATGCTGGGCGCGTCGGGAGCGCAGGCGGCCTCCCGGCCCGGTACGGGGGCCGCTGGTCCTGCTCACCCGATGGGGTTCCTGGTCCAGTTCGCCGGGTTGCCGCCGAGCAGCCGCAGGTGGCTCGTGAACAGGCTGGCCACGCCGATGGCCGGGTGTGAGCCTAGCTCGCTGACGAACAGATCCAGACCGTCGGCGTGGGCGGCGCACAATTGCTGCTTGGGGGTGCTGCCAGCCATGTCGTGGGTGACGACGACACGGTAGCCGTTAATCGTCTGGGAGACAGAGCCTGGCCAGCGCAGGTAGCCGGAGCAGGAGAACCTACGCGTGGCAGGGTCGATGGTGAAGTAAGGAAGGCCACTTTGGTAATCCAGGCCACCGTCGGCGCCCAGACTGGGCCTGCTTGCCGCCAGCGCGTAGGATCTGGCCCGCAACACCCCGCCGTCCCGCAGGTAGAACACGCTGCTCACCCGCCAGTTTCGCGGTAGATGGGTGAGCTGAGCCGGGAACACCAGCGGCAGGGTGGGCGCGCCGTACCGGATGTGGTCGGCTATTTTGACCGCGTCACGCTTGACCGCTTTTATCTGTTGCGGGGAGTAACGGTACATGTTCGGCAGGAACAACCATGCCCAGCCGTTGCGGGCGTACTGCCAGACGAGATTCGCGTCTGCCCACCACATGCGACTGGATCCTGCCCACCACGCGCGGTGCCCGCGCACCGCTGGCGCGGGGCCGACAATCTTCGTGCCGGGGCCCTCGGAGCGCGCTGTACCGCATTTCAGTGTCTTGGTGGCGGGGGTGAGATGACACTGCCCGGCCGCGTAGACGTTGAGGTCCCACCCATGGGCCGAGTATGGCTTTCTCCCCGCCTCTATGGACACCACCGTCCGGCGGGCCCCGCCCGATACCAGCGTTACTCCCTTGGGTAGCCAGCCGAACGACAGGTACGGGACCAGCGGGTTGAACTGACGCGGCGCGGCGGGCCCGTTCCCGGTGGCCGCAGTGCCCGGGCGGGGGTGCGCCGGTGCGAGCCCCACGGTGACGACGACGGCCACGGCCGTGGCCGCCGCCAGCAGCGGGGTCCCGGCCGCAGCGGCCCAGCGCCAGCGGAGGCGGGCCCGGCCACGGCGGCGGGCAAGCTCGGCATCGACCCGTGAGATCTCCGGTTCGCCACCGGCGATGCCGGTGAACAATTCGCGGATCTGGCGCTCAATCATCGCTGGGCACTCCTCGGTGGATGGGGCCTGGCACCGGCGTTCTGCGCCGGGGTGAGCGCCCGGCGCACGGTGTCCAGTGCCCTGGCGGTCTGGCTCTTGACCGTCCCCGGTGAGCAGCCGAGGATCTCGGCGGACTGGTCCACGTTCAGGTCGCAGTAGAAGCGGAGCACCAAGGTGGCGCGCTGTCGTGCGGGCAGCGCCGCCAACGCTGCCCGCAAGTCGATCACGGCGTCGTGATCCACCGTGACGGCCGGGGCGTCGGTCATCTCCCCGGTCAGGCTCACCCACTTCGCCCACGGAGAGCGCCGCTCGTGGATGAACTCGCGGACAAGCACAGTCCTGGCGTACGCGTCGGGGTGACTGGCGGCCCGCACCCGCGCCCATTGCACATAGAGCCGGGTGAGCGTGGCCTGCACGAGGTCGTCCGCCCGCTGCCAGTCGTCGCACAGCACCGCAGCCAGCCGCCGCAGCGGCGACAGCCGGGCCGCCACGTACTCGGTGTACTCCTCGTCCCGGCTACCGCTCACCGGGAACCGTCATTCGTGGTCGCATGCTCCACACCCGGTAGAGGCGTGCCGGGCCGCGTTCGGTTGTCACGCGCGGCAAGATTCATCCGTCCCCCCGCACAATGCCCCGGCCCGGCGAACGCGCATCCAGATCAACCTGCTCTGCGCGGGCCTAACACAACTGAGAAGACAGAAGCCATAGCGCCCTATTCGGCAGGCGTTACGCCCTTGGCCAAGCCGACTCATGTTTTGTGGCTCCCGCGCTGTCCGGTGGGGTGGCACCACCGAGGGCTGGGACCTATCGGCCCGCCCGGGCCGACGTTGCTGGCTCGGATGCGGCGGCCGCCGCTGGTCC
>DASYQM010000414.1:0-7373 GCA_036005525.1 Streptosporangiaceae bacterium
ACCGGCTCTTCGGACCAGCCACTCCCGGACCAGCACCCAGCCTACGACCAAGCGCCCCGGCCCGCCGGGCAGTCCCAGCGGCACCGTTCAAGAACTCGCGCAGAACGACTTGACAACAAAGAGGTCTTCGTTCGGCGCGGCTACTGGCGCGCTGTGGAGCCATCTTTCGTGCGCGCAGAACTGTCCGATCGGGACCGCACAGCCAGACGCCAACGCGCACTCATGCCGATGAGCGGGCTAAGACTGCGCGACTGACTCGACCGGCCGCTCGCCTGTGATGGGATCGGCATGGCGATGGACGATCCTCCAGCCGTCATTCTCGCGTCGGTAGATGGTCGTCACGCGGAGGGACACCGGCGCCACCTCGCCGGCGCCGCCCGTCCTCGCCCGGAATCGGTGGATCTCCAGCTCGTAGGCAAGATCCGTCGTCGCGTAGGCCGAGACCAATTCGACGGTGAAAGCCTCACCGTCGGCGATTTGCGTTGCGGCACGCGTCCCTGCCTCGCGCACCGCCTCCCAGCCCCGCACCGGTGGGCCGAAAGGGTTAGCAAGGGTGGCGTCGTCACGCTTGGACCACAGTTTCAGCACAGGTTCCGGATCGCCTTGGATGAAGGCCTCCAGGGCGCGGTGATACTGCTCTGTCGCCTCACCGAAACCGGTCATCTCACCGCCACCACCTAACTCCGCGTAAGCACCAATCATAGGAAAGGACCTTCGGAATTGACGAATGGCCGAGTTCGACACCGCAGAAGGTCGCAAGACCGCTGGACGGCGTGCCCTCCACGCTCACGAAGTTCGACGGCCATGTGCGTGGGCATGGACTCTACTCTGCCGTACCGGCCGGATTGACACACTCGGCTCCGGCTCTGCGCGGGCGCAAGAACGCATTCATCTGCCGCCGATCGCGCGTCAGGTGGGACTCTTCGGCCCATGACCAGCATCCCCCGGCCGGCCGGGCACCTGTCCCAGGGTCAGGGCAGCCACCGCGCCACGAATCTCATCGTCGGCTGCGGGCTTACCTCAGCGCCTGGACCGGCCGGCGTATCCGTTTGCTGCTCTGTGTGGCCGTCGTTAGGGTTGTCGAGTCCGCGCCACGGGGCCGGATCAGTTCCCTGGTATTCCCATGGTGACCGGCCAACCAGCTACGGTGCTCTGCCTGGCAGGCCGGCTGCGCTGCCGGGTTGCCCGCCAGAGGAGCAATCGGATGACGCAACCGGATGACCGCCCGATTCGCTGGGGAATCCTGGCTACGGGCGGCATCGCCCATGTCTTCGCGCATGATCTCGCGCTGCATCCCGACTGTGAGGTTGTCGCCGTCGGGTCACGGTCCCAGGCTTCGGCGGACGCGTTCGGGGACGAATTCGGCGTGCCGCACCGGCACGCGAGCTACCAGGCTCTGGTCAACGATCCGGATGTCGATGCCGTGTACGTGTCAACGCCTCACCCCGGCCATCACGACGCCGCGCTGCTCGCGATCAACGCGGGCAAGGCCGTGCTCGTCGAGAAGCCGTTCGCCATGGACGCCGCCCAGGCGCGCGAGATGATCGACGCCGCGCGCGACCAGGGAACGTTCCTCATGGAAGCAATGTGGACGCGCTTCTTGCCGCACATTGCGCGGGTGCGTGAGATCCTCGCCGAAAGGACGCTCGGCGATGTCGTATACCTGACCGCCGAGCACGGGCAGTGGTTCGCCCAGGATCCGCAGTTCCGGCTGTTCGCGCCGGAACTGGGCGGCGGGGCCTTGCTGGACCTTGGCATATACCCGGTCTCGTTCGCGAGCCTGGTGCTTGGCGTGCCGACGCGGATCACGGCGGTCAGCTATCCGGCGTTTACCGGCGTTGACGCCACGACGTCGATGATCTTCCAGTACGACAGCGGCGCCCACGCGGTGCTGACCACGACCTTGCTGGCCGCATCGGGCAACCCCGCCGCCATCTACGGCACGGCGGCCAGGATAGAGATCGACGGCTGGTTTTACACGCCGACCGCGTTCCGCGTGATCGCGCGTGACGGCGCCGAACTGGAGCGCTTCGAAGAACCGTATGAAGGGCGCGGGCTGCGCGGCGAGGCCGCCGAGGTGGGCCGCTGTCTTCGCGCGGGGCTGCTAGAGAGTCCGCTGCTCCCGCTGGATGAGACGTACACGATCATGCAGGCAATGGACGAGGTCCGCCGGCAGATCGGCTTGTCTTACCCGCCAGCCTGATCGCGCCCAGCCGTGAGGTTCGCGGCGTCCCGGCCGTGCCTGGCCCCCAGCACGTACGCCATCAGCGCTCCGCCCAGGCGCCCTCGCGCAGCGCCGGCCGGGTCTAGCTTGCAGGCCGCCGCTGGCGCGCACGCTGACCCCCGCCGCGGCGGCTTCCGGCCCGTGGTCTGCACCGGCTGCAGACCATCCCCAGCCTGCATATTTCAGCCTGTCGCACAAACGGCGTGGGAACCTACTCGACCCCCATATCTGGAGCACTTGCTCGAAAGCAGCCCTAGATCTTCCGGCGCCGGAGCTTTGGCCGGGGTTTGCGCGACAGGCTGATTTATCCATAGTTGCCCGGCCGTGGCAACGCACGGATCTAGCCGCGATGAGGTACGTCGGGATGACCACCACCGAGCACCTTCCGGAGGTTCGGCTCCGAGGAGCGCGGGGCCCCGGCCTTCAGCGCCAGACACTCGGTCGCGGATGCTCGCGGTCCCGATGCGCCTGCGCATCCGCCCCTGACGCTGATCGCAGAGCGTGGTGGACCAGCCCGTGACAGCCGCGCGCGTAGCCGCCGCTCTGCGCGGTTTGCGTGCAATCGGCGATTCTCAGCGCAGGCGCCCAGATCGGGTCGTAGTGTTGCGCGTTGGGATGTGTCCGGGGCTTCGGGCCGGCGGTTCACACGCCGAGAGCGATGGGCGCCCGGCGGGTGGTGTGGCACATTGATCTGTGGGCCGAACGCCGATGCCGTGGCATCGGGACAGGAGCACCGGGATGCACATCGGAGAGCTGGAGTTGCACCCGATCTCCGACGGCACGTTCATCGCGCGGCCGGGCTACTTCGCAGACGACGCGGCACCGGATGTGCATCCGGAGTTCTTCAGCCGCCAGCATGCGGCCTGGCTGCCGATCGGCTGCTTCCTGGTCCGCGCTGGTAACAGGCTGGTGCTTATCGACGCGGGGCTGGGTCCGGAGCTGCGGGAACTACCAGGCGGCATGCACCTGGTAGGCGGCCAGCTCCCCACCGGCCTGCGGGCCCTGGGCGTCGCCGCCAGCGACATCACCGATGTGATCTGCAGCCATTTCCACGCCGATCATGTCGGATGGCTGTTCGGTCTCGACGCCAGTCTGATCTTCCCCCAGGCGGCGATCTGGTTCGGTGCCGCTGACTGGCGGCACTTCGTCACCGGGCCGGGTGACATGCTCTCCCACATCCGGGAGGGGTTCCACCGTTCTGCCCATGCCTCGCGGTTGCGGCCAGTTGACCGTGATACCACCGTCGCGCCCGGTATTACCGCGCTTTTGGCGCCCGGGCATACTCCCGGCCACCTGTGCGTGGTGCTGTCCTCTGGGCAGGAGCGGGCCCTGCTCCTCGGCGATGCCATCACCTGTCCGGTGCAGCTTGACGAGCCGGCCTGGCACTCGATGGGCGACGTCGTTCCGGCGCTCGCCGCCCGCACCCGCGAGCGGCTGTGGCGCGAGCTCGAGGACGGGCATACGGCCGGCACCGGGGCGCACTTCCCCGAACTGCGGTTCGGGCGAGTACTGCCTGGTAGCGCCCGCCAGTGGCTCACCTGACAAAGCCCTCAGTGGCAACGGCTTGGTGGCGATCCCGTCAAGCCGCAACATGCAGCAGGCGGGCACCACGACAGCGGTGACAGGACCGTCCCGCGTCTGCCGGGCGACCGGGTGATGGGCGGCCCGACTGGCCGCCGCCGCGGGCGTGTAGTGCTGGCGCTGATCCAAGCCTGGCCGACTGATCGCGGGCTGGGTGAAAGAGACACTGGAGCTAGCGAACGGTGACGGCGGAAGGTGGCGACGGTGACAAGGCTGCGGCTGATCGGGGTACCCAGTAGCGCCGGGGCGCACGCGCCTGGCGTGGAGCGGGGCCCAGCGCGGTTGCGTGCCGCTGGCCTGGCCGACGCGCTGGCAGCTGCTGGCGTCGCCACATTCGACGCGGGCGACCTGCCGGTGAGCCTTTTCGCCACCACCGCGGCGCCCTCAGGCGCCCGCAACCTGCCGGCCGTCCTCGATGTAGTCAGCGGGGTCGCTGATGCCGTCGCGGCCGCGCGGGCCGACGGCGATGTCGCGGTTCTGCTCGGCGGTGACTGCACGCTGGTGCTGGGCGCCGTGGCCGGGCTTCGCCGGCAGGAACGGGCCAGCGGCGAGGTGGGCGTGTTCTACCTCGACGGCGACGCCGACCTGGACACACCGCAGGAGGGGTGGGGAATCTTGGACAGTTGCGGTGTCGCCCACCTGCTCGGCGACGGCGACCCCCAGCTGGCCGTGCGGCCCGGCGGGCCGCTGCTGGATGCTGCCTCGCTGGTGCTGTTCGGTTTCCACCCGGCTCAGCTGTCCGCCGGCCAGTGGCGCCGCTTCGCCGGCCATGGCCTGTGCGGCGTTCCGGTCACCGCCATGCCACCGGGAACCGCCGGGCGCCGCGCACGCCAGGCCCTGGCCCGGCTGCACGACAAGCGCGCCCTGCTGTGCCACCTGGACGTCGATGTCGTCGACTACGCGCAGTTCCCGCTGGCCGACTGCCCGCGCTACCACGGCGGGCTGTCCCTGTCAGACGCCTTCGACGCCGTGTGACAGCCGCCGCTGGGCATCCTGAGCTGGCCTGCCTGACGGTCACTGAGGTCAACCCCGACCACGACCCGGCCGGCGACCTGAGCCAAGAGCTAGTGAACCGCTGGACAGCTGCGATTGCGGCCGGCATGCCAGGATAACTTGGCCTCATCCAGCGCTCCGTCTGACGGTAATGTCGGGCTGCGACGATGTGATCACTTACTGCGAGGACGGCCAACCCGCCTTGTGGCGCCGGTTCACCAGCGCCCTGCCCCCGGATCTGGCTGATCTGCGCGCGGCTGAACGCGTGAATGGAACGGCCGTCATGCGCTCCGAGTCGGCGATCTGGCCGCGCGGCGCCCAGGTTCAACATCACCTTCCGTGATCAGCCCTGCTCCTGGCTCACGCGCGCCGAGCCAAGCCCGTTAGGCGCGCCGACGGGTTCCTGACAGCGACGTCCGCAACGGCTGCAGATCTGGGCAAACTGGGTGCCTGAATGCACTCGGCCACGGGATGCTCCATGCCCACGAGAAGCGGGCGACCAGCCTTGCGGACCTGAAAGCGGATCCGGGCCCTATGCGCTAGGTCGGTGGCGCGATCGCCCAGCAAGCCGGCAGCTGCTGGCCGGCACGGGGGACTAAATGGCCATGATCGACGAGGCGGTTGGAACCCCCGACCCCACTGCTTGCCAAGCGGCGCATTCACCCGTCTGGGTATGCCTGACCTGCGGGATCGGGTGTCCCTGAGGGGCTGCTATGTACTGCTGAGGACCGGGGGTAATGGCACGGGGCCTTAGCCTCGATCCACCGTGTAAATGGTGGGCTGGTGCGGCGCGTCGACGCGAAAGGTGCCCATTAACCAGGGACGATAGGAGTTGCTGAGGCTCCATCACCTGGTCCGGAGGGGCACCTGTCAAGTGCGATTGTTGCATGATCTGGCGAAGATCCACGCGAGGTTCGATGACCCGAACCTGGTGTCGCTGTCCGGCCTGGTTCCGGTGATGGCCCTGGCGCAGCGGGCGGGCCTGGCAGGCCTGGTGGAAGAGCATGTCGGCATTGGCCGCCGGTGCGGAGTGAACGCACCGCTCAAGGTGCCCGGAATCGTGGCGGGGATGATCGGCGGTGCCGACAGCATCGATGACCTGGACCTGCTGCGGCACGGTGCGATGGGTGCGCTGTTTGGCGGGGTGCGGGCACCGTCCACGCTGGGGTCATTCCTGCGGTCGTTCACCTGGGGGAACGTGCTTCAGCTGGAGAAGGTGAGCCGGCTGGTGCTGGCCGAACTGGGCCGTTGGGCGCCGCTGCTGCCCGGCAAAGACACGGTGGCGTTCATCGACATCGACTCGCAGCAAAAACGCGTCTATGGGCACCGCAAGCAGGGCGCCGGGTTTGGCCATACGAAGATCCAGGGCAAGAGATTGCTGGTGCGGGGGCTGAATGCCCTGGTGGCCACGATCAGCACACCGGCCGGCGCGCCGGTGATCGCCGCTACCCGGCTGCGCGGCGGCAACGCCGCCTCCGCCCGCGGCGCCGCCACTTTTGCTGCCGGCGCGGTCCGCACCGCCCGCGGCAGCGGATGCACCGGGACCTTGGTAGTGCGGGCCGACAGCGCCTTCTACTCCTCAGCGTTCACCAGCGCGGTGCGCACGGCCGGAGCACACTTCTCGGTCACCGTGCAGATGAACCCGCACGTCGCCGCGGCGATCGCGGCCATTCCCGCGGGGGCCTGGGTGCCTATCCAATACCCCCGCGCCGTCTGGGATGACCAGGTGTGGGCCTGGGTATCCGACGCCGAGGTGGCCGAGGTGCGCTATGCCGCGTTCGCCTCGAAGAAAGACGGGCCGGTCACCGCGCGGCTGATCGTCCGCCGGGTCAAAGACCTCAACCGCCAGGCCGCTGCTGGCCAGGACGAACTGTTCGGCATCTGGCGCTATCACGCGGTGTTCACCGACTCCCCGTTCGTGACGCTCCAGGCCAAAGCCCAGCACCGCGACCATGCCATCGTCGAACAGGTGCTCGCGGACTGGACCAGCGGCCCGCTGGCGCACCTGCCCTCTGGCTCATTCCCCGCCAACGCGGCCTGGCTTACCCTCGCGGCCATCAGCCACAACTTGCTCCGCGCGGCCGGGTCACTGGCCAGCCTCGCCTACGCCAAGGCCAGAGGAGCCACGCTGCGCCGTGACCTCATCAGCGTCGCCGCCCGCCTCGCCCGCCACGGCCGTGGGCACATCACCATGCACCTGCCCCACGGCTGGCACCGCCACGCCGAATGTATGAACATGCTCGAAGCCGCCACCGGACCGCCCGCCCACGCCGCCTGACCAGCCAGACCCGGTCACCGCAAACCCCCCGGCCCAGCGTCACCCGGCACACCGCCACCCCCAACTCCCGACCACCGAACCCCGGACAAGCCGCAAAAAAGGCCAGCGGCGGACGAGTCACGCCCACCGCCGACTTCAAGATCGTTTCCTCAGGCGCTACCACAAGAAACGATCACCCTGAATTCCCGCGGTGGATCGAGGCTTAGTGGGTGACCCCGTAAGTTCGTCGGGGGGTGGGGTGGGGGTCAGGAGCCTGGCTCTTGGCCGAGCCCGGCGAGGTGGATAGTGCAGGCGGTG
>DASYQM010000415.1:0-7393 GCA_036005525.1 Streptosporangiaceae bacterium
CGGGGGCGGCTCCTGCGTTGTTATCCGATGGCCTCATGCAGAAGACAGCGAGGACCGACCGCCCGCACCGCGCCCGCGCGTGCAGTGGCCGGTTGGGCGGGCGTCAACGGTCAGTGCCAGCCGACAGTCAGGCATCAGACCGGCGCCCGAATCGATCCGCCGCTGGCCGATGCCAGGGGCCGACCGCCTCTACGGCACGCTCTGTGTTCGGCGTTGCCCGTCGCTTGACGCGCCGGAGCCGCCGATATGGGCAGGATGGCGGGATCGAGTGCAGATAGACCCGCGACCGTACAGATCAGGATCGTTCTGTCACGCCAGAGACGGCGGGCGTTGCGTAATGGATTGGGTGTGGCTCTCCTGAAGGGATCTATGCGGCCCTGCGTGTACGGGGTCCGCATGCCCGCAGAATTCCCGGTGATCGGGCAACCTGAACGCGGCTCTGGCACCTTCCGGGCCGTAGTGCCCGCGGCTAACGGCCACGGCGAGCGAGCGGATCGGTTTCAGCCACCAGCCAGCCATGGTGATCAGCAGCGATAGGAGCCCCGGCCACCTCGTCCCCGGCCGTGATGGCCGTCCACGCCCGGCGCAATGATCCGACTCTTGACGGAACCGGTGGGCATGAGCCAGCCGGGCCTAGTTCGCCAGTGCGTGTGCGACGGCTGCTACCGGATCCAGTGTGCGGCCTCGGTCCCAGGCGTGATGTCACCGTTTTTCGCTTACCGTCGCGTGTGTTCTGTCCAGGAGACGGCTGGTGATCGCGATGTCGAAGGGTGCCGCGCGAGCAGCGATCGCCTCTCGGATGGCTGCGGCGGCGCCGGCGAGTGTGGTCGCTCGCTCAACTGCTGAGCGCGCGGCGGCGACTGCGGCCAGTGTTTCCATCCCTTCGGCGATTCCTTGCCGCTCTCCCTGCTCCGCGAGGGACGCGAGCGCTTCGTGAGCAAGGCGGTCGGCGCGGGCGATGTCGTTGTCGGCGAGGGCGGCGTGTGCGATGTGGTTGAGGACGCGGGCGGCGAAGATGTCGTCACCGAGCTCGCGATAGAGGCGCAGCGCTTCGTCGAGGCTCGCGACCGCTTCCTCGGTGCGTCCGGAGTGCAGGAGTGCGGCGCCGAGGTTGAGATGCGAGGTGGCCAGCTGCCAGCTGAGGCCGAGGCTACGGCAGATGGCCACGGATTCGGTGTAGGGCTCGAGCGCGTCCGCATAGCGGCCTTGGCACATCGCGACTAGGCCCCGGATCGTCAAGGCGTTGCGGAGATCCATCGGGTCATCGCTCCGGTGGGCGAGTTCGATCGCTTCGGTGGCCAGCTCTGCCATGTGCACGTGGTCTCCCTGGGGGAAGGCGAGCGCCGCCGCCGCGCACAGCGCCTTCGCCCGCAGTGATGGCGCGGCATCCCCGGCGACGGCCAGCGCGGCGTTCGACCAGCGCCGGCCCTCCGCGAACTCGCCGAGTTGCCGCCAGTAGCGCCACAACGCGACGGTGTATCGGAGCGCCAGGACCGCCTCACCGTGGTCGATGGTCCAGGCCATGCCGCGGCGAAGGTTGCCCCGGTCGGCGTCGAGACGCCGGAACCAGTCCTGGTGCCCGGCGCGGATCAGGTGGGGCTCGGCCGCTTCGGACAATGCGAGGTAATGCAGCGCGTGCCGCCGTTCGGTCTCTTCCGTTTCGCCCGCGCCCGACAGGCACGCCGCGGCGTACTCCCGGACAACGTCGAGCATGTCGTAGCGCGGGTCCGGGCGGTTGCGTTCCAGCACCACCAGGCTTTGGTCGACCAGGGCGCTGACGCCGTCCAGGGCATCTCCGACGTCGTCGACGCTGCCGGCCATGTTCTCGATGGCGTCCAGGCTCCAGCCACCGGCAAATACGGACAGGCGACGGAAGAGTATCTGTTCGCGCGGCCCGAGCAGGTCGTGGCTCCATGCCACGGTGTCGCGGATCGCGCGTTGTCGCAGTGGCAGGTCGAGCGGGCCCCCGACCAGGAGCTCTAGCCTGTGTTCGAGCTGCTCGCGGATGGCGGCCAGCGGCAGGTGTTTGACCCGCGCCGCTGCCAGTTCGATCGCCAGCGGTAGGCCGTCCAGCTTGCGGCAGATCTCGGCGATGAGCGAGGCGGTCTCGGGGTCGAGGTCCAGGTCCGGTCGCACCGCCTGGGCGCGCTCCCAGAACAGCGCCGTGGCCGGCCAGCGGCCGATATCTTCGGGTTGCGCTTGGCGGGTCGCTGTCGGCAGCTCCAGTGGCGGCACCGGGAACTCATGCTCGCCCCGCAGCCGCAGCGCGCTCCGGCTGGTCACCAGGAACGTGGTCTCCGGGCAGTTCAGCAGCAGGGAGTACACGAGAGGCGCGGCCGGGATGAGGTGCTCGAAGGTGTCCAGCACGACCAACGCCGGTCTGCCCGCCAGGCGTCTGGTCAGGAGCTCCACCAGTTCCGGCCCCGTCTCGACCACGCCGATGACCTTGGCCAGCTCGGGTGCGACCAGGGAGGGGTCCTTCAGCTCGCCCAGCACGACGAAGAAGACGCCCCCGCCGAAGATTGCCTGGACCTGGACCGCGGCTTGCAGCGCGAGCCGGGTCTTGCCGATGCCGCCCGGGCCGGTCAGGGTCAGCAGACGGACTTCGGGGCCCTGCAGTCTCGCGGTGATGCTGTCCAACTCGCGTGATCGACCGAGCAGCCGCGTCGGCGGTGCCGGCAGGGCGCCAGGTCGCGCGGCCGACTCCGCAGCCGCCACCGGGCCCCGGGCGACGGCCTCGAACCTCGCTCGATCATCCTCGCCGAGCCCCAGCGCTGAGGCGAGCCGGCGAGCCGTGTCGCCGTGGACAGCCGTCCGGAGACCCACGCTCGACGTCGCTCACCGTCCGGGCGCTGATGCCCGCGCGTTCTGCCAGCTCCTCCTGGGTCATGCCGGCCGCCGCGCGGAGCTTCTTGAGTGAAACGCCCAGCTTGTCCTCGGTCACAACCTCCACTGTGACTCAAATCGGTGACCAAATGGTGGCTTAGTTTCCTGGCACCGCGCCGCGCCGGCCAACAGGATCGAGCTTGGCGGCGGCAACGCACGCCGGCGCCGACCGGTTCGAACGAGCAGGAGGTGGGCCAGGTGCCGGAGAAGGAGAACCACAACAAGCGGACGATTCTGCGGCTCTACGAGGAGGTGGGCAACGAGGGCAGGCTGGAGGTCCTGGACGAGATCGCGTGGCCGGACCACATCGAGCATTACCCGTTCCCGGGACAGTCGCAGGGGGTGGAGGGCCTCAAGCAGCGCGTCAGCATGGTCCGGGCCGCCTTCAACCCGCAGTTCACGATCGAACATCTGATGGCCGAGGGCGACATGGTCGCCGTCATGTGGCGCAACCAGGGCACGCATGTCGGTGAGTGGTCCGGGTTCTCGCCGACCGGGAAGAGCGTCACCGCCCACGGCGCGGACATCCATCTGCTGCGGGACGGCCGCCTGGCCGAGCACTGGGACGTCGTCGACATCTCAGACTTCCTGATGGCGGTTGGCGCGGATTCCGCTCCCGCCGGGACAGCCGGAGCGCAGCGATGATCCTCGTCGCCGGCGCCACCGGAATGGTCGGCAGCATGATCTTGGACAGCCTTCTCGATCAAGGCAGGCGCGTCAGGGCTCTGGCGCGGTCACCGCATTCCGCCGAGACTCTCCACGCGCGGTGCCGAGCCCCTGCTGGGCGACCTCAAAGACCGAGCGTCGCTGGATCGCGCCTGCGCGGGCGTCGATATCGTCATCACCACGGCGAACTCCGCATCGCGCGGCGGTGAGGACAACCCCCAGACGGTGGAGGAGCAGGGCAACCACAACCTCATCGACGCCGCCCGCGCCACCGGCGTCCGCCAGTTCGTCTTCACATCCGCGCTGGGATCAGATCCCAACAGCCCGGCGCCCTTCCTGCGTGGCAAGGCGATCGCCGAGCAGTACCTGAAGCACAGCGGCCTCGACTACACCATCTTGATGCCGAACCTCTTCATGGAGATCTGGTGCCCGAACATCGTCGGGCAAGCCCTCCTGGCCGGGCGGCCCGTCACCCTCATCGGCCAGGGAACACGCAAGCACTCGATGATCTCGGCCGCCGACGTCGCCGCCTTCGCCGTAGCAGCCGCCGGAAACGAGCGCGCCTGCAACCGGGTACTCGTGCTCGGCGGGCCGCAACCGGTCACCTGGCACGACGTCGTCGCGGCCTATGAACGTGTCGTGGGACACCCGATCGAGATCCGGTACCTACCGAGAGGAGAAGTACTGCCCGGATACCCGGATTTCGTCAGCGGGTTCATGAACCTGCTCGAAGGCCACGACAGCGTGATTCCCATGGACTCCCTCGCCCACGAGTTCGACGTGCGGCAAGTATCGCTGGACGAAAGCATCCACAAGCAGCTCCAAGCCGCAACCACCCCATGATCCGACGTAGGGACGGCCGGGCGAGTGGACCCGCCCGGCCACCAGCGGCCGCGGCACGGGCCGGCCAAAGCCACACATGCGGGCGCACCCGCGAGCGTGTCGAAGCACAGCGGTCGCCAGGGCGCGCGGTCGCGGATCGGCACTCTCTGGTGGAAACTCCGCCGCGACGGCAGGACCTGTGGTATCAGTCCCAGGGCACCTAGCCCGCTGGCCGTATCCCGCCGACGCCATTCGAGCAGACATGCTCCGGGCAGACTTCGTTGTGATCTTGGCGGTATGGCTAAAGCGTCAGGTACGACAAGACGATTTTCGTTGGCAATAGGCACACTTCGGGGCCGCTGCGGCGGGATGGGTCTCCGGACTCGCCGGTGCGGTTCACCGCACGATCCCGCCGCTGGTGGCGCGGGCCCGCAGGCTGGCTGGGCTCCTGCCTTTGTGGCGCCGTCGGCTGCCACCAGGCGGATGGCATCCACTCGCTGCAGTCGGGTTCGCTCGCGGACTGGTCACCGACCGTAATGGATCCCCGGCGAGGCAACGCTCGCAGATCCGCTTTGCGCGCCGTTCCCGAGTAACCGACCGCCCATCCGTGCCGCCCCGAATGGGGTGATCTGCATGCCGCCACGTGGGTGGCCGACGCGGTTCACCGACGCCCGGTCGGGCCGAATTGAGCGCGTTGAGTAGTGTATGTTTATGCGCTGATTGGCACGGTAATTCACTTCGCGTCTGTGCTGCAGAATGACGATGAGGCTTGCCCGGTTGCTACCCCGGATTGCGGCTGCGAGCCGGAGTCACGGGATCTCTTCGCGGGCAGGGGTCTCGGTGGCGAGGGCGAGGCCGCCGGCGAAGTATATCGGCCCGACGGCCAGGTCCTGCGGCCCCGGGGTGGCCGGCGCTGGGGGGTCGGGGGTAGCCAGGCCAGGCCTCCGCGGCGCACGACAGCACCAGCGGGTTGCCGGGGCTGCCGAGCGGGCCAGTGACGTGCGGGCTGCTGGCCGGTGGCTGGGCGGGTGGCGCGGTGGCCGGCCGGGCCGCGCCGGGCGTGCTGGCCTTCGTGCAGCCCGCGAGGATGGCGCGTCCTAAACGACGCAAAGGGGGACCACCATGCCGCTGGCATGAGGGCGGGGCCTGAGGCCGGGCCCGGGGGGCACGCCCGGCCTCAGACTCCTATCGGGGGGAGGAACGCGACGCTACGCCCGCTCACCCGGCGACACGCCGCGTTTACCGCGCCTTTAGCTAACGCTCAGGGTCAGCAGCTGCCCGGCCCGTACCGGGCCGGTACCACACCGACCCGGCAGCCCCGCCGTGGCCGTCCTCGTTTATCTGCTCCCGATCGCGGTAGCAGCGAACGTAGGGCGCCGCCGTCCGGGCTGGCCGTGTAGGGCCGGTGCCTGCGTCGTATGGCGGTGGCGCCGCAGGCGGCTGGATGCGGCCCGCGACCGCTTCCCGTCCCCACCCCTGGCGGTGCGGGCCGCTCCGCCGCTCACACCCAAGCGGCAGGCACCCGATCTACCCGCCGCCCGCGGGCATGCACTTCGCGATGGCCTTGACGTGCACTTTTATCGCGTAAGCGCTGAGGACATCGCCGCCATCCTCAACCGGCGGGAGAATCCGTGAACTGCCTGGCCGCCCGCCGCCAGATGACGGTCCCAAGCCGGGACGTCAGTGCTGCGACACCTGGAAGCAGACGACGTCGTACTGCGACACCCGAGTTCAGGTTGTTCGAGTTCTGAGGCTGCGAACCGGCGTAGACGCCTCCGGCCACCCCGCCGGGGCTGGTGTCGGTCGGCTCGTTAAACGGCGATCCCGGCGAGGAGGCTGCGTTCCCGGGCTGCCTCGGGGCCGTACTGCTCAGACAGGTCTGACTGGGCTGCCTGGACGTGCCAGGAGAATGAGGATTCGCGGCAAGAGCTGTGCCACTGGCAGCGAGGGCCAGCCCCTGTGCCGTGCCAAAACTGGCTCACCGCTGCTGAGCTGGGGTTTGTGATTGTTAGGCTGCTCTCCGGTACTCGCTGATCAGGCCCCCGATTGCCTGTCTGCCCTCGATCGGCACGGTGATATCGATGGCCGGTCCGGGCTGGTGCAAGGGAGGTCTTTGCTGCCGCGCCTGGTGGGCCCGTGGCCGTTGTAGTGCCGCGCGTACTCGCCCAGGACCTTCCGCAGGTGCCGCTCGCCGAAGCCCAGCAGATGATCCAGGCACTCGCGGCGCAGCGTGCCCACGAAACGTTCCGCGAAAGCGTTCGCCCGCGGCGCCCGGACCGGGGCCTTGATGACCCATGTGCCGTTCCCGGCAAAGACCTGATCAAATGCTGCCGTGAACTTGCTGTCGCGGTCGCGGATCAGGAACCTGAAGGTGCTGGCGCGATCACCGAGGTCTATGAGCAAGTTGCGGGCCTGCTGGGCGGTCCAGGCCCCAGTTCGGGTGCGCGGTGACGCCCAGGATGTGGACGGTCCGGGTCTCGATTTCCATCACGAACAGGACGTAAAGGCGCCGGAGGAGGACGGTATCGACGTGCAGGAAGTCGGTCGCCAGGATCCGGGAAGTCGGTCGCCAGAATCCCGGCGGCCTGGGCAGCCAGGAACTGCCGCCAGGTCAGTGACGCCCTGCGTGGTGCGGGCTTCAGGCCTGCGGCGGCCAGGATCTGGCGGATCGTGCCCGCGCCGATGCGGTGGCCGAGGCCGATGAGCTCGCCCTGGACGCGCCGGTGGCCCCAGCGCGGATTCTGCCGGGCCAGCTGCCCGACGAGCGTGCGGACTTCATCTGGGATAGCCGGGCGTCCCGCGGTGTTCGGGTAGGCCCATCTCCTCGTGACCAGGCGCCGGTGCCAGGCGAGCAAAGTGCCCGGGGTCACGACCCGGTGGAGCCGCGGGCGCGGGGGCAGCAGCCGGGCCAAGGCGGCGATCACGGCGCGGTCGCCCCAGTCCGGCCTGGGGCGGGCAATCTGGCGGCGCAAGACGGCGACCGCATGCCGGAGCACCAGGATCTCGGTGTCCTTGGCGG
>DASYQM010000416.1:0-7764 GCA_036005525.1 Streptosporangiaceae bacterium
CAAACGCGCCGGACACCGCGAGCCAAGGCCGCCGGGCCAGCGGTCAGCCGGCCCGGTCACCATCGTCGCAGCCACCAAACCGCACCCCACCAGCAGACCCAAGCCGCCACGCCAAACTTAAGTCAGCGGTATTGCGACTAGGCGGGGAGTTACCGGGCTCGGCCCTGACGATCGCGCACACGCGCCGGAGGTCGTTCGCTGTCGGCGGGCAATTCGGGTCTCCGGCGAGATGCGGGGCTGGGCTGGTTGCCGCCGCGCCGACTGTGACTTGGTGAGTCTGGTCGTACGCTTCTGGGCATGGGCGCGTTCGTGGGACGTGCGCCAGAGCTGGAAAGGCTCGAGGCGGTGGGCCGCGCGGCCGCCGCCGGTGATGTTGCGGCGGTGCTGGTTGTTGGGGAGCCGGGCGCCGGGAAGAGCCGGCTGCTTGCCGAGGCGGCGAAACGCATCCCCTTGGAGCGGCAGTTCCAGCTCGTCGGGTACGAGCCGGAGCGGCAGGTGCCGTTTGCCGCTGCGGCCGGCCTGCTGCGGGCGCTTGCTGGGCTCGGTGGCGCCGGGCGCCGTCTCGGCGAACTGGTGTTCGCCGTTCCCCGGGGGGAGGTGTCGGCGCTGGAGCCGGTGCGCCTCCTGGAGGCGGCTCATGTGGCGCTTAGGGCGGCCGGGCCGGCGGTCGTGCTCGCCGATGATCTGCAGTGGGTGGATGGTCTGTCGCTTGCGCTGTGTCACTACCTGGTCCGTGCGGCGGAAAGCGGCGGTGCGCCACTGGCGCTGATCGCTTCGGGGCGCCCGTCGGCGAATGAGACGTTGCTGTCGGCCTCGCTGGCGCAGGTCCTGCCTCGGCAGCGTTTGGCGCGGCTCGAGCTCGGGCCGCTGGCCGGTGGCGAAGCTCTTGAGCTGGTGAGGTCGCTGGCGCCGGGGCTGGACGACGTGCAGGCCCGGGAGGTCGCCTCCTTGGCTGGCGGGTCCCCGTTCTGGCTGGAGGCGCTGGTTCGCACGGGCGGAGCCGCGGCCGACGCGGCCCGGCTGGTGACGGCGCGGCTGAGGGGGGCGAGCGCGGACGCGGGATCGGTCGTCGCGTTGCTCGCGGTGCTGGGGCGTCCGCTGGGGGTGGCAGATCTCGCCCGCCTGAACGGCTGGCCCGTGGGACGTGCGGAGCGCGCTGCCCAGGAGGTGGTGGCGCGCGGCCTGGCTGTGGAGTCCGCGGCCGTGGTGCGCTTGGCCCACGACCTGATCCGGGCGGCGGTGGCGCGTGACATCCCCGAGGAGCGTCGCGTCGACCTTCACCGCCGCGTCGGCCGGTGGCTCGCGGGGATTGCCGGCGAGGACGTCCGGCGCCTGCGCGAGGCACTTGCCCATCTGCATGCGGCGGGCCTGCCCAGTCTCGATCTTGCCGGCCGGGTGGTGCGGTCGCCGCAGCGGACGCTGCTGGGCGAGGACGGGCTCACGCTGCTGGCGGCGATCGCCGACGAGGCCGATCCCTACGACGAGAGGGTGCTGTGGCTGAACCAGGAGATCGCGGTAGTTGCGTCTGCGCTCGGCAGGCACAACGTCGCACGTGACCGAAGCCTGGTGGTCGCCGACCGTGGACGCGACCCATCGCAGCGGGCACGGGCACTGGCCCAGGCGGCCAGGTCGGCGTTCGCCCTCAGTGACAGCGAGGCCTCACGCGCGCACCTGCAGCGCGCCCGGGGGACGCTCACCGGCGACGATCTCCTCGACCTGGAACTCGACATCCAGCAGGCGGCGCTCGATCTGTGGAGCGATGGCCGTAAGCACCTCGGGTGGGCGCTCGCGCGCGATGCCGGCCAGCGGGCACTGCGCCTGTTCGAGGCCGGCGAGCCGGTGCGCGCTCTTTATCTGGAGGCTTTGCGGGTCGAATACGAGGCCGCCTTTCAGCAAGATGACTCCGCAGTGATGCTGCGGGCGGCGGAGGATCGCGCGGCGATCGCCCGGGGCTTCGACGAGGAGTCCTACCTCACGGCGCTGCTCGCCGGTGCGAGTGCCCTGCGGCGGATGGGGCGGCTGGACGAGGCCCGGCGGCGGGCGCGGCGGGTCTGGGACGAGGCCGAACGGCGCGTCCTTCCGCGGCTGGCGCTAGAGTCGGGGTATTGGCTCGGGACGTTCTTGATCGAAAGCGCCCGCATCGCCGAGGCGGAAGAGATCCTAACCGGCGCACAGGAGCTGGCGTCGCGTATAGGCGATGAAGCCCGCGCGCGGCATTCGCTCGAGCATCTCGCCAGCGAGCTGGACTTTTACTCCGGCGACTGGCGTGCGGGCATCGATCGGCTGCTCGCCTACGCCGAAGGTGCGAGCCAGCACGCGCAGGTTGAGCTGCACAAGCTCCCAGCGCTGTGGCTGGCGCTCGCTGGCGGCGAGGAGGTCGCGGGCGATGTCCTGGCGCAACTGGAGACGGCGAGCGCCGCTGCCGACCGCGCCGGCTGTCCAAGATGCGCGGCCGCGCTCAGGCTATCGGCGGCGGACGCGCTCGCCCACGTCCACCGCCGCGCACAGGCGGCGGAATCGCTCGCCGAGTGGCGGCGGATGCAGCCTGCTCCGCAGCCACGCGACTCGTTCGTGGAGCGGCGGGTCGAGGCGCTCCTGCGCGAGCCGGTGGCTGCCGAGCTCCTCGAGGCGGCCGCGCGCGAGGCGGAGGAACTCGGCTTCGGGCTCGACGCGCTGTGGACCGGTCTCGACCTCGGCGCCGCCCTCGCAGCAAGCGACCGGGAGCGGGCGAAGCAGGTCCTCGCACGGGTGGCGCAGACCGCCGGCGAGCGCGGCGCCCTGACGGTGCGTGAGCTCGCCGAACGGCGGCTGCGCGCCCTCGGGGTCCGCACCTGGCGGCGGAGCCCCGGTAGTGGCGTGCTGACCGCCCGCGAGCAGGTGATCGCGCACCTGATCGCGGAAGGCGCGAGCAACCCCGAGATCGCCCAGCAGCTGTTCCTGTCGCGGAAGACCATCGAGCGGCACGTCTCGAACGTGCTCCGCAAGGCCGGCGTTCGCAACAGGGCCGAGCTGGCGGCACGCGTGGCGGAGCTCGAAGTTTGAGGGAGCTCACCGATGAACCGGGGCCGGCTGCGTCTTTAGCGTCGTCCACGGATCTTCTCCTCCGCCAAAGGGGTGGCCGTGGCGACGATGGCCGTGCTGCTCGACCACGCGAACGGCGAGTTCTGCCTGCACCAGCAGCTCGCTGGGAAGCTGGCCGGGCTGGGCGTCACCAGCGTCACCGTGGTCCGCAACGAACAGACGGTGGGGATCATCCTCGAGGGGTGGCTGTTCGACCCGGCCCGCTCAGCCAGTGCCGCCGCCGCCGCGGTTGGCGCACCGCCGGGCGCGCCGGTCCTCCACCCAATCCTGCAGGCGGCGGTCTCCACCGCCGCGGACGAAGGAGGCCCAGATGCCGAGAAGATGTCCTAGCATCCTGACCAGAGCCGGGCTGGCAGCCGCAGCCGTGACAGCCGTAAGCGTGTCCGGCGTGCCCGCCGCCGCGGCCAGCGATCCCCCGCAGGGCGGCGGAGGCTGCCACATGGTAGCGAGCCCAAGCGCCACCGGCCTGGAGCACATGATGTCGGGCAGCGCCCACGGCAACGGTGCGGCCAACATGATCACGATGCTCAGCCGGTTCTCACCCGATCCGTTCTGCGGCCTCTAGCTGCTCTGCGCGCGGTGGGTTCGCCCGGGCGTGGAAGGTTACTAGTGCATGCGTTCAGGACGCCTGCCCGGCCTCACCGTCGGTGAGCCTGGCCGCGTTGCTCGTGCCGATTGCTGGAGGTGGCGGTGGCACGGCCGGTTACGGATTCCAGCCCGGATGGCGGGTGCGCGCGGGCGGCGGCGGGACCGTGAGCGTGGCCTAACTGGCTGATCTGCGTGCGGCTATCCGCGCGGCCAACTCGCCTGACAGCGACGCCGATTCGGCGTTATACGGGTGATCGAAGATCACCGGAGCCCTCCGGGCCGTATAACGCCAGATATACGGGTGATCATCGCTGATTTTTCGGTCCGGTATGTGGTGATGATCACCCGTATATCACTCGTTCGGCGTGCCTGCGAGCCCTCTGGGACCACTACTGCGCTCACATTGAGTAGCAGGGGCACATACCCCTGCTGGTCACAGTCAGAGGGCATCTCGAGCCGATCTCTAACCGGAGGCGGTGGTTCGGGAACGGCGGATCTCGAAGCACGCCGCGACAGCTGGCCTTATATATGGACCCACGGCACTTGCCCCCGCCGGGGGTGCACGTCGGCACCATGCAGGCCAACATGGTCCCGGAAGACCTCGTTTGTGATGTTGTGCCCAAAGCGTCAGCTACGACAAGGCGTGTTGCCTGGGTCAACCCTCTACGGGTGTGCTGGTCGGAGCGGGGTCGAACCGGCGATCTTCGCTTTCGGGCGGCTTGGCAGGTCCAACCCAGTCCACCGCAGGTCGTGACCGGTCCCTAGCACGCACTGGCTCGCTTTGGGGGAGGGCGGGTTGTCAACCTATCCGCCTGATGGCGCACCAATCCCGGCCGGTCGGCATAGCCGTCTGTGCCGCACCGAACAGTCTGTCGCACCTGCGAGCCCGCGCGCGTGCTTAAGATCACCGGCCTGGCTGCTCGGGTCCGGCAGGCCATTCCTCGATTCCTGCGTCGGCCAGACCGCCCGGCCGGGAGAGGTTGGAGTACCGTCCGCCCTCCGCGCTGCACGCGCGGTCTGTGCGGCCGTTGACATGGCTGCCGGGCTCTGTTGCCTTGCGACCCTCTTGCCGGAATCGTCGAGGGGACCTCCGGCGTGGCCTGCTGCAGGCCCGCCGTGCGCGCGATCAGCTCGGCTGGAGATGCCACCGCGGTGTCCTTGCTCAGCCGCTGTCCTTCAAGAGGGCGCGAAATGCTTCGAGGGTTGAAGCGTCTTCGATGGTTGGCGGTACGGGCTCCTCGTTGCCGTCGGCGATGCCGCGCATGGTCTTGCGCAGTATCTTGCCCGAGCGGGTCTTGGGTAGCCCGGCGACGACGTCCACCTTGCGCAGCGCGGCGACGGGGCCTATCTGGTCGCGGATCAGGTCGACGAGGTCGGCGCTCAGCACGTCGGGATCGGTGTGGATGCCCGCTTTGAGCACGACGAACCCGCGCGGGACCTGGCCTTTGACCTGGTCGTTGACGCCGATGACCGCGCACTCGGCAACGGCGGGGTGGCTGGCGAGGACTTCTTCCATTTCCCCGGTGGACAGCCGGTGGCCCGCAACGTTGATGACGTCGTCGGTACGGCCCATGACATAGAGGTATCCGTCTTTGTCCTGGTATCCCCCATCTCCGGTGAGGTAGGCGCCGGGGTAGCTTGACAGGTAGGAATCGACGAACCGCTGGTCGTCACCCCACAAGGTCGGCAAGCAGCCGGGCGGCAGCGGCAACCGCACTACGATGTTGCCAGTGGTGCCTGGCGGGACGTCGGCGCCGGTGGCGGGGTCGACGACGTGCACGTCGTATCCCGGGACCGGCACGGTGGGCGAGCCGGGCTTGGTTGCCATGGGGTCCAGTCCCATCAGATCGGCCGCGATCGGCCAGCCGGTCTCGGTCTGCCACCAGTGGTCGATTACCGGGATGCCGAGCAGTTCGCGTGCCCACCGGTAGGTTTCCGGGTCAAGCCGCTCGCCGGCCAGGAACAGGTACCGGAAGGCGGACAGGTCATGTCTTCTGGTCAGCTCGCCGGCCGGATCTTCCTTCTTGATCGCGCGCAACGCGGTGGGCGCGGTGAACAACGTCTTGACCCCGTGCTCGGCGATCACCCGCCAGAACGCCCCGGCGTCCGGGGTGCCGACCGGCTTGCCCTCATACAGAACCGTCGTGCACCCGGCCAGCAGCGGAGCGTAGACGATGTAGGAATGACCGACCACCCAGCCGATATCGGAGGCGGCCCAGTACACCTCGCCGGGCCTGGTGTCGTAGATGTTCTCCATGCTCCAGCGCAGCGCGACCGCATGGCCCCCGTTGTCGCGGACCACGCCCTTGGGCTTGGCGGTGGTGCCCGAGGTGTACAGGATGTAGAGCGGGTCGGTGGCCGCGACGGGAACGCAGTCGGCCGGCTCGGCAGCGGCTATCGCCTTCATCCAGTCCAGGTCACGGCCGCCGGCCAGCGCCGCCGGTGCCTGCGGGCGCTGCAGGATGACGCACGACGGCGGTTTGTGGCTGGACAGCCCGATGGCCCGGTCCAGGATCGGCATGTACTCCAGGACCCGGCTGGCCTCGATGCCGCAGGAAGCCGACACGATGACCTTGGGGGCCGCATCGTCGATGCGGGCTGCCAGCTCCGGCGCGGCGAAGCCGCCGAACACCACCGAGTGCACGGCGCCGATGCGGGCGCAGGCAAGCATGGCGACGACCGCCTCCGGGATCATCGGCATATAGATCACCACGCGGTCGCCGGCACCGGTCCCGAGGCCCCGCAGCACGCCGGCGAACCGCGCGACCTCATCCAGCAGCTGCCGGTAGGTCAGCTTGCGGCTGGCACCGGTCACCGGGCTGTCGTAGATCAGCGCGGCCTGATCGCCGCGGCCATCGCGCACATGCCGGTCCACCGCGTTGAAGCAGGTGTTCAGCGCGCCGTCGGAGAACCAGCGGTAGAACGGCGGACTGGATCTGTCCAGCACGACCGTCGGCTGGCGGTACCAGTCGATGCCCAGCACAGCGCCGCCCCAGAACCCCTCAGGGTCGTCGATGCTCTGGCGGAACGCTTCCGTGTACCGGCCCATACTGCCGCTCCTCCCTGCGCGCCCAGGCGTCCTGCTTCTCCCCGAGATGACCGACTGGAAGAACCTCGCGGCGGGAGCGATGCGGGGAACTCGGAGCCACGTGCATTGGGAGCTTCGCGGTAACCACCTTCAACCCCAGCATGCTCAGTGCCGGCCTAGTCAACAAGGGGAACGAGCCGGTGGCCTTCCCCATCGCGTTCCTGCCCCGGAGACACACCCCGCTGACCGCCGGGGTGATCCAGTTCCGCACGCGGAACACCTCCGGCGTGACCCGGACCGATCAAACGGTGCCCGCGACCTGCGCAACCGGTTCACGCTCGAATCCTCCAGCAAGCTGGACCGCAGGCGGCGGTCTTGGGCACCCAGAATTGACTCTATGGGGGCCGGGCGTGAGGCCGGACCCCCTTCCCTGCTCAGCCCGGTGAGCTTAGCTTCCGGGTCAGTACGAGCTCGGGAAGGAGGCCCGGCGATGTCTGTTTACGTCGGAATCGACGTGCATCGCAAGCGGTCCCAGGTGGCGGCGCAGCAGCAGCCGGATCGGCGATGGTGGTCTTGCGCCAGCGTTTCGGCGCCCTGCCGGCGATCCCCGCCGAGCGCATCAGCCGGGCAACCCGCTTACGCCCATGCCTGTGCCCACGGCGGGCCAGCACGGCATGGACCCGCGGGGCGCCGTAACGTCCCCTGGACTCGCCGTGGATCTGGGTGATCTTCTCTGCCAGCTCCGCATCAGCGCGATCCCGCCGCGACCGGCCAGCCAGATGCTGGTAAAAGGCGGCACGGGAGACCTTCAGCAACTCACACGCCCGCTTGACGTTGTGCCTGCACGCCTTCTCCGCCTCGATGAACGGGTAGATGTTCACCGGGTCCCCTCCTTGCTCCTATGTCAAGCGGCAGCCGGAAGCCCGCCATCGGAGGTCACCGTTGCGGCGTTCTCGTCCGCGAGAAGACGGCGGAATACCTCGTCGGAGAGCCGGCGCCGGAGCATGCGCATCGCTTCGGTCTGGCTGTCGCCGGCGGCGAGGCGGGTGTCGAGGTAGGCGCGGCCT
>DASYQM010000417.1:0-37217 GCA_036005525.1 Streptosporangiaceae bacterium
GCAATTGCCAGTCGCGACCACTCAGGTGGATGTGGCCACAGAGGGGTAAGAAGCCCTAGGTGGAGCTGGACCGCTCTTCGAGAAGGAAGGGGCCGCATGGACACTGAGCCGGCTGTCTCCTACCGTGCCGCTGTGCCCGGCACGCCCGTGCTCACCAAGACCGGTACGGAGATCGGCACGCTGGAACATGTCCTTGAGGTGCCCGGGGAAGACCGGTTCGACGGCCTGGTGATCGCCACCGAGTGGGGGCTGCGGTTCGTCGACGCCGGCCAGGTCGAGCTGATCACGGTCCGCCATGTCCGCTGCCGGCTGGACGATGAGCAGGCGTCCCGGCTGCCCCCTCCCCAGGGCACAGTCGTCTACCGGGTCAGCGCGATGGACGAGATCGGCGAGGCGCTGGACCAGCGCCTCGGGCAGATGTTCGGCCGCCCGCACTGGACGACGGGCTAAGTCGTGCCCCGGGCGGCACGGCACAGTGCGGTACGCTTGGGCGCCATGAGCAGCGATCCCCGCCCCAACCGCGCGCTGCAGACGCGCCAGGCCAGCCTCGTGCCGGACAAGCCCTCGCTTGACGGCATCGAGGAAAAGTGGTCGCGCAGGTGGGAAGAGTCGGGCGTAGTACACGTTTGACCGCTCCGCCTCCCGTGGCGATGTCTTCGCCATCGACACCCCTCCGCTGACGGTCAGCGGCAAGCTGCACATCGGGCACGTCTGCTCGTTCACCCACACCGACACGGTCGCGCGGTTCCAGCGCATGCGCGGCAGGGAAGTGTTCTACCCGATCGGGTGGGATGACAACGGGCTGGCCACCGAGCGCCGGGTGCAGAACTACTTCCACGTCCGGTGCGACCCCTCGCTCCCCTACGACCCGTCGTTCGTGCCGCCCGCCAGCCCGGGGCCAGACCAGGTGCCGGTGTCACGCCGCGGCTTCGTGGAGCTGTGCCAGCGCCTGACCGACCTGGACGAGCAGGCGTTCGAGGAGGCGTGGCGCCGGCTGGGCCTGTCGGTGGACTGGTCCACGATGTACCGGACCATCGACGAGGCCTCCCGCGCCATCTCGCAGCGCGCCTTCCTGCGCAACCTGGCGCGCGGCGAGGCGTACCTGGCCGAGGCGCCGACCCTGTGGGACGTGACCTTCCGCACCGCGGTCGCCCAGGCCGAGGTGGAGGACCGGGAGATCGCTGGCGCCTACTACCGGCTCGCCTTCCACGCCGCGGGCGGCGAGGTGGTGCCGGTGGCGACCACCCGCCCGGAGCTGCTTCCCGCCTGCGTCGCGCTGGTGGCCCGTCCCGGCGACGAGCGCTACGCCGGCCTGGCCGGGACCACGGTGCGCACGCCGCTGTTCGGCGTGGAGGTCCCGGTGCTGGCCCACCACCTGGCCGACCCGGCCAAGGGCACCGGCATCGCGATGGTGTGCACGTTCGGCGACGCGAACGATGTCACCTGGTGGCGCGAGCTCGGCCTGCCCGCACGACCAGTGACCGGCAGTGACGGTCGTTTCCTGGCCTGCCCGCCAGCGGCGATCACCAGCCGGGCAGGGCGCGGCGCCTACCGGCAGCTCGCCGGCGAGACGGCGGTGGCCGCCAGGAAACGGATCACCGGCCTGCTGCGCTCCGCCGGGGACCTGCTCGGCGACCCCGAACCGGTGCGGCACGCAGTCAACTTCTACGAGCGGGGCACCCAGCCGCTGGAGATCATCACCAGTCAGCAGTGGTACGTGCGCAACGGCAGCCGCGACCCGGAGCTGGCGCAGGCCCTGATCGAGCTGGGGCGGGAGATCGACTGGCACCCGGCCCACATGCGGGTGCGGTACGAGAACTGGGTGAACGGCCTGAACAGTGACTGGCTGGTCAGCCGGCAACGCTTCTTCGGCGTGCCGATCCCGGTCTGGTACCCGCTCGACGCCGGCGGCAAGCCGCGCTACGAGGCACCGATCGTCCCCGCGGACGCCAGCCTCCCGGTCGATCCCATGGCCGACACACCGCCCGGGTACCGCGCCTCGCAGCGTGGCCAGCCCGGCGGTTTCGCCGGCGACCCTGACGTGCTCGACACCTGGGCCACGTCCTCGCTGACCCCGCAGATCGCCGCCCGGTGGACGATCGACGACGACCTGCCCGGCCGGGTGCTGCCCATGGACCTGCGGCCGCAGGCGCACGAGATCATCCGCACCTGGCTGTTCTACACGCTGCTGCGCTCGCACGCCGAGGGCGGCCCCCTCCCGTGGCGGCACGTGGCGATCTCCGGCTGGGTGCTCGACCCCGACCGCAAGAAGATGTCCAAGTCAGCGGGCAACGTGGTCACCCCGATGGATTCGCTGCGCCGGTACGGGAGCGACGCCGTCCGCCACTGGGCGGCCAGCGCGCGCCTCGGCGGCGACGTGACCTTCGATCCCGCCCAGCTGAAGGTCGGCCGCCGGCTGGCGATCAAGATACTCAACGCAAGCCGCTTCGTGCTCTCGCTAAGCGGCCCCGGCAATGGGGCGCCGACTCCAACTTCCGGCGCGCCCCCGGCACGACGCGGAGCGGGTCGTCCGCGCCCGGATGGCAAGGCGGACACGCCGCCAGCCGGGATGCGGGGGCCCGCAAGCCCAGCAGTCCCGTTGCCGGGTCCGCTTCCCCCGCCCGGTGACCTGCCGGCCCGACCCGTGGCGGCGCCGGCCGTCAGCGAGCCGCTGGACGCCGCGGTGCTGGGCCGGCTGGCGCAGGTGATCGGCCGGTGCACCCGGTCGTTCGAGTCGTACGACCACGCGGGCGCGCTGGCCGCGGTAGAGGACTTCTTCTGGTTCTTCTGCGACGACTACCTGGAACTGGTCAAGGACCGGGCCTACGGGGAACGCGGTGGCGGGCCGGCCGGCTCGGCGCGGGCCGCGCTGAGGATCGCGCTGTCGGTCATGCTCCGGCTGTTCGCCCCGTTCCTTCCGTACGTCACCGAAGAGGTGTGGTCGTGGTGGCAGGAGGGCTCGGTGCACCGCGCCCCATGGCCGGAGCCGGCCGAGACGCTCACCTCCGCCCCCGGCGCGGGCGCGGGGGCGCTGCACGCGGCCGCCGCGGCGATCGCTGCCATCCGGGGGGCCAAGTCCGGCGCCCGGGTGTCCATGCGGACGCCCGTGCGGCTACTCGTGGTGGCGGCGCGGCAGGACCACCTTGAGGCGCTCGAGGCGGTGCTGACGGACATCGAGGCAGCGGGCCGGGTCGAGCGTACCGAACTGCGGCTCAGTGACCAGCCCGAGCCCGTCCACCAGGTCACTCTCTGACCGGCCGCCAGGGCCGCGGGGGCGGGGCCGATACCCGGCCCGGTTCGCTCCGGGCCTGTTCACTCCAGGCCGTTCACTCCAGGCCTGGTCCACTCCGGTCTGGTTCCGTCCGGGGGTCTGGTTCACTCCGGGTCTGGTCCACCCCGGTCTGGTTCCCTCCGGGTCCGGTTCACTTCCGGCCGGGATAACTCATCGGCCGAGTCGGCGGTGAGCAAGCTGATCCACTCATCAGCCGGGTCGGCCGGGGTCGGTAGCTGGGGGGCAGACGGCTTGGCCTTGGTCCGCCGGCGCCCGTTCCGCTCCTGGGCGTCCGGCTCGCCCGGCTCGGCCGCGGCCGGCGGCGGGTCCTGCTCGGGCGGGACGGGCTCGGTCTTGTCGTCGGCCGCTGACTTCGGCGGTTCACCGGTGGTGCCGGCGCTCTCCGCGTTGTCCTTGCTGTCGGAGCTGTCCTCGCTGGCGGCGCTGGCCTTGCTGGCCCTGCCGGCCTGGTTGACCTTGCTGGCCTTACGGGCCTGGTTGACCTTGCTGGCCTTACCGGCCTGGTTGACCTTGCTGTCCGCGCTCTCGTTACCGCCCTTGCTGTCGGGGCTGTCGTCACCGCCCTCGCTGGCGCCGTCCGTGCTGTCCACGCTGTCTTCGCTGCCAGGGCTGTCATCGCTCGTCCGGCCGGTCGCCGGCGGCTTCTCCGCCGGCTCCTGTTCCTGCTCGGTCAGCGGCTCATCCGCTGGCGCAGCGGCCGCAAACGCGTTCCAGCTCGTGGAGGCGCTAAGCGACAACCGCTCCCAGTCCGCGGCCGGCTCGCTGGCCTGGGGTTTCGCCCAGTCAAGGGTGTCGCTTTCGGCCGGCGCACCCACCCGGCCGGCGGGTTCGCCGGCCGGCGTCTCCCCGGCCCAGCCGGACGACGCCGCGCCGGGCTTGTCCTCTGCCCAGCCGGGATCCGCGTCCTCGGCCCCGCCTCCCGCCCAGCCTGCGGCCCCTTCCTCTGCCTCGTCGCCCGCCCAGCCGGCAGGCCCTTCCGCTACCTCGTCCCCCGCCCAGCCTGCGGCCCGTTCTTCTGCCCTGTCTGCGGCCCATTCGGCCGAGCCGTTCTCGGCCCGCTCGTCCCCCCACCCCTGGGCGTCACCGGCCCAGATGGTCCCGGTTCCAGCGGCCTCCTCCTCCGCCCAGCCCGCGGCCGCGGCGGCGGGTTCGCTGACCCAGTCCGCGCCGTCAGCGGCACCCTGGCCGACCCACTCCCGGCCGACGATGCGCAGGTCGTGGAAGGCCGCGCTGAACCCGGTGCCTTCCGGCGCGGCACACACGATCCCGGCGAGCATCTCCCGGTCGGGTGGAAGGAACACCAGCGCCGCGAGTTCGGCGGGACCGTCCCCGGCGGCATAGCGGACCTCCACGGCGTCGCCCCGCCGCGACACCCGCAAGGTGACCTCATCGGTGCCGGGCGGCAGGTCCGCCACCATCCAGCTGGACCATCCCATGGTCAGGACTGTGCTGAGCCTGGGGCGCCCCTCGAAGAACTCAAGACCGGTCTTCAGCCAGGTCTGCTCGTCGGCCCGGAGCATGATTCCGGCCTGGTCGTACTGGTTGGTGAAGGCTCCTCGTACCCGCACCGAGACGTCGAGATCCCCGGGGAGAAGGTCGCCGTACACGTGGCCGTTGTCGTGGACGTACCCGTAACCTGTCGTCCGCCAGAAGTCAGTGCCCGGGTCCACGCTCACCCGGAGCACATCGCCGGTTCGCTGCCAGCTGGCGGGCTCGTTCAGCCACTGCATGGGTCCTCCGCGTGGGTCGACGCTGTCGACGGTATCGGTATCCGGGCCGCAGGTAGTCTCGGGTGCATGGACAAGGTCCAGCGAACAGAAGCGGAATGGCAGGAACGGCTGACCCCCGAGGAGTACCGGGTACTGCGCCAGGCGGGCACGGAGGCGCCCTGGACCGGCGAATACACCGACACCGAGGCCGACGGCATGTACCGCTGCCGGGCGTGTGGCGCGGAACTGTTCCGCTCGAAAGAGAAGTTCGAGTCCCACTGCGGGTGGCCGAGCTTCTACCAGCCTTCCAGCGACGACGCGGTGGTGCTGATCGAGGACCGCTCGCTCGGCATGACCAGGACCGAAGTCCGGTGCGCCCGCTGCGACTCCCACCTCGGGCACGTGTTCGAGGGTGAGGGCTACCAGGTGCCCACCGATCAGCGCTGGTGCATCAACTCCGTTTCGCTCACCCTGGAACCGGCGGCCGGCGGGTGAGCCGCCTGCTGCTGATCCGGGCCGGGCAGCTTTCCGGCGACACCGCTCAGACCAGCGGCATGATCCGGTCCGCGGCCATCTCCGGACCGCTGACCGGGTCGCGGTCGCTGTGGATGGGAACCACCGTGATGCCGCCGGCGACCTCCTCCGGCGATCATCACCACGGGGCGTCGGAGACCGGCATCTATGTGGTGTCCGGTCATCCCGCGTTCGTGTTCCGCGCCCCCGGCGGCTCCGGGCTGACCCGGCTGGAGGCCGGCCCCGGCGACTTCGTCTGGGTTCCCCCGCACGTCCCGCACCGCGAGGAGAACGCCTCACCCGATTCCGAGGCCGTCGTCGTGATCGCCCGCTCCACGCAGGAGGCGATCGTCGTCAACGTGGACGGCCTCTAGCCAGTCAGGAAGCTGGCGGCTTCCAGCCCGGTCAGGGTAGCGAGGCGATCAGCTCGGCGGGCGGCTTGCGGCGGCCCGTGTAGAAGGGGATCTCCAGCCGGGTATGCAGCCGGGCCCGGGCACCGCGCAGGTGGCGCATGAGATCCACGATCCGGTGCAGCTCGTCGGCTTCGAAGGCGAGTATCCACTCAAAGTCGTTGAGCGAAAAACAGGAGACGGTGTTGGCCCGCACGTCGGGGTACTCGCGGGCCATCATTCCGTGCTCGGCAAGCATGTCCCGCCGCTCCGCCGGGTCCAGCAGGTACCACTCGTAGGACCGGACGAACGGGTACACGCTCACGTAGGCACGCGGCGGCTCCTCGGCGAGGAACGCGGGGATGTGTCCCTTGTTGAACTCGGCCGGCCGGTGCAGCGCCATCACCGACCACACCGGCTCGCTGGCCCGCCCGAGCCGGGTACGCCGGAACCGCGCATAAAGTTCCTGCAGGTCATCGGGGCCCGGCGCGATCCACCAGAACATGTAGTCGGCGTCCGCCCGCAGGCCCTGCAGGTCGTAGCAGCCGCGGGTGGTGATCCCTTTCCCTGCGGCCTGGTCGAGCAGCCCCTCCAGTTCGCCCGCCAGCGCCGCCCGGTCAGCGCGTCCCGCGTCCAGCGCCGTGGCGTCGCGCACCCGGAACACCGACCACATGGTGTAGCGGATCAGCTCGTTCAGATCGCGGGCCCGGCGCCGCCCGCCCGCGGGCTTCTCAGTGCCTGCCATGCCACCATTGTCCGCCACCGGCGGGGGCTGCGAGGCCGCACCCTGCCGGATGCGGTGCCCAGTTCGGGGACACGGGCCGCCGGGCGCGCGGCGAGCTGCTGGGTGGCGTGCGGCCGGGGGCGGCGTCGCGCGGGGTCATCCGTGGCCGCCGGTCACGCCGGCCGGCCTGCTCTCGCGCAGGTAGCGAAGCACCTGCGTGGCCGCCGTCTGGGCGGTGGCGATGCAGGCCGGTATCCCGATGCCGTCGTAGGCGGCCCCGCACACGGCCAGGCCGGGCTCCCGGCTCACGGCGGTGCGAATCCGCGCCACCCGGCCGAGGTGGCCCACGGCGTACTGCGGCAGTGCGCCGCCCCACCTGGTCACCCGGACATCGGCGGGCGCGCCGCGCACGCCGGTCGCCGCGGCCAGGTCGGCGGCGGCCAGCGCGGCCAGGTCGGCGTCGTCCCGCTGCAGCAATCGCTCCTCCCCGATCCGCCCGAGCGAGCAGCGGACCACGACCGGGGCCGCCGCGGCGGGGCGCAGATGCGGCCACTTGACGGAGGAGAAGGTGACCGCCTTCACCGGGCGCCCGTCCACGGCCGGCACCAGGTAGCCGCTGCCCTCCAGCGGCCGCGGGAAGCGTGCGGCCGGGTAGGCCAGGGTCACGACCGCCATGCTCGCGTAGGCGATCCCGGCGAGTGCCGCCCGCGCGCCGGCGGCTCCCGGCAGCCCGGCGAGAAGCCGGGCCGCCGGCTGAGCCGGGATGGCCAGCACCACGGCGTCCGCGTCCAGGCGGCCCGGGGCGTGGGCGGATCCGACGGTCAGCCGCCAGCCGTCCGTGGTGCGCGCCAGCTCACGGACGATCGCGCCGGTCCGCACCTCCGCCCCCGAGGCGGCGGCAACCGCCGCGGGCAGGGTGCCCAGGCCCCCGGCAAGAGTAGTGAAGACGGTGGCCTCCTCCGCGGCGTTGGCACCGCCCGCTGCCGACCGGGACAGCGGGGACGGTGGTGCCGGCGAAGACCGTGGTGCCGGCGGGGACGGCGGGATCAGCGCAGCCGCCGCTCCGGTGAGCGACGCGTGCCGACGGGACTCTGCCGCCAGGGCAGGGAGGGTCGCCTCGAACGACAGGTCCTCCGACCGCCCGGCGTAGACCCCGCCGAGCAGGGGGTCCACCAGGCGATCGACCAGTTCCCCGCCGAACCTGGCCGCCACGTAGCTGGCCACATCCACGTCATCGCCGCGCGGGGTGGCGGGCATGCGGGGATCCTCCCGGGCTCTGGCCATGCCCGCCGCCGACAGCAGCCGGCACCGGGCGAGGTCGTCGAGGTCGGCCGGAACGCCCATCACCTGCCGACGCGGCAGCGGCCGCATCCGCTCCCGGCTCCAGATCCGGGCGGCCGTCGTCCCGGGAGCGACCAGCTGGCCGGCGAGCCCGGTCGCGCGGATCAGGCCGGTCCCCTCCGGCCTGCGGGCGAGCAGTGCCTCCGCGCCCTCGTCGACGGCCATCCCGGCGACATCGGAGACGGCGAGCTTGCCGCCAAGCCGCGGCGAGCCCTCCAGGACGGTGACGCTCACCGGCGCCTCGCGCAGGAAGAACGCGGCGGCCAGGCCGGCGATGCCGCCACCGACGATCACGACCCTGGGCGGGGCGGAGGGGTGCACCCGACCACCCTCGCAGAGCGCACCGGTGGAAGCGAGCCGGGATGTCATACTCCTGTCCCATGGCCTCACGATCCGCATCCGTCTCGATACGTGGCGTGCGGACCGAGGATGTGACGTTCCGCGGTGTGCCGTGGAACGCCCCCTATTACGAGCGGCTCGGCTTCCGCGAGCTGGCCGCGTCCGAAGTCACGCCCGGCCTGGCCGCACGCCGGGCCGCGGGCCCGGGCGCCGACGGGGACAGCTACGCCCGCGTCTGCATGCGCCGGGACCTGATCGCGGACGGCCCGCCCGTGACGTGATGCCAACCCGTGACCGCCCGGCCGGAACCGTGCGTTCCCCGCGGCCGTCCGATCGGCATGTCAGCACCACTGTTGCCCGCCGTCTCACGCGCGAACCGACCACGGGCCGCGGCGCCCGCCGCCGCGGCACTTACCGCCGCAGCCGCCTGCCTGCTCCTGGTGGGCTGCTCGGGCGGCCCCGCCACCAGCTCCGGAGCGGCCAGCGCCGCCCGGGCGATCGCCAAGCCGCAGCCGGTGCCGGCGGGCGCACCCGGCTTCACCGGCGCTTCCGGCCAACGGGCCCACCTCATGGTCCTACCCCCACCCGCCGGGCAGGCGATCATCTACACCGCGAACCTGACGGTACGCGCCGGCGACGTCCGGGCGGCCGCCGCCCGGGCAGCCCGGCTGGCCAGCGCGGCCGGCGGCTACGTGTCCGGCGAGACCGCCCGGTTCAGCCGCCGACACCCGGCCGACGGAACGATCCTCATCCAGCTCAAGATCCCCGTCGCCCGGTACCCGGCCACGCTCGCGGCGCTGTCGGCGCGCCTGGGCACCAGGATCTCGCTGTCCCAGCACGCGCTGGACGTCACCCAGACCGTCGCCGACGTGACCAGCCGGGTGGCCTCGGCCAGGGCCGGGATCGCCCAGCTGCGCAGGCTCCTGGCACGGGCCGGCTCGGTCAGCAGCCTGCTCAAGGTCCAGGAGCAGATCAATACCCAGGAGTCCGACCTGGAGGCGCTGCAGTCCCAGCAGCGGGCGCTGGCGCACCAGACCACATACGGGACCGTGTCGGTGATGCTGGTGAGCAAGCCGCCACCGCCGGCCGCGCGGCCGGTGAAGCTGGCGAGCGGATTCACCGGCGGGCTGGCGGCCGGCTGGCACGCCCTGCGCCGGGTGACATCGTGGCTGCTCACGGGGGTCGGCGCCCTGCTGCCGTTCGCGCTGTTCGTGATCATCGCGGTCTACGCCGCGCTGCGGGGATGGCGCTGGCTGGGCCGGCGCCGGGCAGGACGGCGGCCCGCGGGACCACGGCCGGCAGGCTGAGCTCACCGCGTTCCGGTCGCGTCCTCCTGCACCGTTGTCTCGTGGACGTAGTCGGTGAGGCGGGCCAGCACATCGGGCTCGGTTTCGGGCAGGACCCCGTGCCCCAGGTTGAAGATGTGCCCCTCCGCGGTGCGGCCGCGGGACAGCACGTCCCGGGCCCGCCGCTCGACTGCGTCCCAGGGTGCCAGCAGGACGGCCGGGTCGAGGTTGCCCTGGAGCGCGGTGCCGATGTCCACGCGGCGGGCCGCCTCGTCCAGGCTGACCCGCCAGTCGACGCCGACCACCTCCGCCCCGGCTTCACTCATCAGTCCCAGCAGTTCCCCGGTGCCGACGCCGAAGTGGAGCCGTGCCACGCCCGTCCCGGCGAGTGCCTCGAACACCCGCTTGCTGTGCGGCAGCACCGCGGCCCGGTAGTCCTCCGGGCTGAGCGTGCCGACCCAGGAATCGAAAAGCTGGACCGCGGAGGCACCGGCCGAGACCTGGATCTGCAGGAACGAGATGGTGATGTCGGTGAGCCGGGCGAGCAGGGCATGCCACAGCCGCGGGTTGCCGTACAGGAGCGCCTTCGTGCGCTCCTGGTTCTTCGACGGCCCTCCTTCGACCAGGTACGACGCCAGCGTGAACGGGCCGCCGGCGAAACCGATCAGCGGCGTGCTGCCCAGCTCGGCCACCAGGGAACTGATCGCCGGGGTGAGGTAGGGAACGTCGGATGGCTCGAGACGGCGCAGCTGCGCCAGGTCGGTGTCGCGCCGGACGGGCCGGCCGACCACCGGCCCGATCCCGGGCTTGATGTCAACATCGACGCCCACCGCGCGCAGCGGGACCACGATGTCGCTGAAGAGGATGGCCGCGTCAACGTGGTAGCGCCGCAGCGGCTGAAGCGTGATCTCGGTGACGAGATCGGGGTTCATGCACGCGGCCAGCATCGACTGGCGTTTCTTCCGCGCCGCCCGGTACTCGGGCAGTGATCTGCCCGCCTGTCGCATGAACCAGACCGGCGTATGGGGCACCGGCTGGCGGCGGCAGGCCCGCAGGAAGGGGGACTCCTTGGTCGCGGCCGTCACGCAGATGATCGTCTCACAGCACCGGGGACACGCCGGTCGAGATCCACCGTCCGGGGAGGGCAGCATGCGACCATCGTGTCCAGCCGGGCGCCGCGGCGGTGCCCCCCGGAGCCCCTGTTCGTGGCGAACCCGGCGCCGAGGGAGGTCACGGGAATGAGCCAGACGTTGCGTCCGTGCGGCGAGTGTGGCGGCGAGCAGCCGTTCGGCCAGCATCACGAGATACCGGGCACCTGCCCGGATTCGCCGGATGGCGAGTGCCCCGAGTGGTTCTGCACCGGATGCGGCAGCGCCGTGCTCGTGGGCTTCGTTGTATACCCGGCCGAGCCGAAATTGATATCAGCGATGCCCAGGCGTGTGGCGTAACGGAGAGCCGCGACGTCGTACCCTCAGATCATGAGGCAGGTGGGCGGGGTTACGGCACCAGGCGAGGAGGCGGCCGCTGCGTTCACGGCCGCGGTGGCCTCGCTCCGGTCGGGCCAGGAAGAGGTGTGTACCGTCCGCCCGGAGCTGACCTTTGAGGACGTGCCCGCGCCCCGGACCCTCGCGCCGTTCGCGATCGCCGTCGCCGCGACCGCCAGGGTCGGCGGGATGGAAGCCGCCTCCGGCCGTTTCGTGCTGCTCTACGACCCGGCTGGCCAGCGCGGCTGGGTGGGCGCGTTGCGCGTCATCGTCTACATCCGCGCCGACCTGGAGCCGGAGATCGCCGCGGACCCGATGCTGGGTGAGGTCGCCTGGTCCTGGCTGACCGAGGCACTCGACGCCCGCACCTCTGGTTACGCGGCGCCCAGCGGGACCGTGACCCGCGTGGTCACCGAGGGATTTGGTGCCAAACGAGAGGACCCGCAGGCAACTGGTTTCGAACTGCGGGCCTCCTGGTCGCCGGTGGGGATGGCCGACCTGCCGGGTGACCCGGTCGGCCAGGCCGAGCCTGACAGTGCCGAGTCGGCGCAAGCGGGCCTGGACGGTCATCTCGCCGCCTGGTGCGGGGCGATATGCGCCGCCGCCGGGCTGCCTCCGCTCGTGGCGGGGGTGACCGCGCTCCGGCCGCCTGCCCGGCGGCGCGGTTCATGACGGGGGGTACCGCAGAAACCGGGTCGCGGCCGGCGGTCGGTCCTGCCCAAGGGGAGCAGCCCGGGGCGCCGCCTGCGGTACCGCTGCTCGAGCCGCGTGACGGGCTCCCCCCGCTGGTGACCACGGCGCCAGCACTCGCGGAAGCGGTGGCCTCGCTCGGCGCTGGCCAGGGGCCGGTCGCGGTGGACGCCGAGCGTGCCTCCGGCTACCGCTACGGGCATCGCGCTTTCCTGGTCCAGTTCCGCCGCCGGGGCGCGGGCACCGTCCTGATCGACCCGGTCGCCTGCCCCGACCTGTCTGCACTCGACGCGGCGCTCGCCGGCTGCGAGGCCGTGCTCCACGCAGCCTCACAGGACCTGCCCTGCCTGGCCGAGCTCGGGTACCAGCCGCGCCGGCTGTTCGACACCGAGCTGGCCGGCCGCTTGCTGGGCTACCCCCGGGTGGGGCTCGGCGTGCTGGTGGAGACCGTGCTCGGCTTCAGCCTGGAGAAGGGCCATGCGGCGGCCGACTGGTCGACCCGGCCGCTGCCCACCGACTGGCTCCGTTACGCCGCGTTGGACGTGGAGGTCCTGGTCGAGCTGCGCGACGCCCTGGCGGCCGAGCTGGCGGCGCAGGGCAAGACCGAGTGGGCACGGCAGGAGTTCGCCGCGGTGCTCGCGGCGGGCCCGCCAGCTCCCCGGCCCGACCCGTGGCGGCGCACATCCGGCATCCACCGCGTGCACACGCGCCGGGGCATGGCCGTCGTCCGCGAGCTGTGGCTGGAACGCGACAAGATCGCGCGCCGCCGCGACCTGTCTCCCGGCAGGGTGCTGCCGGACTCGGCCATCGTGGAGGCCGCGCGCGTGCTGCCCGGCAGCAAGCGTGATCTCGCCGAGCTCCCGGGTTTCAAGAACCGGGGCGCCCGACGGCACACCACGCAGTGGCGGCGGGCGGTCGACCGGGCACGGGCCCAGGCGGAGTCGAACCTGCCCGGCACGACTTCCCCCGCACCGGAGGGCCCTCCGCCCGCGCACCGGTGGGCGGAGCGGGACCCCGCGGCAGCCCAGCGGCTGGCGGTCGTGCGCACCGTGGTCGCTGCGCTCGCCGACGAGCACTCCCTGCCGGCTGAGAACCTCCTGCAGCCGGACGTGGTGCGCAGGCTGGCCTGGCGGCCTCCGGAGCCGCCCAGCACCGAGGCGGTAGGGGCCGAGCTGACGCGGGGCGGCGCCAGGCCGTGGCAGACGGAGCTGACCGCGAAGCCGATCAGCAAGGCGCTCGTCCGCCTCACCGAGGAGGACGGCTAAGAGGCCCGGCAACAGGACTGCCGGGGCCTCTAGAGACCGCTCGCTGATCCAGCGCCCTGCTGCCGGGGCCGCCAGGACCCCGTCGGCCGCCGGTGCCGGGAGCGTCCAGGCCAGGAATACCCATCCCAGTTCATGATCATGGCTTCACTGTTGCTAGAACGACACTCAAGTCATGATCACGTCCTGCCGGCTCGCATGGTCTTGTCGGTGCCGCCGGCGACAATGGGGGCGTGAGCAACACAGCCGTCAGCGAGCTGGCCTGGGGCGCGCTCGCGTCTCCGGTCGGCGAGATGTCCGTGGCCTGTACCGCCGCCGGGGTGGCCAGGGTCCGCTTCGGCGCGCCGCCGGCTCCGGCTGCGCAGCCGGGCCGGGCGCCTGCCCCATCGAACGGGGCGAGCGGCGCGCCCGGCGAGGCGGCCGGTCACCTGGCTGCGGCGCTCGCCCAGGTGACGGAGTACTTCGCCGGCCAGCGGCGCCGCTTTGACGTGCCGGTTGACTGGTCGGGTATGTCCGCGGCCCAGCGCCAGGTGCTGCCGGTGCTGCTGGCATCGGCCGGCTACGGCGAGACGGTGACCTACGGCGCGCTCGCCCGCCGCGCCGGCCTGGCGGACGGGGGCACGGTCCCCGCGGCGCGGGTGACCGGGCAGATCATGGGATCCAACCCCTGCCCGATCATCGTGCCCTGCCACCGGGTGGTCGCCGGTGACGGGCTGGGCGGCTACAGCGGCGGTGCCGGGCTCGAGACCAAGCGCTGGCTCCTGATCTTCGAGGGCGCGCTGCCGCCCACCCTGGACTGGGACCCCGCCGGGCCGGGCACCCGCTGAGCGCCGGCCGGGCCCGCTGGCCGGGCCACGGCCCCCATCCGGGCGGGCGCCGGGCGCGCATGAGGACCCGGGCCTCCCGCCGCCGCGGCATGCTGGCGGACCCCGCTCAGGACTTGAGGCTGTGCCGCTCGGCCGAGATGAGCCTGCCCCCGGCCGCGTGCAGGGCCCAGAAGGCGCCCTTGCCCAGTGGCGGCCCGGCCGGTACCGGCGCGGCGAGGCGCTCACAAATCCACCGCAGGATGGCGGGCAGGTTCTCCCGGTGAGCGCAGATCACGGCCGGCGCGCCGGCCGCGAGCAGCCCGGTGACCAGGTCGCGCGCGGCGGCCGCCGCCGCTGGGCCGGCCTCCTCCAGCACCTTGTCGTCCGGCGGCGGCGCGAGGGCCGGGGCCGGCTCCGCCACCCCACCGGTCAGGGCCGCATAGGGCTCGACGGTTGCCAGGCAGCGTTCCGCTGGAGAGCTGATCACCCGGGCGGGCCCGAAACAGGACAGGATCTGGCCCAGCAGCTTCGCCTGGACGTGCCCGAGGGGGGTCAGCGGCCGGGTGAGATCGTCTGGGTGACCGGCGTCATGCCAGGCCTTCTTGTTCCGGGCGGAGGCGTGCCGGACCAGGACGATCGCCGTGGTGACGGCCGGGGCGGACGCGAACTCGCCGAGCACCTCCTTGTCGTGGGGGTAGCTGAGCCGGTCACCCGCCGCCGTCAGCGGGAGCCACGCCAGCTGGTCGACCTCCTCATTGGGCGCGAACAGGGCGGGCCCGGCGGGATCGCTTGGGCCGCCCGGGCCGTCCGTGGCCGCGGGCCGTGCCGCCCAGTACTCCACCTGCTTGGGCTTGCCGCCGCTGAGGTAATGTGCCGCGCTCAGCCGCCTGTCGAGTGCGATCCTGACCTCGGTCTCCTCGCGCACCTCCCGCACGGCCGTGATCAGCACATGCTCACCGGGCAGCGCCTTGCCCTTGGGGAAGCTCCAGTCGTCGTAACGGGGCCGGTGGATGAGCGCCACCTCCGGCCCCTGCTCGCCGGGCCGCCAGAGCAGCGCCCCGGCGGCGCGGATCTTCGCGGGCTTGTCCTGGTCAGCCATCAACGGCCCTGCCGCGCGTGCTGGCGAGCAGGTGCTGTTGCAGGTCACGCAGGGGCTGGCCGGACGAGTCCTGGTGATGCCGGGTCCAGGTGCCATCGCCGTCCAGCCACCACGACGCGGTGGTCTCGTCCATGGCCAGCGCGATGAGGTCACGCAGATCGGCCTGCTGGGCCGGGTCTGTCACCGTGACCAGCGCCTCGACCCGGCGGTTCAGGTTGCGGTGCATCAGGTCGGCGGAGCCGATCCACACCTCACTGTCCTCGTCCTCACCGGTGCCGAACGCGTAGATCCGGGAGTGCTCCAGGAACCGGCCAAGCACGCTGCGGATGCGGATCGTCTCCGACAGGCCAGGTATCCCGGGCCTGATGCAGCAGATGCCGCGTACCCACAGGTCGATCGGCACCCCGGCCACCGAGGCCGCGTACAGGGCGTCGATCATCCCCTCGTCCACGATCGCGTTGCATTTGACCTGGATCTGGGCGGGCTTGCCCTCCCGGTGCCGGGCCACCTCGCGCTCGATCCGTGCCACCAGGCCCGCACGCAGGCCTTCCGGGGCGACCAGGAACCGCCGGTACTCGTCCTTGCGGCTGTAGCCGGTCAGGTGGTTGAACAGGTCGGTGACGTCTCCGCCGACCGTGGGATCGGCGGTCAGGAGGCCGAAATCCTCGTACAGGCGGGCGGTCTTGGGATGGTAGTTGCCGGTGCCGATGTGGCAGTAGCGGCGCAGCGAGCCATCCGGCTCCTCCCGCACGACCAGCACCAGCTTGCAGTGGGTCTTCAGCCCGACGATCCCCCACACGACGTGGCAGCCGGCTTCTTCCAGCTTGCGCGCCCAGGTGATGTTGGCCCGCTCGTCGAACCGAGCCTTCAGCTCGACGACCACCACCACCTGCTTGCCCGCCAGGGCCGCATCGACAAGCGCGTCCACGATCGAGGACGCGTCGCTGGTCCGGTACAGAGTCTGCTTGATCGCCAGCACCTTGGGGTCGGCGGCGGCCTCCTCGATCAGCCGCTCCACCGTGGTCGTGAACGAGTCGTAGGGCAGGTGCACGAGCACGTCGTGCTTGCGCAGGGCGGTGAAGATGTCGGTGTCCTGCGGCAGGGCCGACTCCGACGGGACGAAGCGGGGGTAGTGGAGCTGGCGCAGGTCCAGATCGGCGATGACGCTCAGGCCGGACAGGTCGAGCGGCCCGGGCACGTGGTAGACGGCGCGCTCGTCGATCCCGAGCTCGGTCACCAGCCGTTCGAGCACGCCGCTGGAGATGCTGTCCTCGACCTCCAGCCGGACCGCGGGCTCGAACCGGCGCCGCTGCAGTTCCCGTTCCAGGGACTGGAGCAGGTTCTCGGTGACGTCCTCGTCCACCTCCAGGTCGCGGGTGCGGGTGACCCGGAAGGCATGATGCTCGAGTATCTCCAGGCCGGAGAAGAGCTCGGTGAGGTGGGCGGCGATCACGTCTTCCAGCGGCACGAAGCGGTACTGCGACACGGTGAGGAAACGGGGCAGCAGCGGGGGCACCTTCACCCGGGCGAACATCGTGGCGCCGGTGCCCGGGTCGGCGACCATCAGCGCCAGGCTGAGCGACAGGCCCGAGATGTAGGGGAACGGGTGGGCGGGGTCCACGACCAGCGGCGTGAGCACCGGGTAGATCCGCTCGCGGAAGAGCGCGTGCAGGTCCTCCTGCTCGCTTGCTGACAGCTCCTTCCAGCGCAGCACCTCGATCTCTTCCGCACCCAGGGCGGGCAGGACCGATCTGGCGTAGCACTCGGCGTGGCGGACGCTGAGCTCGCGGGCCTTTTCCAGGGTGCGGGTCAGCACCTCCTCGGGCGGCAGCCCGGTCATGCTCTCCACCGGCAGGCCGGTCGCCATCCTGCGCATCCGGCCGGCCACCCGGACCATGAAGTACTCATCCAGGTTGTTCGCGAAGATCGACAGGAACCTGACCCGTTCCAGCAGCGGGAGGGTCTCGTCCTCGGCGAGCTCGAGCACCCGCTGGTTGAACCTGAGCCAGCTCTCCTCGCGGTCGAAGTAGCGGCCGGGCGGAAGATCGGCACGCAGCCCGTCCCGGTCACCGGCCAGGCCCACCGATGGCCGGACCGCGGACGCTCTCTCCCGCGCCGCCGCGTCCTCCCGGACCTCACCCGACTCGGCCCAGTCGCCCGGCTCCCGCGGGCCCCACGTCTGCTCACCCAGCGCCCGCTGACCCGGCGCCTGCTCGCTCACCCGCTGACCTGACGCCTGCTCGCTCACCCGCTGACCCGATGCCTGCCCGGTCAGTGCCCGCTCCCCCGATACCGGCGATTCCCGCGGCGCCCTGCGCCCCTGAAAGCCGGCCTGCATCTCACCCATGCGGACATTGTCCCCAATGCGCACGCGGTCAAGACGTCCGGGACCGGGCGAAATGCTCCCTGCCCCGATACCAGGTGCACCCGGCGTGCCCGTCCCGGGCGCCCCTCCGGATGCGGCTTCCCGGCGGGTGGCAGCTGCTGGGTCACGGATCTGGCCCGGCCGCCGGCCGCCGCGCGCCCGGCCCGACAGGCCGGCCTGGCGCCAGATCCGGCTCACTGCCGACTGGCTCATCCCGGTCTCCGCCGCCATCAGGCGGGTTGACCATCGCCGCCGGCCCGCCGGGGGTGCCTCCAGCGCCCGGGCTATCACGCGAGCCACCTGCTCGTCGGTGATCGTCCGGGGAGCTCCCGGCCGGGGCGCGTCGCGCAGCCCGGCGAGCCGCTCCGCCAGGAACCGCGACCGCCACTTGCGGACGGTGTCCCGTGAGAGTCCGAGTTCGGCCGCCACCCTGGAGACCGGGCGGCCCCCGGGAAGGTCCGGCGGGCCGGCCGCGCACGCGAGCACGATCCTGGCACGCACAGCCAAAGGCCCTGCCGCCGGATCATCCGCCCACGCGGCCAGCCGGGCGCGCTCGCCGGCCATCAGCACGACCGGCGGCGATGTCGGATTGATCATGCCCCCAGCTTACCGAGCGCGCATGAAATTATGACTCACCGGGCCGGCGCCGGCCGATCGCACGCCGTCCCGCCCGCCTGTGCGGCGGCCCAGCGGCGGCGATGCTAGCCGCGCGGCGGGCGGCAGGCAGCGTCGATCGCCTCCCGGCTGGCGAGCTTGACGCGCGAACCGCGGCCCAGCGCCACGGCCAGGTCCATCTCCGCCTGCTCGACCCGCAGCCAGTCGGCATAGGTGACCGGCAGCACACCGCGGGAGGCGAGCACACCGGCCAGCTGCTCCCGCGCGGCCCCGTTGAGGCCGTCCGGCGCCTGCCCCGCGACACAGTCGGCCAGCAGTGACCTGACGGTGTCGGCCGCGTCGGACTTGTTGGTCCCGATCACCCCGGTCGGGCCCCGCTTGAGCCAGCCGGCCACGTACTCCCGCGGCAGCGGGGCCCCGCCGGGCCCGAGCACCCGGCCCGCCTGGTTCGGCACCGTGTAGGTCCGCTCGTCGAACGGGACCCCGGGCAGCGGCACGCTCTGGTAGCCGACGCTGCGCAGCACCATCTGCACGTCCAGCCGCTCGTACTCGCCGGTCCCCGTGAGCTTGCCCCGCTCGTCGAGCCGCGTGCGCTCGACGACCAGCCCCGACACCCGTTCGGCACCCTCGATCTTTACCGGACGCAGCCAGAACCGGACGTTGAGCCAGCGGTCGCTGAGCTGGCGCGCGCTGAAGTCCGGACAGCGGGCCGCCCAGTCGCCGATGACCGCCAGGTTGCCACGGACCCGGCGGTCGGTCTCCGCGAGCTTGCCTCCCTCCCCGGACGCGTCGAACGCCTCCAGGTCGGCCTCACGCCCGGGCACGGTGATGTCGACCCCGGCAAGCTCGCCGAGCTCACGCAGTTCCTTGGTGGTGAACTTGGCCTGGGCCGGGCCGCGGCGGCCGATCACGTGCACCTCGCGGACCTTGCTGGCCATCAGCGCGCTGAGCACCGGCTCCGAGATGTCGGTGCGGGCCAGTTCGGCCGGGTCCCTGACCAGGATGCGGGCCACGTCCACGGCGACGTTGCCGACCCCGATGACCGCCACCGCCTCCGCGTCCAGCTCGAACCGGCCCGGGTCCACGTCGGGGTGGCCGCAGTACCAGTTGACGAAGTCGGTGGCCGCATAGCTGCCGGGCAGGTCCTCACCCTCGATGCCGAGCCGCCGGTCACGCATCGCGCCGGTCGCGTAGACGACGGCGTCATAGCTGGCAAGCAGGTCCTCGCGGGTCACGTCGTCACCGAGGTGCACGCCGCCGAGGAACCGCACCTCCGGGCGCTCGAGGACCTTGCGCAGGACGTCGGCGATCGACTTGATCGAGGGATGGTCGGGGGCGACCCCGTACCGGACCAGGCCGTACGGGGTGGGCAGCCGGTCGATCACGTCCACGTGCGCGACCACCGGCGGATCCAGCTTGGCCGCCTGTTTGAGGACCGCGTCGGCGGTGTACAGCCCGGATGGGCCGGAACCGACGACTGCGACGTGCAGATCTGTCATCGCGGGAGGTTCTCCTGTTAGGACGGGGCGTGGTGTTCGAGTTCCGGCGTCAGCCGAGCCACCGCCTCGGTGATCTCGCGGGCGAGGTGCTGCGGCACCAGCCCGGCATCGGCCAGGATCTCTTCCCGCTTCCCATGCTCCAGGAACTCCTGCGGCAGGCCGAACGTCCGCACCGGGGTGCTCACCCCTGCGTCCCGGAGCAGCCTGCAGACCGCATCCCCGAACCCCCCCGCCCGGCCGTTGTCCTCGACGGTCACGACCAGCCGGTGGCCCTCCGCCGCATCGGCCAGCGCCTCGTCCAGCGGCTTCACCCAGCGCGGGTCGACGACGGTCACGCCGATGCCCTGGTCGGCCAGCCGGCCGGCCGCCTCCACGCATACCCCGGCCATCGGCCCGACCCCTGCCAGCAGCACGTCGTGGGCAGCCGGGCCGGCCGTTTCGCCCGGGCGGTGCAGCACGTCCATCCGGCCGACCGCGGCCACCGCAGGGATGTCCGGCGCGGCCGCGCCCTTGGGGAAGCGCAGGACGGTCGGCCCGTCGTGGGTGTCCACCGCCTCCCGCAGCAGTTCGGCCAGGCGGGTGGCGTCCCGCGGGGCGGCGATCCTCAGGCCGGGCACGACCTGCAGGATCGACCCGTCCCACATGCCGTTGTGGCTCGGCCCGTCCGCCCCGGTCACCCCGGCCCGGTCGAGGACGAACGTCACCGGCAGCCGGTGCAGCGCGACGTCGAGCAGGACCTGGTCGAACGCCCGGTTGAGGAAGGTCGCGTAGATCGCGACCACCGGGTGCATCCCGCCGAGCGCGAGGCCGGCCGCGCTGGTGACCGCGTGCTGCTCGGCGATCCCGACGTCGAAGCACCGGTCCGGGTACGCGCGGGCGAACGCGGCCAGGCCGGTCGGGTAGAGCATGGCGGCGGTGAGGGCCACCACGTCCGGGCGCACCGCGCCGATCGCGACCAGTTCCTCGCTGAACGCGTCCGTCCACCCGCGCTTCGACGCGCCGGTGGGCCGGCCGGTCGCCGGGTCGAACGCCGCCGGGCTGTGCAGGCAGTCCTCGTCGTCGTTCTCCGCCGGCGCGTAGCCGAACCCCTTGCGGGTGATCACGTGCACGATCACCGGGCCGCCGTACCCGCGGGCACTGCGCAGCGCGTGCTCGACCAGCTGCTCGTCATGGCCGTCCACCGGGCCCACGTACTTGATGCCGAGGTCCTCGAACAGCACCTGCGGCTGCAGCACGTCCTTGAGGCCCTTCTTGATCCCGTGCAGCGTGTCGTACAGCGGCGGGCCGACCAGCGGGGCGCGCGGCAGGGCGGTCTTGATGTACTCCAGCACGTGCTCGTAGCGCTGCGACACCCGGACCGAGGCCAGGTGCGCGGCGAGCCCGCCGATCGTCGGGGTGTAGGAGCGGCCGTTGTCGTTGACGACGATGACCAGCCGGCTGTTCTTCGTGGCGGCGATGTTGTTGAGCGCCTCCCAGGCCATGCCGCCGGTCAGCGCGCCGTCGCCGACCACGGCGACCACCGTGCGGCCGGTCTCGCCGCGCAGCTGGTAGGCCTTGGCCAGCCCGTCCGCATAGGACAGGGCGGTGGACGCGTGCGAGTTCTCCACGATGTCGTGCTCGGACTCGCCCTGGTTCGGGTACCCGGACACGCCGCCGCGCTGCTTCAGCCTGGCGAAGCCGTCCTGCCGCCCGGTGAGCAGCTTGTGCACGTAGGCCTGGTGGCCGGTGTCGAAGACGATCCGGTCCGACGGGGAGTCGAAGACGCGGTGCAGCGCGATCGTCAGCTCGACCACCCCGAGGTTGGGCCCGAGGTGGCCGCCGTTGCGGGACACGGCCTCGATGAGGAAGTCGCGGATTTCGCCGGCCAGCGCGGGCAGCTCGTCGGGGCTGAGCGCCTTGAGATCCCGGGGACAGGACACGGACTCCAGCAGAGTCACCCTCGTGCTCCTCATCGTCGGCGGCCCGGCGGGCCCCCGCGGTCAGGCCGGAGGACGGGCCTGCGGGCCGGGCACGAAACGAGAACCCTAGGCGAGTCTATTTCGCCTGGCGCGGATCATGCACGCTGACGGTGATGTTGGGTCACGATCCCGCCATGACACGCGGGATTTCCGCCTCTGACCTGGGCGTCTGCGATGACCGCAGGGCGCGGACCTCGCGTGGCACCAGGGCGAGCAGCGACGCCGCGAGGATCAGCATGGCGGCGCCGTACTCGGTGGCTGGCACCCCGATCCTGGCCGCGAGCGGGCCCGCCACGAGCGCGCCGGCCGGCATCGCCAGCACCGATCCCAGCACGTCGTAGGAGGAGACGCGGGCGAGCCGGTCCGCCGGGATGTGGCGGGCCAGCGTCACCGTCCACTGCACCATCATGATCTCGATCGCGACGCCGAGGACGACCGCGGCCGCGCAGACCGCCGGGAGCGGCCACGGCGCCGCCAGCGCCAGCGGCGAGATCGCGCAGGCGCCGCCGATGAGCACCACGAAGCGGATCGGCCGGCGCGGGGTGAAGCGCAGCGCGACCAGGCCGCCGATGATCAGGCCGACCGCGTCCGCGGCCATGATCACACCCCACGCCGCCGGGCCGCCCAGGTCCCGGCGGGCAACAACCGGCCCGAGCACGTCGAACGCGCCGTACCAGGCGGCCAGGACCACGCAGAACTGGGCGGTGGTCGCCCACAGCCAGGTGTGGGAGGTGAACTCCGCCCAGCCCTCGCGCAGGTCGCGGAGCAGGCTGGCCTGGCCGGTGCGCTCCGCGCCCGGCGCCCGGATGGCCAGCAGCAACGGCACCGTGCCGACCATGCCGATCCCGCAGGCCGCCAGGGCCCAGCCGGGCCCGGCCGCGGCCACGAACACCCCGGCGGCCGCAGCGCCGCCCATCTGCGCCGCGTTCATCGCCAGCCGGCTCAGCGCGCTGGCCTCCTGCATCAGCTCGGCCGGGACCAGCCGGGGCAGCAGGGCCTGGGAAGCCGGGTAGAACACCGCCATGCCCGCGCCGTTCAGCGTCTCCAGGGCGATCATCTGCCACAGCTGCAGATGGCCGGTGAGCACGAGCAGGCCGAAGCCGCCCTCGCCAACCGCGATCATGAGGTTCGCGGCCACGATCACCTTCTGCGGCGCGATCCGGTCCGCGACCACCCCGCCGGCCAGCGCGAACACCAGCGACGGGAGGATCTGCGCGGCCAGCACGTAGGACAGGTCGGCGGTGGAACCGGTCACCTCCAGGACCGCGAACGCCACCCCGACCAGGGAGAACGCGGCAGCCGCCGGCGCCAGCACCCGGTCCGCGAGCAGCAGCCGGAAGTCGCGGATCGCCAGCACGGGAAACCTGCGGACCAGGCCAGGCCACAGCATTGCAGGCATCCGTTCTGTGCGTGCCCGGCGCAGGTGGTGTCCGCCGCCGGGCGAGGGAGAAACCGGCCTCGACGGTAACCGGGCCGCTGACGCGGGGGCAAACCTTTTTCACCCGCGCCGTATTCCGCGGGGCGGTGGCCCGCTCAGGGCTTAGCGGACGCCGTAGAGGTGCTCAAGCGCCAGCTGGTCCAGCCGCTCGAACGCCATGCCGCGGGCCGCCAGCGCCTCGATGTCGGGGGTGAAGCCGGCCACGTCGCGCCAGGTCTCGCCGCCGGACAGGGTGGGCGCCGACAGCTCGTCCACCCTGGCCGCCTGCAGGGCCGCCTTCACATCGGGGTCGGCCCGGAACGCGCGGACCTTGTCCCGCAGGATCAGGTAGTTGCGCATGCACGCGGCGGCCGACTCCCATACCCCGTCGTCGTCCTCGGTGCGGGGCGGCTTGTAGTCGAAGTGGACCGGCCCGTCGTAGCCGCCCGCCTCCAGCGCATCCACCACCCAGAACGCGCCCCGCGCGTTGCCGGCCCCGAACCGCAGGTCTTGGTCGTAACGCGGCCCGTTCTGGCCGTTCAGGTCGATGTGGAACAGCTTGCCGTGCCAGAGCGCCTGGGTGATGGCGTGGGCGTAGTTGAGCGACGCCATCTCCTCATGACCGATTTCGGGGTTGATGCCGACCAGTTCCGGGTGCTCCAGCTCGGTGATGAACGCCAGCGCGTGCCCCGCGGTCGGCAGCAGGATGTCGCCGCGCGGCTCGTTCGGCTTCGGCTCGATCGCGAACCGCAGGCCGTAGGAGTGGTCGAGGACGTACTGGCAGAGCACGTCCATCGCCTCCTTGTAGCGGTCGAGGGCGGCCCGCACGTCCTTGCTCGCACCGGACTCGGCCCCTTCCCTGCCGCCCCAGCACACGTAGACCCCGGCGCCGAGCTCGGCCGCGAGGTCCAGGTTGCGCATGACCTTGGCGAGGGCGAACCGGCGCACGTCCCGGTCGTTGGCGGTGAACGCGCCTTCCTTGAACATCGGATGCGAGAAGAGGTTGGTGGTGGCGGTGGTCACCACCAGGCCGGTGTCGGCCAGCGCCCGCCGGAAGTCACCGATCAGGCGGTCGCGTTCCGCCGCGCCGGCGCCGAAGTCGAACACGTCGTTGTCGTGGAAGTTCACCCCGTAGGCACCGAGTTCCGCGAGCTTGCGGACGGCCCGGTCGGCGGGCATCGGCGGCCGCACCGCCGGCCCGAACACGTCCACCCCCTGCCACCCGACGGTCCAGATGCCAAACGAGAACCGGTCGCTGCGGGCCGGCTGGTACGCACCGCCTGCGGTCATGGCTCTGTCCTTTCTACCCAGGTCGTAGTGGCGTCCCGGAGCTCGGCGAACCGGTCGCGGAGGCGGGGCAGGGGCGGGCCCGTGTACTCCTCGGCCGGCCTGCGGGGCCACTCCGGCGGTTCCGGCGTGCCCGCCAGCGCCCACGCCGCCTGGCGCGCCGCGCCGAGCGCAACGTACTCCTCGGGTTCGGGCACGGTGACCGGGACGCCGAAGATCCCCGGTGCCAGCCGGCGGACCGCCTCCGAGCGCGCCCCGCCGCCGATGAGCAGCACGCTGCGCTGCTGCACGCCGTGCCCGGCGAGCAGGTCGGCCGCGTCGGCCAGGGAGGCGAGCACCGCTTCCACGGTGGCCCGGGCCAGATTCTGGCGGGTGGCGTTGCGGGTGGTCAGGCCGCGTAGCACGCCGCTGGCGTGCGGCCGGTTGGGCGTCCGCTCGCCGTCGAGGTAGGGCAGCAGGGTGATGCCGCCCGCACCGGGCTCGGCCGCGAGCGCGGCCTCCGACAGCCCGGCCAGGTCGGTGCCGATCAGGTCCGCCGCCGCCGACAGCACCAGCCCTGCGTTGACCGTGCACACCAGCGGCAGGAAACGCCCAGTCGCGTCCGCGAAGCCCGCCACCGAGCCGGAGGGGTCGGCGGCGGGAACGGAGGTGACGGCGAACGCGGTGCCCGAGGTGCCGATCGACACGGCGACCTCGCCGGGTGCCAGCCCGAGGCCGAGTGCCGCGCCCATGTTGTCGCCGGTGCCCGCCGCCACCGCCGCACCCCAGCCGGTCTCCCCCACGGCCTCGGCGGGCTGCGCGACCCTCGGCAGCCGGGCCGGGTGGCCGAGCGCGGCCGCCGCCACATCGGGCAGCCAGGTCCCGGCCGCGGGCGAGAAATAGCCGGTGCCGGAGGCGTCGCCCCGGTCGGTTACCGGGTCAACCGGCTGCTTCGGCCCGCTGCGTTCCCCCGCTTCCAGGTGCTCGGCCGGCCGTTCCCGGTCCCCCGGCCCGCCGCGCAGCCGCCAGGTCAGCCAGTCATGAGGCAGCATGACGACCCGGACCAGGGCGGCATGCTGCGGTTCGTGCTCGGCGAGCCAGCGCAGCTTGGTGACGGTGAAGGAGGCGGTGGGCACGCTGCCGGTCTGGGTCGCCCACCACAGCGGGCCGCCCCGTTCCCGGATCAGCGCCGCCGCCGCCGGGGCTGACCGCAGGTCGTTCCAGAGCAGGGCCGGCCTGATCACCGCACCGGCCTCGTCCAGCACCACCATGCCGTGCTGCTGACCCGCGACACCCACGGCGGCGGCCTGGTCCAGCAGGCCCTCACCGGCCTCGGCCAGCGCCGCCCACCACGCGGCCGGGTCGGTCTGCGTGCCGTCCGGGTGCGGCGCACTCCCCCGGCCGACGACCGTCCCGTCATCGGCCCGGCACAGCAGCACCTTGGTGGACTGCGTGGAGGAATCCACCCCGGCCACGAGCATGGCGCCCCCTGTGTGTTGACGGAGTGAATTTACCCTGCGGCGGTTTCGATCAGCCCACCAGGCTGTGGGCGATCAGGATGATCGCGGAGGCGGCCGCGGTCACCAGCACCGCCACCCGGATCCGGCCCGCGTCGAGGAACCGGCGGAACCTGGCCGCGGCCGCGAGGCCAGCGGCGGCACAGGCCAGGAAGACCAGGCCCGCCTCCAGGTCGCGGGCGGGCAAGTGGCCGGCGAGCGCGAGCGCCGCCAAGGCCAGCAAGTTCCCCGCGCTCAGGAAGAGCGAGAGTGAGGCCCGCACCCGCGCGCCGGCTTCGCGCTGGTAGAGCAGAGCAACGGGTGGCCCGCCGATGGACGTGGCGGTGCCCGTCGTCCCGGACACCACCCCCGCGGTGAGCAGCGTCCAGCGGTTGCGGGGCAGCTCGGCCCCCAGCGCCGTGACGGCGATCACCGCCAGCACCGCCGCGCCGACCAGGATGCCCAGGGCCGGGACCGGGACTGCGGTCACCAGCCAGACGCCGGCCGCGGTGCCGGCGAGACGGCCGGCCAGCGCCCAGGACACGCCGGGCCAGTCGGTGTGCCTGGCCTCCCGGGCCAGGATGAGGACCGGCAATGCGGCGCCGGCCACCAGCATCGACCCGGGCATGAGGGCCGGGTCGAGCAACGTCACCACCGGTGCGGCGATCACGCCGAGCCCCAGCCCGGCCCCGCCCTGGACCAGCGCGCCCGCCGCGACAGCGATCCCGGCGACGAGGAACACGGTGGTGGGGGGCATCTCGGAAATCGACGTTACCCGCGCGGGCTGGCACGGGCACCGTCGTGCCGGTCACACCCGGTGCTCCGCACCCCGTCACGACCGCGACCCGCGAGTGTGTGCGGGAGCCACGGTCCGGGCCAGGAGCTTGCTACCCGGAAGCCTCCGGCAGCGTTATCGCCCGCCCCGCCTGCCAGCCGACGGCGAGCTCGCCGGCCAGGGCGGCAAGCAGCACGACGACGGGGACCGCCCAGCCTCCGGTCGTGGTGTGCAGGAACCCGATGATCAGGGGGCCCGCCGCGGCTACGAGATAGCCCGCTCCCTGGGCAAACGCTGAAAGAGACGCGGAGACGACCGGGTTGGGCGCCCGGGCCAGGGTGTAGTAGATGGCCAGGCCGAGCCCTGCCCCCTGACCAAGACCGAGCAGCAGCACCCAGGCGGCGGCGCCGCCCAGCGGCGCGAACGCGGCGCCTATCAGGCCGACCGCGGCGAAGGTCGCCGTGAAGGCGGCCAGCCATCGCTGATCCCTGGTGCGGTGCGCGAGCACCGGCAGCAGCAACGCGGTGATCCCGTTACCGAGGTTCATCACCGCGAGCAACGTGCCCGCGTGTACAGCGTCCGCTCCCCTGTCCCGCAGCAGCGTCGGGAGCCAGGAGAGCGTTGCGTAATAAATCAGGCTCTGCAGGCCCATGAAGCCCATGACCTGCCATGCCAGCAGGTACCTGGACACTTTCAGCGGCCGCCGTTCCCCTGGCGGCCGGGCTCCGGCCGGCACCGTCCGGAAGCGCCATTGCGGCAGCCACGCCAGCACCGCCACCGCCGCCGCCAGGGCCCATACCCCCAGGGCCAGTGGGACCGACCCGCCGGACGCCTGGAATACCGGTACCGCTATCAGCGAGCCGAGGACCGCCCCTATGGCCAGGCTCAGCAGGTAGACCCCAATCAGCAGCCCCGCCCTGGCCGGCTGGCGCCGTTTGATCAGGCTCGGCAGCAGCACGTTCATCAGCGCGATGGCAGCGGAGGCGAGTACGGTGCCGGGGAAGAGCAGCCAGCCCGGCAGCGCCGCCCGGCCCAGCAGGCCCACGACGAGGAGCACCAGGGACGCCAGCAGGACACGCTCTTCCCCGTATCGCCGTGACAGCGGCGCAGCGACACCAGAAAACACCCCGAAGCACAGGACCGGCGTGGCGGCGAGCGCGGCAAGCGCAGCCGACGACAGGTGCATGCTCGAGGACAGCTCGGGGAAGAGCGGCGGCAGGCTGGTGATCGCGGCGCGCAGGTTGAACGCGAGCACAAGGACGCCGGCCACGAACACTGCCGTGGCCCATCGGCGATGGCCAGCCCGGGCCGTCGCCGCCACGGGTGGTGCGGCAGAGTCCGGCATCTCCGGTCACGCTATCGTTTGGCATGACCGCACCCGCACGCGGGCCGGACGCGCCGACCGGCAGTAATTGCTGTGGGCTACGCACTCGATTAACCCCCCTGGGTTAGCAGAGAACGCAGAACATACTGCATGATGCCACCGTGCCGGAAGTATTCGGCCTCTCCTGGAGTGTCGATCCGGACCGCGGCGCGGAACTCACGCCCGTCCGCGCGCACGGTCACTTCCCGCGGCGGCGATCCGGAGTTGATCTCCTCGATCCCGGTGACGTCGAACACCTCGCGGCCGGTCAGCCCGAGCGAAGCCGCCGACTCTCCCGCCGGGTACTGCAGCGGCAGCACGCCCATGCCGATCAGGTTCGAGCGGTGGATCCGCTCGAAGGACTCTGCCAGCACCGCCCGCACGCCGAGCAGCAGCGTGCCCTTGGCGGCCCAGTCCCGCGACGACCCGGAGCCGTACTCCTTGCCGCCGAGCACCAGCAGCGGCGTGCCTTCGGCCAGATACTGCCGCGACGCGTCGTAGATGCTCATCTGCTCGCCGTCCGGCAGCTTCACGGTCACCCCGCCCTCGGTGCCGGGGGCGAGCTGGTTGCGCAGCCGGATGTTGGCGAATGTGCCGCGGATCATGACCTCGTGGTTGCCGCGCCGCGAGCCGTAGGAGTTGAAGTCACGGCGCTCCACCCCGTGCTCGGTGAGGTAACGGCCCGCCGGGCTGTCGAGTTTGATCGCCCCGGCCGGCGAGATGTGGTCGGTGGTAACCGAATCGCCCAGCATCGCGAGCATCCGCGCGCCGTGGATGTCGGTGACTGGTTCCGGCTCGGCGGTCATGCCCTCGAAGTACGGGGGACGCTGCACGTAGGTGGACTCGCCGTCCCAGGCGAACGTGTCGCCCGACGGCACGGCGAGCGACCGCCACCGGTCATCGCCCTCGAACACGTCGGCGTAGTCGCGGGTGAACATCTCGGCCGCGACCGCGTCCCGCACCACCGCGGCTACGTCGGCCGGGGAGGGCCAGATGTCACGCAGGTAGACCGGCGTGCCCTCGGGGCGTGACCCCAGCGGATCGTTAGGCATGTCGATGTCCATCGTCCCAGCCAGCGCGTAGGCGACGACGAGCGGCGGGGAGGCCAGGTAGTTCATCTTCACGTCGGGGTTGATCCGGCCCTCGAAGTTCCGGTTGCCGGATAGAACGGAGACCACCGCCAGATCGTTACTGGCGACCGCCTCGCTGATCGCCTCGGGCAGCGGGCCGGAGTTCCCGATGCAGGTGGTGCAGCCGTAGCCGACCAGGTTGAAGCCGAGCTTCTCCAGATAGGGCAGCAGTCCCGCGCGCTCGTAGTAGTCCATGACCACCTTGGAACCCGGCGCCAGCGTGGTCTTCACCCAGGGCTTGCGGGCCAGGCCCGCCTCGACCGCGTTCCTGGCGAGCAGGGCCGCGCCGACCATGACGGAGGGGTTCGAGGTGTTCGTGCACGACGTGATGGCCGCGATGACGACAGACCCGTGATCCACCGACGTCTGCGTCCCGTCCTCGAGCGTGACCTCGACGGGCGTGGACGGCCGATCGCCGCTGGCGTCTGCCCTTGGCTCACGGGTGCCCGGAGCGTCGTCGCCGTCCTCCCGGTCCGCGACGAACGGGTCGGATGCAGGGAAGGTGCCGGCGATGTCGTCGTCCAGCCGGTCGAGCCGGACGAAGGACCCGAGCGCGTCGCGGAACGCGGTCTTGGCGTCGGCCAGCGCCACCCGGTCCTGCGGCCGCTTCGGGCCGGCCAGGGAGGGGACCACGGTAGACAGGTCGAGCGTGAGCTCCTCCGAGTAGCGTGCGGACCGGCCCGGGTCGTGCCACAGGCCTTGCTCCTTGGCGTAGGCCTCGACGAGCGCGACCCGCTCCGCGGAGCGGCCGGTGAGTCTCAAGTAGGTAAGCGTCTCGGCGTCGATCGGGAAGATCGCGCAGGTGGAGCCGAACTCCGGGCTCATGTTGCCGATCGTGGCCCGGTTCGCGACCGGTACCGCGGCAACGCCTTTGCCGTAGAACTCCACGAACTTGCCGACCACGCCGTGCCGGCGGAGCAGTTCGGTGATGGTGAGGACCAGGTCGGTGGCGGTGGCGCCGTCGGGGAGCTCGCCGCTCAGCCGGAACCCCACCACCTTCGGGATGAGCATGCTGATCGGCTGGCCGAGCATGGCCGCCTCGGCCTCGATGCCGCCGACGCCCCACCCCAGCACGCCCAGGCCGTTCTGCATGGTGGTGTGGGAGTCGGTGCCCACGCAGGTGTCCGGGTAGGCGGCAGTGGCGCCGTCGGCGGCGCTGCCGTCGTTCTGCGCGCTGCTGCCGTTCCGCGCGCTGCTGCCGTTCCCCGCGCCGGCGCCGGTCCCCTCGCTGGTCATGATCACCCGCGCCAGGTGCTCGATGTTCACCTGGTGGACGATGCCCGTGCCCGGCGGCACGACCTTGAACTGGCTGAACGCCTCCTGGCCCCAGCGTAGGAACGCGAACCGCTCCCGGTTGCGCTGGAACTCGAAATCGACGTTGCGGTCGAACGCGTCCGGGCGGCCGAAGACGTCCGCGACGACCGAGTGGTCGATGACCAGCTCGGCTGGGACCAGCGGGTTGATCCTGGCCGGGTCACCGCCGAGCTGCCGCATGGCCTCCCGCATCGTGGCGAGGTCCACCACGGCGGGCACACCTGTGAGGTCCTGAAGAATCACCCGGGCCGGTGTGAATGCGATCTCGGTGTCCGGCTCGGCCTTCGGGTCCCACTGGGCAAGGGCGGTCACGTGCTCGGCGGTAACGTTCTCCCCGTCCTCGTTCCTGAGCAGGTTCTCCAGCAGGATCTTCAGGCTGAACGGCAGGTCACCAGCGCCGGGGACGGCATCCAGCCGGTAGATGGTGTAGCCAGCGTCCCCCACCCGCAGGGTGGCGCGGCTCCCGAGGCTGTTCGCCGTCATCGGGCGCTCATCTCCTGTCTGCTTCCGGGCTGCTGGGCATCCGCATCCGCCCCTCCCTGCATCTTGCCGCAGCCTGGCCTTCGGCGCTGCCCACCCCGCGCTTCATGCGGAACTTCGCCACGGAGGCCAACCTCCCCACCCGGTTGGCATCCTAAGCAAGTTATCTCGATATCAAGCTAACTCTCTCCTCACCGTAGGCACAATATGCCTCGACGTCAAGCTATCTGCGCCGGTGCCGCGCGCCGAGCCTGCGGCCAAGGCTCGAGTTTCATGATCACGGACGATTCTCTGCCATATATACGCGCGGGATCGTCCGTGATCATGAGTTCGCTGTAGTTGGGTGTACAGCCATGTCATGATCACGATGGGAACAAGGCTGTTCCCACCCTTTTCTCGCCGCACGTGACGCCGGATGATCGGCCCGATCACCCGCTACGATGGCGCGGTCACCGAACGTGCCGGAGGTGGCCTCATGGCGGGACCCAAGGACCGGGCGCTCGAGCAGCAACAAGGTCCCGACTCAGTGCGCACCCGGGAGTCCGACCTCGTCGGCGCCGACCTGCGGCAACGGCTGGAACGGCTGCCGCCCGGCCACCCGTCCTCCCCTTACAACGACGACGGCTCCCGCAAGCCCCCCATACCCGACCCGTTCGAGCACGACTACCCCATCCCAGGCGACCCCGACTTTCGCGACAATTCGCCAGAGGGTTCCGAAGCTGGTCAGGATCCGATCACGCCGGATAGCCCCCCAAGGGGCAAAGCGCGAGGGCTCGACGGTACGCCCGATCGGGAATTACCGGCAAACGATGCTCCAAGGATCGGCCCTGACGGGTCGTGGGAGTGGAAGGACCGGGCACTAACTCCCGATGAGTCCCGCAGCGCGGATCAAGCGCTTGCGCGATGGGTCAAGGCTGAGGGCCGCGATGCTGACGGAAGCTATGAAGAACACGGTCTCACTCCGGCCATGCGCCGCATTGAAGCCCAGCTCGAGAAAGGCCACCTGATCGATAAGACAGTAGACTACGCTCTAAAGACCCCTGAGCGATTCAAAGAAAAGCTCATGAAGGCGAAAGAGAAGAATCCAGACAAATCCGTTACCGAGCTTGTCCTCGAGATACATGACGCCGTACGCTATACATTCATTCTCGAGACGGAGGATTACGCTAATACCTATTGGGAAGCTCAAGAAAAGCTTGAGGCCCAGGGTTACGAGCTTGAGGTGCGGCGGAATATGTGGACCAACTCCGAGTATAAAGGAATAAACAGCCGATGGCGAGATCCTAACAGCGGTCTACCATTCGAGATTCAGTTCCACACTCAAGCGAGCTGGGAGGCAAAGCAGGAGACTCACTCTGCCTACGAGAAGATCGAGGACATCAGAACGCCTGCCAGCGAGCGTGAACAGCTCCGAGAGTATCAGAAGGAAGTATCGGTTAGAATCCAGGAGCCGCTGGGGGCGATGGAGATTCCTGACTACAGGAAAAGGGCAAAATAAACGTGTTGGAAAAGATGGAATATTATGCCGTGCTCGGATCCGGCCGAACAAAACAGAACCCGTCCGGCCTCGTCCGTCGGAGAATGAGTTCTGAGGGTAGAATTGATGAAGCATTGCAGCGGAACCTGACATGGGCTCCGAGCTCGGCGATTGTTGAATGGGAGTATGGTGATGTGGGCGACGAGCTTGTTGTGATCAGCGAAGCCGAGGCGCAGGCGTTGATTGATCGGTTTCGGGAGAAGTGGGGTGACCAGGGAGGCTGAGGCGGGGCCGGCTCAAGGCAGGTTGGCGTCGTCTTGGGGGGGCAGGCGGGAAAGCACCTTCGGGAGGTCGTCCTCATACACGACGCCGAGCCGCTGGGTTGCCCGGGTGATCGCCACGTAGAGATCGTTCAGCCCGCGGGGTGAATCGGCCATGATGCGCAGCGGATCGGCGACGAGGACGGCGTCGAACTCCAGGCCCTTGGCCTGGGCCACGCTGAGCACGACGACGGGGCGGTCCAGGTCGGGTGCGTCGGCACTGATCACGTCCGGCACGACGTCGGCGACCGCCTGGGTTAGTTCGGCTAGCCGGGAGCCCGGGACGATGACCGCCAGCCGCCCGGCCCCGATCCGGCCGGCCTCCAGCCCCGCCAGCGATCCGAGGACGGCGGGCAACTCCCCTGCCGCCGCCCGCTGCGACCACGGCACAACCCCTGTCTCGCGCACCGGTCGCGGGGGGTGCAGCTCGGGATCGATCGCCGCCAGCACGTCGCCCGCGACATCGGCGATCTCCGCCGGAGTGCGGTAGTTGATGGTCAGCCGCTCCTGCCGCCACCGGTCGCCCAGGTGCGGCTCGAGAACCTCCTGCCAGGACGAGCCCCCGCCCAGGTCGCTGGCCTGGGCCATGTCCCCGACCACCGTCATGGACCGGGCCGGGCAGCGCCGCAGGAGCATCCGCCACGCCATCGGCGAGAGCTCCTGCGCCTCATCCACCACGATGTGGCCGAACGCCCAGGTGCGGTCGGCGGCGGCCCGTTCCACCGCGGTGCGGTCGTCGTCTTCCTCGTAGCGGTCCGCGAGGCGTTCGGCATCGATGATGTCGTAGGCGGACAGGATCTCCGCTTCCTCTTCGGGGTTGAGGTCGACCGACCGGGAGCTGTAAGCCAGGTCAAGCACCCCGCGCGCATAGGCGATCCGCCGCCGCCGTTCCCGCTCCCCGCGGGCGCGTACCGCCCGGTCATCCTCGCCGAGCAGCTCGGCCGCCTCGTCCAGCAGCGGGACGTCCGCCGGGGTCCACCCGCCACCGAGCGGCCGCAGCAGGGCAGATTGCTCCTCCGGCGTGAGCAGCCCACGGCCGGCCGATGCCAGCAGCTCCGGCGAGGCGAGCAGCTCAGCCAGCAGGCCGTCCGGGGTCAGCCGGGGCCAGAATTCCTCCAGCGCTGAACGCACCTGGACGCTCTCCCGCAGTTCCTGGCGGATGTCGTCGATGTCCTCCTCGCTGAGGAGGTTCCCGCCGCCCAGCACGTCATAGCCGATCTGCTGAGCCACCTGGCCGACCAGGGCGTCGATCAGCAGGCCGTGCGCGACCCGCCTGGCCTGGTTATGCGGCAGCCGACTGCGCCGGGCCCGGTCCCGGATCCGGGTGCACGCCCGCCGGTCGAGCCGCAGCACCTCCCGCTCATAGGGGACCCCCAGCCCTGAACGCGATCCCCCCTGCCGGGCCCGCATGGCTGCGGCGATCACCTTGGCCATGCTCAGCTTGCCCTTGACCATCGCCGCCGCCACGGGCTCGTCGCGGCGCGCAGTGACGCCCGGGTACAGGTCCGCGATGGTCGACATCAGGACCGAGGTCTCGCCCAGGGAGGGCAGCACCTGGCCCACGTAGCGCAGGAACGTCGGGTTCGGCCCGATGACCAGCACCGCCCGCCGCGCGAGCTGCTCGCGGTAGGTGTAGAGCAGGAACGCGGCGCGGTGCAGGGCGACCGCGGTCTTCCCGGTGCCCGGGCCACCCTGGACGACCAGCACGCCCTTGTGCGGCGAGCGGATGATCCAGTCCTGCTCGACCTGGATGGTCTCGACGATGTCGCTCATCTGGCCGGTGCGGCTGGCGTTCAGCGCCGCAAGCAGCGCCGCCTCGCCGGTCAGGCCGTCGGCCTGCCCGTCCCGCCCCGCGTCGGTGAGGTCGAGCACCTCGTCGTCGAGGCGGATCACCTCCCGGCGCAGCGTCTTGATGTGGCGGCGCCGCCGCACACCGTCCGGCGAAACCGGGGTGGCGAGGTAGAACGGGCGCGCGGCCGGTGCCCGCCAGTCCAGCAGCAGCGGCTCGTAGTCGTCGGCCTCGTCGCGGATGCCCATCCGCCCGATGTAACGCGGCCCGGCATCGTGGAAGTCGATCCGGCCGAAGCACAGCCCGTTCTCGGCCGCGTCGAGCTGGGCGATCCGCTGGGTGTACATGACCGCGTTGACGTCGCGCTCGGTCCGGGCCTGTGGGGTCCCCCCGGTCTGCCGCAGCGTTTGCGCCAGCCGGCCCTGTGCCCGGTCCCGCAGGCCGTCGAGATGGCCGTAGAGCATGGACACATACGCCTGCTCCAGCCCGACGTCTCGCTGCGACACATCCCCCAGGTTAGACAACCCCACCGACTGGCCGGCCGCGCCGGTGCGCCACCGCCCGCCACAACCCCGCATTCTGCTTAACGCGGCGTCGTGGCTGGACCCTTGCCTACGCCGCACCTCGCGGCCGCCAGTGCCCGTCCAGACCGCTCCAGCCGCCGGGCGGGCGCTCGGCCTTCTGTCACCCGGCTACATCGGGGCCGTCTGGGCCAGCGGGATGAAGCGCCGGAGCTTGCCACTGTCGGCGTTCCGTGCCAGATCGCCGACGACGTGGACCGTCACGTCAGGCTGGCTGAGCCCGCCGCGGGCGAGCGCCTCCGCCAGCCGACGGCGGAGGGCTTCGGGGCCCGCGCTGCCGGTGGCGACGATCTGGGCCTCGATCCCGGTCCGGGTCTGCCGGACCTGGTAGTCCGTGACCTCAGGGGACTGGACCATGACCGACCTGACGACATGCGGGTGCAGATCGCCGGCCTGGTAGTGGAACACCTCGTCGGCCCGACCCTGCACGCGGGCCAGCAGGTGGCCGGGGCCGGAGTCGTTCGGCACGCGCACGAACGAGTCGGCGAGCTCGTACCTGATGAGCGGCTGGGCGAAGTTATACAGGTTCGTGACCAGCACCTTGGCGGACGGCACCCCGGTCCGACCGGCCGGTTGCGGGCGTCGACCAGCTCGATGATGCACACGTCGCTGTTGAACATCAGCACGTCGCCGCCGGGAGCGCTCGAGCCCATCAGCCCCTCGGTGGTGGCGAAGCTGTTGATGACCGGGGTGCCAAAGGCCGCCGTGATCTCCGCGCGTGCCTCGGGCACCAGAGTCTCGCTGGTCGAGATGATCACTGTTGGGGCGATGTGCAGGCGGCCCGCACTCTGCTCGGCCGCCAGGCGGGCCAGCGCCGAGGCGAACCCGATCAGGGCGGGGGGCTGGAGGGCGTTGAGGCGGTCCACTATCTCCGGCCACGGCAAAGTGACGGGGACCGACGTGACACGGACCGGCACATCGGTGCCGACCGTCTCGGCGGCGGCGGCGCCGGTGGCGTGAACGGCCGAGCCGGCGCCGACCATGGCCATGGGCAGCCCGCCCGGCGGGATCCCGCCGGCCGCGTGAAGCCCGGCCAGCAGGGACCGGATGATCGAGAGTATGAACGTGGCTTTCGCGGCCGGCTCGAAGACGAACACGCCGCGCTGGCCCGTGCTCCCGCCCGTCGCAAGAGCCATATACCGGTCGAGCACCGGGACGGGCTCGGTGCCGGTGACGGCCAGCGCCTGCTCGATCGCGGCGAGGCTGAGTCGCCGGTCGGTGAAGACGTCGTCGATCGCGGCCATCATGTCCGTCTTGGTCATCACCGGCAGGCTGGCCAGGTCGCCGGGCTCGATGCCGGCCACGTCGGTGCCGGCCAGGCGCTGGCGGTGGAACGGCGATTGCGCTACCGCGTGCGCGAGCAGCCCGCGCAGGCCGTCACGCTGGGCGGCCTCGATGCGCTCGGCGCTCCAGGACAGGCGCTCCAGATGCTCCGGTATCCGGGCGAGGATCTCGGCCTGGAAGTCGGCGCGGAAGCGCCCCCAGCCGGTGTCCGCTCTGGTCGCTGTGGTCATCGATCCCCCCGTGGGTCAGCCCGGCCGGCCGGGCCGGCCGTAGCTGGCTGAATGAGCTTGTCAGCAGATTGCTCGCCGGACTGAGTGACGTCCGTCAGGGCCCTGAGCATCATGGCGAGGCCGTCGTCCATGGGCAGGGCGGCGGGGTTCACCGCCCGTTCCAGGGTGAGCCCGGTGCCCATGGCCAGCACGAACTCTGCCATCGACTGCGGCGGCACGACCGGTGACGTCCCGGCCCGCTCATGGAGCCGGGCCAAGAGTGCGGCGAGCTGCGCGACCGTGCGCCGGTGCGCGTCCGCGTATCGGCGGCTGAGCGCAGGATCGCGGGCGGCGTACGCGCGGAACTCCACCAGCAACTGCGCCCATTCCTGCTCGCTGACCAGCTCCCGGTTCGCTGCCAGGAGTAGCTCCCGCGCGGCCTCGGCCAGGGACTTCCCGGCTGCGACACGCTCGTTCTGCGCCGCACGCTCGGTGATCCGCTCTTCCAGCAGGGCCATGAACATGTCGGCCTTGCTGCCGAACTGCGAGTAGACGACCCCCTTGGAGAACCCGGCTTCCTCGGCGATGGCATCCACGGTGGCGCCGCCGTAGCCCCGGTCCAGGAACACGCGGCGGGCGGCGTCGAGCACGGCCGTCCGGTTCCGCTCGACCTGCTCCGCGCGCCGCAGTCGTACCGTCATACCCACATTAGATACCAGTGGTATTTGAATGTCAACGGTATCTGAATAACGAAGGAATCCAGGATCGTGGCCCTGGGCGAGGCCCGCTGGCCCCGCCCAGGGCCAGCCAGCCGGCAGGAGCCGGGGAACCGCTCGCCACCTCGGCGAGCAGCCTGATATACCCCCGAGCAGGCAGGTGCACTAGTGTCGCATTGATCACCGTTCCGCCTGGCCGCCGGAGGCATCCATGGATAACCAGGTCAAA
>DASYQM010000418.1:0-2790 GCA_036005525.1 Streptosporangiaceae bacterium
GAGGCCCTGGTCGTCCTTGCAGACGCTGATGCCGCGATGGTTGAGGTCGAGCGTCCCTGACACCGGCGCGTCGCGCGGCGCGGGCGAACATGCGGCACAGCCCGTCATAGCTCAAAGGTTCGTGGCGTCGCTTTCCTCGCCCGCCAACCAAGAACACGTAGCTGGTGGGGGCGTCGGCCGGCCGCTCATGCATCACGTAGTCGCTGACTGCCGGCAGGGCGCGTCCCTCCAGCAGGTCGACGGTCCGGTCCCGGCGCGATTTCTGCCGCACTCCGACGGGATGGTCGTTGCGGTGACGGACCACGATGCGACGTCGTCCGTAGGAGATGTCCTCCAGCCGCATTCCGAGCACCTCGCCAGGGCGCAGGCCGCCTTCCCACATCAACTCCAGCAGCGCGCGGTCGCGTCGAGTCCGCAGGACCGCGAGCAGGGCGCCGTACGTCTCGGCGGACATCGGCCGGGGCAGCGCCTCGACTGTCTTGACGCGCAGGGCCCGGCGGACTGGCCGCTGTGGACGCGACGTCACCAGCGGCGGCCTGGCTCGGCCCGGAACCCGCGCGGCGGCGTGGTCGGCGATGGTCACCAGCGGGTTGTCCGCGCCCCGGTAGCGCTCGATGGTGATCAGGAACTCGAAGAACGAGGACACCGCCGCCAGCACCCGGTTGCATGTCTTGGCCGACAGCAGCCGCCCGCCACCCGCGGTCAAGGCCAGGTCCAGCTGCTGCGCCCTGCGCCCCGACGAGCAAGTACGCAGCCACTCGACGAACTGGACCGCCCGCGCCGGAGTGAACTGCTCCACCACCCAACCCCGGTGGGCCAGGAACTGGTACAGCTTCTGGAGATCGTGCGCGTAGGCCCGCACCGTGTTCGGGAGTAGTGTTCTGGCGCGAGACCTACCGCTCGCCGGACTTCGCGAAGTGGACCCGCCCGCGCGCCTGGTGCCCCCGCTGCAGGGACGTCCGCGCGGTGTTCATGGACAAGCGGCCCGGGGTGCGGCGCACCATGCGCTACGGCCAGCAGTACCGCTACCGCTGCCCGCACACCACCTGCCGGGGCGGCGTGGTCGCCCCGTCTGCGCTGCCGGCCGCCACCCTCATCGACTGGACCGTGCCCGGCCGGCGCATCGGCGAGCGGGCCGAACCGCTCAAACCCAAGACGCTGCACCGCATGCGTACCGGACTCGCCGCGTACGGGGCGGCGCTGCTGACCCCGGCCGGCGGCACCTGGAACACCCAGGCCCGGCCGGTCGGCGAGCCGATGCGGGCACGCACCACCCGCGAGACCGAGGCCCTGGTCTGCCCGCCCCTGCTGGTCCCGGTGGAGGGCCGCCCCGGCATGCAGGCCCGCCCCGTCGCCGAGCCGATGCGGGCGCAGACCGGCCGGGCGGAGAACGCCCTGGTGATCCCGCTGCGCAACAACGGCGTCGCCAAACCCGCCACCGGCACACCGCTGTTGACGTTCGCCGCGGGCGTCACCCACCACGGGCTGCTCTACGGCTACGACACCGGCACGCTCCGCCCCGCCCACACCGTGCCGCTCCCCGCGCAGACCACCGTGGACGGCGACGCCCTACTCCGGCCCGCGACCGCGACCGGCCGGGCGGACGTGGACGCGTGCACGTTCCGGATGCTGACCGTGGACGAGATCCGCGCCGGGATGGCGTTCACCCCCGGCTACCGGCTGCTTGGCACCGCCAAACGGGCCAAGGTGCGGATGCTCGGCAACGCCGTCACCCCACCCGCCCGCCCGCAACCTCATGGCCGCGGTCGTCGAGGCCATCACCGGCGAGGCGATCGAGGTGGCCCGGTGACGGCCCCGGCGGCCGGGTTGCGGGTGGTGTCCTACGGCGGTGGGGTGCAGTCCACCGCCCTGTTGGTGCTGGCCGCCACCGGCCGCATCGACTTCGGCGTGTTCCTGTTCGCCGACGTCGGCGACGACTCCGAAGACCCGGGCACCCTGGACTACCCTGCACCGGTACGCCAAGCCGTACGCGGCGCTGCACGGCATCCAGCTCCACGAGCTGCACCGTCTGCGCCGCGACGGCAGCACCGAGACCCTGTACGGGCGCCTGACCCAGCCCGGCTCCCGGTCGCTGCCGATCCCGGTGCGCATGTCCAATGGCGCGCCCGGCACCCGCTCGTGCACGGCCGACTTCAAAATCAAGGTGATCGGCCGCTGGCTCGGGCGGGCCATCGATCAACCGGTGGCCCGCTCCGCTGCTGGTCAGATGGTGGGCGCGGCAGGTTTCGAACCTGCGACCCCTCGCTTGTAAGGCGAGTGCTCTCCCACTGAGCTACGCGCCCGGCCTCGGCTGCGCCGGAGCCGTCATCGTACCGTGCGGCTCAACCAGGACCGGAGGGCGATCACGATCACGACGCGAGGCGCTCAGGACCGCAGGGCCGCCAGGGCCTCGCGCCAGCCACGCTGGTCGCGGGATTCGCCCGGGCCGAGCATCTCGGCGAAGCGAACCACGCCGTCGGCGTCGATCAGGAACGTGCCGCGGTTGGCGAAGCCGACCGTCTCGTTGAACACGCCGTACGCCTGGGCGACCGCGCCGTGCGGGTAGAAGTCGGCCAGCAGCGGGAACTCGAAGCCCTCCTGGATGGACCAGACCTTGTGGCTGTACGGCGAGTCGACGCTGACCGTCAGCACCTGCACCTGATCGTTGGCGTAGTCGGGCAGATTGTCGCGGATCTCACTCAGCTCGCCCCGGCACGTGCCGGTGAAGGCGAGCGGGTAGAAGACCAGGAGCACGGCCTTGCGACCCCGGAAGTCGGCGAGCCGTACCTC
>DASYQM010000419.1:0-24727 GCA_036005525.1 Streptosporangiaceae bacterium
GGCCAGGTCTCGCTACGGCCCGCCGGCGGCGGGGCTTCCTCCCGCGTCCTCCTCGCTCACTCTGCCCGCAGCACCCGCGCCGGGCTCACCCGCGCGGCGGTCCTGGCTGGCCAGTAGGCGACGGCGTTACCCGCGAGGATCACCGCGGGCACCATGAGCAGAACGAGCGGCAGCGGTGTCACAAAGTCGCCGGGGATGCCGAGGCCCTCGGCGAACAATCTCCAGCTCCAATGGCCGGCCACGACTCCGAGCGGGATGCCGACGGCCAGGGCCAGCCCGGTCATGGTGCTGACCTGCCAGGCGGTGATCACGCGGACCTGCCGCCCGGCCAGGCCGAGCGTCCGCAAGATGGCGAAGTCGCGGCGGCGGCGGCCGGACACAACGATGAACTGCCCGAGCACCGCGAGGCCGAGAACGGCGAGCACGACCGCGAGCGCGGCCGGGGTGCGTTCGATCCGGGCGTAGTCGGCGACACCGTTCGGGCGCTGGTCGGTGACGACGCAGCCCGGCTGCTGCACGGCCGAGCAGATCCGGGACATGGATCGCTTGAAGGCGGCGATATGGGCAGCCCGCTCGGGACCAGGCGCGAAACGCAGCAGCGCGAACTCATAGGCAGGCTGCCCGCCGGGCCGCCGGCCCGGCGGCACCGCCGCCCCAGGCCCGCTGTGGTGGTCTCGGCGCCCTCGCCGAGATCGGTCGGCGTGAAGCCGCCCTGGCCGAAGTTCGGGAAGACGGCGCGGCCCACGATGCGGTCGACCTGTCGACGGCCGCCGGCGGTTACCGTGACTGTCTGCCCGACGGTCCGGCCGATCCGCCGCATCGTGGACGTGCCGAGCACGATTTCGCGGTCGGTACGCGGCGGGCGGCCCGCGAGCATGGTCGGTGACAGCAACGGGCCCCGGCCCGCGGCCACCCCGATCGCGGGAACGACCAGACCGCCGATCCCGACCGTCCCGTGATTGCCGTAGCTCCAGCCGGTGATGCCCGGGGTCACGGTCAGGACGCGTTGCGCCTGCCGCGGCGTGAAGCTGCCGAACTGCCAGTCGACGGCGGCGTCCCAGGTTTGGCCATACAGGCGGGGGGTGTGCACCAGGTGGAGCAGGTTCGCGCCGAAGGTGAACGCGGCGGTCACCGCGAGTACGGACAGCGCCGCACCGGTTATCGCGCTGCGGACCGGTACGGCGCCGCCTCCGCGACCGGGCTCGAGGGCAAGGCGCACTCCGGCGGCCGCCGTCACCGGCGCGCCGGCCGCCGCGAGCCACTCGGCGACCTTCGACCGGCCGGCCGACGATGCCGCCGCCGCCCGGCTGGCACTGCCGCCCCACGCCAGGCGCCAGGCCGACTGCGCCACCCGGGCCACGGCCAGAACCACGATGGCAACCACCCCCGCTGCGAGCACCGCCCAGTCGGCGCTGACCCCTGGGTCCGGCTCAGCCACGCGAGCCGTCCCGATTGGCATCAGCGGCGACGCCGCGACCGCCAGGCCGGCCCCGGCCACGGCACCGGCGGCGGCCGCCGCGCCCACCTCCAGCAGGCCAGCCGCCATCAGCTGGCCACGGGTCATCCCCAGCGCCGCCAGAACCGGGTTGGCCGGCGCCGCCGCGACAATCAGCCGCGTGGCGGCCTGCCCCACGACGAGCAGTGCAGTGATCGCGAGGACCAGGGCGAAGATCGCGAGCGAGACCGCCTCGGGCCGGATCGACCTTTCGACCGCTGCCGCCCGGGCACTCTCGTCGGCCACGAACACATGCCCGCCGGTGGCGCGGAATCGCTGTGCGAGCGATTCCGCCTGGCGGCCGGCGATGCCGGGGCTGTAGCCCGGCCGCAGCTTGACATACGCGCCATCGAAAGATGTGTACGCGCGGCCAAGCTGGTCCGCCAGCGCGGTGCTGGCGAAGATGGCAGGCACCTTGTCCACGTTGGTGACCGGGTGCACCGAGCCCCGCGTCACGACGATGCCGACCACCCGCTCCCTCAGCGGCGGCCGGGGTGCCCCCGCATTCGCGCCCGGCGATGGGCCGGCCGGGACGGCCTTCATGACCAGCGTGCTCCCGACGTGCAGGCGCAGCGCGAGGGCCCCGTTCTGGTCGACGGCGATCTCACTGGGCCGGCCCGCCAGCGGCAGCCGGCCGTCCAGCACTTTAGGGATCTCAAGAATGTGCCCCCAGCGGTGATCGAGCGGCGCAGCGGCGACCGAGGCCAGGACCGGCCGCCCGCCGGGACCCACGGGCAGCACGCTCAACCCGACGATGGGCGCCAGCGCGACGACGCTGGGCAGTCGGGCCAGCGCCCCGTAGTAGCCGCCCAGGCCAGAGCCGGCCGGGGAAACCAGCACGTCGGATGCCCTTGAGGCCACCAGAAACCGCTGGTACGCGCTGTCGGTCCGGCGAGCCCCGGCGGCAGCGGTGAGGACGCAGCCCCCGGCGAAGGCCACCAGGAGAGCCAGGCCCACCCAGGCCCGCCACTTGGTTCGCAGCTCGTGGGCGGCAACGGCCACTACGGCGCGCATGAGATCGAGAGTAAGCAGCGGGAACGCGGGCTGACCAGGGTGGTCGCGCGCGGCCGCCGATGGGGCGACCACCACCACGCCCTTCGTGCTCACCCCCTTCCATAACCGGCGCCGTGGCGGCTGCTGCGCGGCCCAACAAGTCCGCCGCCCGGTCGGCGACGGCCACGATCATCCGTTATGAATGATGGTGGCCGGATGATGGTGGCTGGCTGGCGCCGGTGTGCCTAGCACCACCAGTTCTGCACATGCCTCCCCACTGGCGGGACGACGCCGTCATGTGCGACAACTGGGTAGATGGACCACCATGATGCGCAGGCACCGGGCACGATCACGGTCTTCCTCGCGGACGACAACCTGATCGTTCGCGAAGGGGTGCGCGCCCTCATCGACAGGCAGGCCGACCTGAACATCGTGGGGGTAGCCGCCGACTACGACGAGACGGTCAACGGTGCCACCGCCGCCAATCCGCAGGTGCTGGTCACCGACATCCGGATGCCGCCGACCTTCCAGCGTGAGGGCATCGACGCGGCCAAGGAGGTGCGCAAGCGCCATCCGGGGACCGGGATCGTGGTGCTGTCGCAGTACGAGGACCCCGAGTACGCCATCTCACTGCTCGCCGAGGGCTCGGCCGGGTACGGCTACCTGCTGAAAGATCATGTGGCCGAGGGTAACCAGCTCGCCGACGCGATCCGGGCGGTGGCGACCGGTGGCACCGCGCTTGACCCGACGATCGTGGAAGCGCTCGTCCGGCCGGTCGTCCCCCCCGGCGGGCTAACGCCCGACGAGGAGGAACTTCTGTCCATGGTGGCGGAGGGCAAGCCGATCAAGGCGATCGCCGTGGCCCGGCACGTGCCCCCCGAGGCCGCCGACGCCGAGGTGGAGGAGGTCTTCGTCAAGCTGGCCGAAGGCGTGTCCGCGGGCAGCCAGAGCGCGCTACGCCGGCTCCGCATGCTGCAGCAGGCCATCGTCGACCGTGAGGAGCAGGGCGAGACGCTGTCCCGCCTGCTCCCCAGCGGGCTCGCCGACAAGCTCCGGCAGGAGCAGCGGGAAATCGGCGAGACCGAGCGGGTGGTGGTCACCGTCCTGATGAGCGACATCAGGTCATATTCGACGATCGCCGAGCGCGCCGACCCCAGCCAGCTCGCCGGGCAGCTCAACACCCACCGGGCCGCGATGAACCACGCGATCCTCGGCGAGGGCGGGACCGTGATGCAGTTCGTCGGGGACGCGGTCATGGCGGTGTTCGGCGCGCCGTTCCCGCAGACCGACCACGCGGACCGCGCGGTGGCCGCCTCGTCGGCGATGCATGAGCTCCAGGCCGGTATCAATACCCGCTGGGCGGCCGACGGCCTGCCCGCCTTCGGTCTCGGGCTCGGGCTGTCCACCGGCGTGGCCGCGGCGGCCCTGCTCGGCTCCGCGGAGCGGCTGGAGTACACGCTGGTCGGGGATACCGTCAACCTCTGCCAGCGGCTGCAGCAGCTGGCGAGCAAGGGCGAGACCGTGGCGTCCGAGGCCACGGTGGAGGCGCTGAGAACACCGGTGGAAACCGTGCTGCTCGGCGCCCAGCACGTGAAGGGCCGCGAGGCCCCGGTCACGGCATACAAGATCATCTGCCGGGAGGGCCGGCCGGCGGCGGACCAGGGGAGCCCGGCCGGCCCCGGCCCTGCCCACAACACCACAACCCGACTGGGGGGGTTATGTCCGAGGACCAGGCCGCGCTCACCGTGCGCGGCGTGCGCAAGACGTTCGAGGCGGAGAACGCGCCGGTCCGCGCCCTGCGCGGCGTCGACCTGACGGTCGGCGAAGGCGAGTTCGTGGCCTTGATGGGACCGTCGGGTTGCGGCAAGTCCACCCTGCTGAACCTGGTCGCCGGCCTGGATACCGCCGACGAGGGGGAGATCAGCGTGGCGGGCGAAGAGGTCACCGGCCGCAGCGAGGACGACCTGGCCAGGCTCCGCCGCCGGCACATCGGTCTGGTCTTTCAGTTCTTCAACCTGCTGGAGGGCATGACCGTCCTCGAGAACGTCGCGCTGCCGGCGGTGATCGCCGGCCGCAGGCGCAAGATGGCCGAGACCCGGGCCGCTGACCTGCTCGACCTGCTCGGCATCGGGGACAAGGCCCGCGCGGTGCCCGGGGTGCTGTCCGGCGGGCAGCGCCAGCGGCTGGCGATCGCCCGCGCCCTGGCCAACGAGCCCACCCTGCTGCTGGCCGATGAGCCGACCGGGGCGCTCGACTCCGAAGGCGGGGAAGAGGTCATCGAGCTGTTGCGCCGGCTGCATGGCGGCGGGCAGACGATCGTGCTGGTCACCCACGACGCGGGGGTGGCCGCCGCCGCGGGGCGGGTGGTCCGGATGCGGGACGGGCGGATCCTCGAGCCCGAGCCGGAGCTGCGGCCGGACGGCGGCGAGGCCGTCGTCATCGAGGCCCTGTGATGAGCAGCTGGGCCCGGAAACGTCCGGCGCGCCCCCGGTGGCGCCGGGGGGAGCGGTGGTGAACAGCACCGTCCGCGGCCCCGCCGCGGCGGCCAGGCCGCGCGGCGCCGCCGCGGGCAACCTGGCGACCGGGGCGGTCCTGCCGTTGGTCACGGCGGCCGTCGCGCTCGCCGGGCTGCGGGTGCCGGTGCCCGGCGACGTGTCCGTCCTGGACGGCATGGCGGTAGGCCTCGTGCTCATCTGGGCCCTGGCCGGGGCCATCTGTGCCCGGGCGCCCGACCGTGCGCCGCAGTGGCCGCTGGCGCTCGGCACGCTGGCGGCCGCCGTGGCGCTGACGGCGGCCCGGCTGGCCAGCCAGCCCTCGGCGGGCCAGCACCAGCTGGCCCGGGCGGGCGCGACGCTGGCGGCGGCGCTGGTCATCGCTTGTTCCTGCCACTTCCTGCTCGCCCTCCCCGGCGGCCGGCTCGGCAGCCGGGCACGGCGAGCAGGCGCCGGAGCCGCTTACCTCGCGGCGCTGGGCGCCGGACTGGCGTTCGCGCTGGCCGGCAGGCCATTGCCACCGCTGGTGGTGGCGCTGGGGCTGGTGGCCGCCGTCGCGTGCGCCCTGCCCGCCGTCCGGCTCCGGTACCTGCGCGCGACGGCCAGGGACCGTGAGCGGCTGCAGTGGCTTGCCATCGGCATGGTCGTGGCCGCGGACGCGGCCCTGGTCATCGCCGCCCTGCATCTCCTCGTCGGCTGGCCGGCCGCGGTCGCGCCGGCCGCGGCGGGAACGACCGTCGTGATCCCGCTCAGCCTCGTGGCTGGCGGCATCCCCCGGCTGGCACAGCACGGCGGCCGGCTCCTCGTGCACGTGCTGTGGGTGGCGGGCTTCAGCCTCGTCGTCTCGGCCGTCTACGTAGTGGTCGTGCTCGGCCTCGGGAAGGGCCCCGCCGACTCCGGCGACCGGGAGGTCCTCGGCCTCTCCATGCTCGCGGCGGCGGTGGCGGCGGCCGTCTACCTGCCATCCAGGGACCGGCTGCTGGCCTCGGCGACCCGGTTCGTGTACGGGGCGCGCGAGGCGCCGGACGAGGCGCTGCGCACCTTCGGCAGCAGGATGACGCGTGCCGTCGCCATGGACGAGCTGCTGCTCCAGCTTGCCGAGTCGCTGCGCAAGACCATGGGCCTGACCAGGGCCGAGGTCTACACGGGCGGCGAAGTGCTGGAACGGGCCGTGTCGGTACCCGACGCGGGCCGACGGTCGATCCTGATGTCCGAGCGTGAGCGCCCGGTGGTGACCAGGGCCGGCGTCTCGGGCAACGCGTGGGCCGCGGTCTGGCTGCCCGCCCTGCTCGACGGCAGGGAAGGGTCCCAGCTGCGGGTGGCGCCGATCAGCCACGGAGGTGAGCTCCTCGGCCTCATCGTGGTGGAGCGCCCGGCGGAGGCGGACGCCTTCTCGGAGGAGGACGACCGCGTCCTGACCGAGCTGGCCCGCCAGGCCGGCCTCGCCTTCCACAACGTCCAGCTCGACGCCGCCCTGCAGACCACGCTTGACGAACTGCGCAAGCAGGCCGACGAATTGCGCGAATCCCGGGCCCGCATCGTCGCGACCGGTGACGCGGAACGCCGCCGGGTGGAACGGGACCTGCACGACGGCGCTCAGCAGCATCTGGTCGCGCTGGCCGTGAACCTGCGCCTGGCCCAGGACATCGTGGCCGACGATCCCGCCGCGGGGGCGGAGATGCTCGCGCAGATGGGGGAGGACGTTCAAGTCACCATCAGGGAGCTGCGCGAGCTCGCACACGGGATCTACCCGCCGCTGCTGGCCGACGCTGGCCTCCCCGAGGCGCTGCGCGCGGCCGCGGCCCGGTCCACGATCCCGGTCAGCGTCAGCGCCGACGGCATCGGGCGCTACTCCCAGGTGGTGGAGACCGCGGTCTACTTCTGCTGCCTCGAGGCCCTCCAGAACGCGGCCAAGCACGCGCCGGAGGCGAGCGCGCGGGTGCGCGTCTGGGAGGAGTCCGGTGGGCTGCTTTTCTCGGTCAGCGACAACGGGCCGGGTTTCGATCCCGCCAAAGCCCGGGCCGGGCATGGCTTCGTCAACATGTCGGACCGCCTGGGCGCCATCGGCGGCACCGTCCGCTGGGAGTCGCAGCCGGGGCGCGGCTCCACGATCAGCGGGTCGGTGCCGGTCATCTGATCCCGGCGCCAAGCCTGCTCAGGCGGTGGCGAACGACCCCGAACCCCGGGCCGCCCAGAGCTGGCGCAGCGTCTCGGCCCCGAACCGCTCCTTGTTGACGTAGGCGCTCGCGCCGCTGTCGGCGGCGCCCGGGGGCAGGTCCTCCACGTCGTAGGTCGAGCAGAGGAACACCACGGTCTCCGGGTGAGCGGACAAGATCCGGCGGGTGGCCTCGATCCCGTTCATCTCCGGCATGTTGATGTCCATCAGCACCAGGGCGGGCTGGAGCAACTCGACCAGCTCGATCGCCTCGAGCCCGCTCGAAGCCTCGCCGGCGAGCTCAAAGCAGTCGAGCCGCCGCAGCACCGCCTTGGCGGCCAGCCGGAACGGCGCCTGATCGTCGACTACGACCACCGAGTGCGGGGGTGTGGTCATGTCTCAAGCTTCGCACGGCGGCGCTGACCTGGGCAGGGTGCTGCCACCCTGGCGACGGTGTGGTCAGCCTCCCTGGCCCTCGGCCAGGAACAGCAGGACGGCCTTGACCCGGCGGTTGAGGTCCTTTTCCTCGCTGAGGCCGAGCTTGGCGAAGATCGAGTTGGTGTGCTTCTCCACCGCGCGCTCGGAGACGCTGAGGGCGGCGGCGATCGCTGCGTTGCTCTTGCCCTGCGCCATCTCGGCCAGGATCTCCGACTCCCGCGGCGTCAGCGACGCCATGCCGGGCTGCTGGTGGCTTGACCGCGATCTCACCAGCTCGTCGACGACGAGGGGATCGATCACCGATCCGCCCTGCGCCACCGCCCGGATGGCCCGCGCCAGTTCGTCGACGCTAGCCACCCGCTCCTTGAGCAGATATGCACGGCCGGCGGAGCCGTGTTCGAGGAGCGCCATCGCATACGCCGGGGCGGTGTACTGACTGAGTACCACCACGCCCACTTCCGGGTGGTTCTCACGCAGCCAGGCAGCCGCCTGGATACCCTCGTTGGTCCCGGTGGGCGGCATCCGGATGTCGGTCACGACGACGTCGGGCTGCTGCTCACGCACCAGCGCGAGCAGTTGCGGAAGGTCGGGGGCGGTTCCGACCAGCTCGAATTCCTCGTTCGCCGACACCAGCCGGGAGACCCCCTCCCGGAGCAGGACGTTATCCTCGGCCAGCGCGACCCGGATCGTTGCCATCAGCCGGTGATCGTAGCGCGCCTCCGGGCCGACGGACAGCCACGCCGTGGACACACCGTGCCTGCCAGCATGCGGGCCGGGGCGCGGCGCACCGACACGGCCTACGGGCGTTATCTGCACGCGATCAACTCCAGCGATGTGTTCGTCGACGTGCCCGGCCCGGTCCTGCCGGTCATCCGGCAGGTCGAGCGCCTGCCCGGCGTGGCGTCCGCCGCCGCCACCGTGGGCCTGAACGCCGATCCGGTCGTGAACGGGAAGGTGCACGACGCCTTCCTCACCAACGGCCTGACCGGCAGCCTCGACGGGGATGGCTTCCGCCAGGACCGGATGACGGTGCTCGCCGGCAGGCTGCCCCCGCTTGGCTCCACGGACGAGATCGTGCTCACCGCCGGGCTGGCCCGGTCCTTCCACGTCGGCGTGGGCGGCCACGTGACCTACCAGTTCTACCGCCAGAACCCGGCGAACGCGTCGGTTCCGGCCGGGCGGTCCACGTTCGTGGTCACCGGGATCGTGGACATTCCGCCGGTGCTCGGGGACCAGTTCGACCAGGTGAACAACGCCGTGCTGCCCCCGGCGGCCACCGCCAGGTACCTCAACGGCAGGTTCGCGTTCGGGTGGGTAGGGCTGCGGCTCAAGGATGGCAGCGCCGGCATCACCGCGCTCCAGCAGCGCCTGGCCGTCCTGGCCGGCGGGCTGGACCGGAGGTTCCACGCGCCAGCGGGGACGATCCGCCTCAACATCCGCCGCCTGGACATCGTCCACCAGGAAGTGCAGCAGGGGATTGAGCCGCAGGCGGTCGCGCTGGCCGTCCTCGGCGGCCTGGCGGCGCTGGCGTTGCTCGTGCTGGCGGGCCAGGCCCTGGCGCAGTTGCTGAACCGGTCCACGCCCGACCTGCCGGGGCTGCGTGCCATGGGCGCGTCCCGGCCGCAGGCCGCGCTCGCGGCCGGGCTGACCGGGGCGGTGGCCGTTCTCGGGGGCACGGCCCTCGCGGTGGCGGGTGCGGTGGCGGTGTCGCCGCTGACCCCGGTGGGCGCGGTCAGGCAGTTCGACCCGGCCCGTGGCGTGGAGGCGGATCCGCTCGTGCTGGCCGGCGGGGGATGTGTGCTTGCTGCCGCGCTGCTCACAGTCCTGGGTGTGCTGGCCTGGCGGTCCGTGCGGCCCTCCGGCCATGCCCCGGCCAGCCGGGCGCCGTCGATCGCCTCGGCCGCCGCCGCGGCAGGCCTGCCGGTGACCGCCGTGGTGGGGACCAGGGAGGCGCTGGCGCGAGGGGGAGGACGCCGGCCGCTGCCCGTCCTCGCCACCCTGGTCGGCTCGGTGGTGGCGGTGCTGGCCGTGGCGATGGCGGTGGTGTTCGGCGCCAGCCTGGCCGGGCTGCTGGCGCACCCGGCCCGGTACGGCTGGAACTGGACGATGCTGATGGAGACCGAGGGGGGCTATGGGAGCTGGCCACCCCCGCAGATGGACAGGCTCCTCAGCGGCCAGCGGGGGATCACCGGCTGGTCGACCTTCGCGTTTACCCAGATCCCCATCGACGACGAAAACGTTCCGGTCCTGGGGCTGACCCGGCACCTGGGCTCGGTGGAGCCACCGACCACCAGCGGCCACCCCATCGCCGGGCCGCGGCAGATCGAACTGGGCGTCGCCACTCTCCGCCAGCTGGGCAAGAGGATCGGGGAGACGGTCACCGTGGGCAGCGGGCGGTCCAGGCAGACCCTCACCGTCGTGGGCACGGTGACGCTGCCGTCGATCGGGCTGACCCTGGCCGACCACGTGTCGCTGGGCCGCGGCGCCATGCTCTCCGACCGCACGCTGCTGGCGGCACAGGGCATCTCCCCTGACCTGTCGTCCGTGCAGCAGGTGGCGAACTCGCCGGTGTCCGTGCCCGCCTTTCCCTCGGCGGTGGCGATCGACCTCGCCCCGGGCACCAGCAGCAAGGCGCTGGCCGCCAGGATCAGCGACGCCAACCCCGGCGGCACTCCCGGCGGGACCTATCAGGAGCCGCGGAGCCAGATCCGGGGCGCTGCGATCGCCGACGCGTCGCACATGGGACGCCAGCCGCTCACCCTGGCGCTGGCCGTCGCGGCCGGCGCGGTGCTGTCCCTGGCGCTGGCCCTGCTCGCGTCGGTCCGCCAGCGGCGCCGCGAGCTCGCCCTGCTCAAGACGCTGGGCCTGACCCGCCGCCAGGTCATGGCGGCGGTCGCCTGGCAGGCGAGCGTGATCCTCGTGGTCGCCGTGCTGGTCGGCGGGCCGCTCGGGGTGGCGGCCGGCCACTGGGCGTGGGCCGCCTTCGCCTCCTCCCTGGGCGCCGTACCGGTCACCGTGGTGCCCGTTCCGGCACTGCTCGCCGCGTTCCTCGCCCTGCTGGTGGCGGGAAACCTGCTGGCCGCCGGTCCCGGTGCGGTCGCGGCCCGGACCCGGCCCGCGGCCGTGCTCCGGACCGAATAGAGCTGCCGGAAAGCTGGCGCCGTCCGTGGCTGATCGAATGGGTCCATGGAACCCCTCGACAGCCAGGTTGGTTTCGTGCTGGAAGCCGACCGGCTCAAGACCGTGCTGCGGCAGTCCACCCTGACCGACCGCTCCCGGCGGGAGAACTCGGCGGAGCACTCCTGGCACCTGGCGCTCATGGCCCTGGTGCTGGCCGAGCACGCCCCGCCCGGCACCGACCTGGGCAAGGTAATGGCGATGCTGCTGCTACACGACCTGGTCGAGATCGACGCCGGGGACCTGTTCGTGTATGCGGCGCAGCCGCAACAGGCGCGGCAGGCGGCGGCCGAGCGCGCGGCAGCCGACCGGCTCTTCCCGATCCTGCCGCCGCCGCAGGCGGCGTCGTTGCGCGCGCTGTGGGACGAGTTCGAGGAGCGCGCGACGGCGGAAGCGAAGTTTGCCCGGGCCCTGGACCGGCTGCAGCCGATGCTCATCAACATGGTGACCGAGGGCGGGACCTGGGCGGCGCACGGCGTCAGGGCCGACCAGGTGCTGGCCCGGGTGGCCCTGATCGAGGACGGATCGCCGTCGCTCGGCGCCTACGCGCGGGACATGATCGAAAGCGCCCTGGACCGCGGCATCCTGGCGCCGCCCGGCGGCGGGCCACCAACCGCGCCACGCTAGCCCAGACCGCGTGGGGAGGGGCCGCCTTGGCCCGGGTGGCGCTGGGCCGCCTTGGCCCGGGTGACGCTGGGCCGGGCACCGTTACGCCAGCGTTAGGTTGCGCCACGGTATGTGAGCGCCTCGTCGGGTAGGAGAGGGCATATGAGCCCATCCCACGCCAGGCTCTTTCCCCGGCGCGGCGGCCGTTCCCGCATTCCCCGTTCTGGCCTGAAGGTGCTGTCTGCCCCGGCCGACCTCGCCGGGCGCCTGGAAGACGCCGAGACGCTCGACCGGCTGGCCCAGCCGCTCACACGTGCCGTCCGGCGTGGCCTGGCGTCCGGGGCCAAGGCGGACGCGCTGCACGGGGTCTGGCTCGGCCAGCCCGTCCACCCGGCGCTGATAACGCTCCCACTGGGTTTCTGGACGTCGGCGACGGTACTGGACTTCGTGCCGGGCAACGGGCGTGCATCGCGGGTCCTGCTTGCCCTCGGGCTCGCAGGCACCCTCCCCGCCGCCGCGGCCGGGCTCGCCGACTGGTCGTCGCTCCACCGCGAGCAGCAGCGGGTCGGCCTCGTGCACGCCGCCTCCGGCGCCGGCGCGTCGGCGCTGTTCGCCGCCTCGCTGCTCGCCCGGATGGCGGGCAGGGACGGCGGCGGCAGGCTGCTGGCGCTCGGCGGCCTCGCCGCGGTGACCACGGGCGGCTTCCTGGGCCGGCATCTGGCGTTCGGCCTCGGTGCGGGCGCCAGCCACGCCGAACCGGTGGCGCACCTCACGGCGCTCGGCTGGCACGACCTGTGCCGCGTCTACGAACTGCCCGAGGGCCGCCTCGCCCGGCGCAAGCTCGGCTACCTGGCCCTCACCGTGCTCCGCCAGGGTGCGGATGTGCTGGCCCTCGCCGATCAATGCGCACATCTTGGCGGCCCGCTCCACCAGGGCCGCCTCACCGATGACGGCGACGGGCCCTGCGTCACCTGCCCCTGGCATGGCAGCACGTTCCGGCTCACGGACGGCACCGTGGTGCACGGCCCGGCCACCGCGCGCCAGCCCGCGTTCGACACCCGGGTCGTCGAGGGCGGCATGGTGCAGGTCCGGCCCGCCCGCCCCGTGCACGCCCGTTAACCAGGCTCACGCCCGCTGAACCCGATCACGCTCCGCACCGGTTCGCGCCGCGCGCCCGAACCGCGTCAGCCCCTGGCGGCACCCGCAATGATGGCCGCGGCCCGGCCGAGGCCGTCGTGTGCCCGGATCGCCTCCCCCGCACGGGCCAGGCGCTCACGCAGCGCGCCGTCGGCCAGAAGGCGGCCCACCGCCTCGTGCATCTGGGCGTCGGTGAAGCCGTACGTGTCGAGCCGGGCGCCGAGGCCGAGCTCGGCCATACGTTGCGCATTGTCGTACTGGTCCCAGAACAGGGGCAGGACGATCATCGGCTTGCCGAAGTGCAGGCACTCCGTCGTGGTGTTGTTGCCGCCGTGCGTGATCACCAGGTCCACCAGCGGGATGACCGACGTCTGGGGAACGAACTCGGCGCCCCACATGTTCGGCGCCAGCTCGATCTCGGCGTGCAGCGGGCCCTTGGACACGATGTAGCGGTGCGGTGTGTCCGCCAGGCACGAGATCACCCGCCGCATCAGCCCGGTGTCCGCCGATCCGAGCGAGCCCAGTGAGAAGTAGATCAGTGCCCCGTCGCCGCCGGCGAGCGCGGGCGGAAGCGAGAACTCCTCATCGGTGTGGCGCACCGAGGAGTCGAGCCGGTGCCAGGCCGGCCCGAGCGGCCGGTCCCGCCGGTAGTCGGCCAGTTCCGGGTAGACGTAGAGGTTGACGTCGCCTTCGGCGATGAACTCCAGATCGGGCAGGGGCGGGGCGCCCTGCGCCGTGTACCAGGCGTTGAAGTCCTGCCACAGCGGGCGGTGCACCCGGCCGTATTCGGCCCGGAACTCCGCCCACCCGGTGCGGTCCCCGGCCGGGTACCCGGAGAACACGGGCGGCACGTCCGGGCTCTTGATCTCCAGCGGGTTGCAGGACACGATCCGCACGAAGGGCACGCCCGCGGTCACCAGCGCCGGGAAGCCCACCACATTGTCCTCGACGATGACGTCGGGGCGGACCCGGTCAACGATCGCGCGGAGCCTGTCGTGGCAGTACCTGGCGCCACCCGTGAGCTCCTCCCAGACCGGCTTGATCCAGGTCTCCAGCTGCTCGATCGTAGGCTTGCGGAACTCCGGCGCGGTCTGCGCGACGAAGTCCTTCCAGAACTGGCCGGCGTCCTGATCGCCCTCGGCGGGCGCGGCCAGCTCGACCAGGTCCTCCTCGAAGCCGAGCGGCTCCAGCTTGCCCTTCCAGGATGCCTCGGCCGCGAAGACCACCCGGTGGCCCTGCCGGCGCAGCACGTCGCCGATCCCGATGCAGTTGTTGGTCGGCCCGTACGCGCTCTCCGGCATGAACAGGACCGTCAGCGGCCTGGAGGTCATCGGCGGCTCCTTCGATGCGACCAGCGATCACAGCCATCCCCGGGGAGGGTCACCGTGCCCGAAACTAGCAGGAAGCCGCTCATACCCGGCCACCGCGTTCGTGATCAAGACATCGGTGTCGTTCTGAGTACAACCAAGTCATGATCACGAAATGGCGTCGCCCCCATTCGCGAAAAGACCAGTGATCGCGAAATCGGAGCGCTGGAGGCGTGACGCACGCGGGAGTTATCGTTTGGACATGGCGGCCTTGAACCCGCAACGGCCGGCGCTCCGGGTGTCCGACGCGGACCGCGACGAAGTGATCAAAGTGCTCAGAGAGGGGTCCGCCGACGGCCGCCTGTCGCATGACACCTTCCTGCACCGGCTGGACCTCGCGCTGCAGGCGCGCTACCAGGGGCAGCTCACCAGCCTGCTGAACGACCTGCAGCCGGCCCGGCGCCGCCTCGGCCTGGGCGACAGGACGGCGGCGGCGTGGGATGGGCTCACCGGGCGGCTCCGCGCGGCGTGGTGGGCCGTCCGCCTTCCGCGGCTAGTGCTGCCGCGCGGCGGGGCCAGGACGGTGTTCACGATCGGCCGCGCCGGCTACTCCGATCTGGCGCTGGCCGACATGACGGTGTCCTGGCGCCACGCCGAATTGCGGCGTATCGGCGACGAGTGGGTGCTCGCCGACCTCGGTTCGACCAACGGAACCCGTGCCAACGGGTGGAAGGTTGGCTCCGGCTTCCTGGTACGGGCCGGCGACCGGGTCACGTTCGGCCAGCTGGAGTTCCGCCTCTGCGACCCACCTACCGGCCCGTAGCGCGCCGGCCGGGCGTCCCGCCGCCACGAGGATAATCTCGGCGTAGTCGGCACCCGCCCGGTGACCTCGGTGCCGTGACTGGGGGCCGACGAGACGCGAAGGGTCCCGCCGAGCGCGGCCAGCCGGTCGGCCATCCCCTGCACACCGCTGCCGGCCGGTGCAGCCGACTGGTCGAAGCCCGCGCCGTCATCGGTGACCGCGAACGCCAGGCACTGGCCGTCGTAGCCGAGGGTCACACAGGCCGCCGAGGCGTGTGCGTACTTGGCGACGTTCTGCAGCGCCTCCAGGACACAGAAGTACACCGCGGCCTCGACGTCCTGCGCGTACCTGCCGACGCCCGGAGCCTGGACCGTTACCGGCAGGGGTGCCTTGTTGGCCTGCGCTTCGAGCGCGGCCGGCAGGCCCAGGTCGGCGAGCAGCGGAGGGTAGATCCCGCGGGCGAGATCACGGAGCTCTTCCAGCGCGTGCTGCGCCGCCTGCTCGGTCTGAGCGAGCAGCCCGTCCGCCTCGTCCGGTGAGTCGGCCACCATCTGCCGGGCCAGCTGGAGGGTGATCCGCAGCGCGACGAGCTGCTGCTGCGCGCCGTCGTGCAGGTTGCGCTCGAGCCGCCGCCACGCCTCGTCGGACGCCGCGGCAAGACGTTGCCGGGAGGCCCGGAGGTCCTCGATCAGCGCAACATTGCGCAGCACCAGGCCTGCCTGCGCGGCCACGTCCTTGACCAGGCGCTCCCCGGCCGGAGTCAGCGGCTCCCGCGGCGAACTGGTGATCCGCAGCGCGCCGAGGCGTTCGCCCTGATGCTCCACGACGAACGCGCGAGCCCGGCCATCACCGGTACCGTCCTCCGCCGGTTCCGCAGCCTGCGGCGCGGGAGTGCCCGCGCCGGCCGGCGCCGCTGTGACCGGCGCGGGTGCTGCCGGCCCGGGACCGGCCGATGCAGCCGGTGCCGCCGCGGGCGTCAGCCCAGGCTGTGCGGGCGCCGGCCCGGGCTCTGCGGGCGCCGGCCCGTCCGGGGACGGCCACGCCGCCTCCAGATGCTCGCGGCCGGACGTCCGCAGCCACACCTCCGCCCGTTGCGCGCCGGTGGCCTCCGCCAGCATCCGGGCCATCCGCGGCAGGACATCCTCGGCCGAGTACGTACCGGCCATGTGTTCGGAGAATTCCGACAGCACCTCGTAGGGCGTGGCACGCGTGCCGTAGACCAGCCGGTCCGCCAGCCGGCCGGCCCGGGTGCGGACAGGCTGCAGCAGCACGGCCGCCAGCACTGCTGCCACGAACGTGAGCGGGTTGCCGCCCGGCTGCCCGGTCGCCGCGCCGACGACCACCACGACCAGCACGTAGACAGCCGTGAACACCGCCGCCACCACCGCGGCGACCACGGTCTTCTTGACCACGATGTCGAGGTCGTAGAGCCGGTACCTGAGCACGGCGACCGCGCACGCCAGCGGGATGCCGAAGATCGGCGTGCCGAAGGTCAGGATGAACAAGACCGAGCCGACCCAGGTGTCGCCGCCGGTGACGAGGCTGTACCCGGCCATGACAACCGCGAAGGCCGCCGTCAGCGCGCCGACGTAGGCCAGCCAGGCCAGCTGCTGGCGAAGCTCGGCCGATGCCCCGCGCCGCCGTATGAACACCGAGACCAGCGCGAGCACGGCGGCGATCCCCGCCACCACCGCCATCGCCGCGATGACGTCGCTGTACCAGCCATGGCGGGGGAAGACACCGAACGGGTTCGGGAACGCGACACCGGCCGCGAGCAACGCGTTCGTGAGGCTGCCCGAGATGACGAGGCCCCGCTGCAGCAACTGGCCGAACCCGGTCACGATGGCGGCGGCGACCGCGGCCCAGAGCACCGGCCGCCACCTGCGGGACGGCAGGTGGCCGTCCGGGAAGAGCAGGACAAGAACGATCAGCGGCGCCACCGTCAGCAGCGTCGTGCTGGCGCCGAGCGCAGCGATCTGCCGGACCGCGGGCAGCGACGCCGGTGCCGTGGCCAGGCCGCGCAGGCCGTATTGCTCCACGAACAGGCTCGCCGCCAGCGCCAGCCCCAGCAGGCAGAGCAGCCAGCCGATCGGGTTGCCCGGGACCCGGGCAACGATGAGACCGCCAACGCCGGCATAGACGATGATCGCGACCATCGCGAAGCCGTACGTGACGATCCGGGCTGGCGTCATCACCCCCGCGTTGAACGGGAGAAGCACCAGTGCTCCGGCAAGGACCAGCAGGATGATCCCCGGCAGCCCCCAGGCCAGGGCACGGGTGCCCGGGCGGTCAGCCAGGGCAGTCATGTAGCCGATTGTGGCCGCTGGCGGCCGGCGGGGCCAGGGTGCAGGCCGCACCGGCTCGGGCATGCCACCTACCCCGCCCCGGCGCGCCCCGCACCGCCGACCGCGAGCCCGGCCCTGCGCTACTCGGCCCACTCCTCGGAAGGCCCAGCGCTGCCCGCGCCGGCCCGGCGCCGCCGGGCCGGGTGCTCGACCAGGGCAAGCACGCGGCTGGCCATGAACCGGGCGGTCCGCACGGGCGCGCCGCCCCGGGTGAGTTCGGTTACCTCCACCACGCCGCGGCGGGTGACCACCTCGACCCGCCGCCCGGCCCGGGTGGCGGTCACCTCATAGGTCTTGGTGGCCCCGCCGGCGTCGATGACGATCTCGACCTTGTCACCCTTCACCGGTTGCTCCCGGCACACGAGGATTCATGCCTACGTTGTGCCCCCGTCAGCATGCAGCGACGCATCCGTCGCACGCGGCAGGGCGCTGCAGCGGCTAAACGGCGGCGCGGGCGGCCCAGCGGGACTGGCGGTACTCGACGATGAGGGGGACGCCAAAGCACTTGGACAGGTTCCGCTCCGTGAACACATCCGGCAGCGGCCCAGCCGCGAGCACCGCGCCCCGCCGCAGCAGCATGGCGTGAGTGAACCCCTCGGGCACCTCCTCCACGTGATGGGTGACCATCACCATGGTGGGCGCGGTCGGGTCCGAGGCGAGATAGGCGATCCGGCGCAGGAGATCTTCCCGCCCGCCCAGGTCGAGCCCGGCGGCCGGCTCATCGAGCAGCAGGATCTCGGGATCGGGCATCAGAGACCGGGCGATTTGAACGCGCTTGCGCTCACCCTCGGACAGGGTCGCGAAGCGGCGCCTGATCAGGTGGGCGCACCCCAGCGCGTCGAGCAGTTCCACGGCCCGGGTCACATCGGTGGACTCGTACTCCTCCTTCCACCGCCCCACGATCGCGTACGAGGCGGTGAGGACGAGATCGATGACCTTCTCTCCCGGCGGCACCTGATCCGCGACGGCCGCGCTGGCCAGGCCGATCCGCGGCCGCAGATCGAAGACGTCCGTCGCGCCGAGCCGTTCGCCCAGGACCTCCGCGATGCCCTCCGTGGGGAACAACTGGGTCGCGGCCACCTGAAGGAGGGTGGTCTTGCCCGCTCCGTTGGGCCCGATCACCACCCAGCGCTCGTCGTCGTAGACCGTCCAGGTGACGTCGCGCAGCAGCATCGACCCGCCGCGCCGGATGCCGACACCACGCAGGTGGATTACCTCGTCGGACATCCCGCTCCCTCCTGCGCGGCAGCTGTCAGACCGAACCTACGCTACGGCCGTGCCGCCGGCACACTGTCCCGCGGGTCGGTGCGCCGCTCCGGCCACTGATCACCGGGCGTGTTACCAGGGCGGCTCGCGGCGCCGCGGTTCGCTGGTGGTGGCTGCACGGCGGTAGCGTTGCGCGAGCAATGGATGCAACGCAAACCACCGTCCTGGTGACCCTCACCGGCCGGGACCGCCCCGGGGTGACGTCCCGGCTATTCACGGCCTTGGCGGCCGAGCACGACCTGAGCGTCCTCGACATCGAGCAGGTCGTCATCCGCGGGCGCCTGGTACTCGGTGTCCTGCTGGCGTGCGGGCCCGACCCGGACCTGACGTCGATCCATCGCGGTGTCCGGGCGGTGGCCGCCGACCTCGGCATGGACGTGGAAATCACCATGGGCTCCGGGGAGCCGCCGCGGCGGCGTGGCCAGCTCCACGTCACGGTGCTGGGAAGCCCGCTGCTGCCCAGCGCCATCGCGGCCATCGCGGGCCGGATCGCCGCCAGCGGCGCGAACATCGACCGGATCGACCGGCTCGCCGACCGGCCGGTCACCTGCATCGAGCTGGACGTGTCCGGCGCCGACCCCGATGCGCTGCGGACCACCCTGACCCAGGAGTCCGTCGCGCAGGGGGTCGACGTGGCGGTCCAGCGCGGCGGGCTGCACCGCCGCGCGATGCGGCTCATCGTCATGGACGTCGACTCCACCCTCATCTCCGGCGAGGTGATCGACATGCTGGCCGCCCGGGCCGGCTGCGCCGAGCAGGTCGCCAAGGTCACCGCGGCCACCATGCGCGGCGAGGTGGACTTCGCGGCGTCGCTGGCCGAGCGGGTAGGCCTGCTGGCGGGCCTGGACGCCAGTGTTCTCGATCAGGTCAGGCAGGACCTGCGGCTCGCGCCGGGTGCCCGGACACTCATCCGCACCCTGCGCAGGCTCGGCTACCGCTGCGGGATCGTCAGCGGCGGCTTCACCCAGATCACCGACGGGCTGGCCGCCGATCTTGGGCTCGACTACGCCGCCGCCAACACGCTGGAGATCTCCGCGGGCAAGCTGACCGGGCGGCTGGCCGGCCCGGTCGTGGACCGGGCGGGCAAGGCAGCCGCGCTGCGGCGGTTCGCCACGCAGGCCGGCATCCCGCTCAGCCAGACCGTCGCCGTCGGCGATGGCGCCAACGATCTCGACATGATCGCGGCGGCGGGGCTGGGCGTCGCCTTCAACGCCAGGCAGGCCGTCCGGGACGCGGCCGACGCCTCGGTTAGCGTCCCCTACCTGGACACGGTGCTCTACCTGCTCGGCCTGTCCCGCGACGAGGTCGAGGCCGCCGAATCGGGCGAAGCATCGGCGAACTGAAGAGCATCCTCTGATCGTGGGCAGCAGGCAGGGACGCGAGCTGCACGCCCCGGTCGCCGCCAGCGACCGCATTGAGGGCGTGTCTCGCAGATCTCCAGCCTGCTGCGCGGCCGCCGAACGGGCGTCTCGCGGCGTTCTCGCGCTTTGCGATCCATCCCGCCGGCAATCGCTCGCGACGGCATAGATCCACGAGACACGCCTAGTCCGGTTGCGGCTCGTCGCTGCGGACCACCCTCAGCAGCGGCCGCTTCGGCTGCCGCGCCAGGATGCCGATGATCGTGGTCCTGGCGATGCCGGTGATCTGCTGGATCTGGTGGATGCTGACCCCGGCCGCGGCAGCTTCGCGTACGGCCTCGTCCCGCATGGCATTGGCTTCGGCCCAGCGGCGCAGCTTTTCCTCTGCGGCTGTCAGCGGCGAAGGTGCCATGCAGCGAACGCTAGCGGGAATCCCCGCCCCCGCATAGCAAATCCTGCCGGACACGGCGATCGTCTTCCCTACTGGGTGCGCGGCGTCCAGATCCGGGTGAGTTCGCCGCCTCCCGGGGCGGCGTCGGGCCACCGTCCCGCCAGCCGGACAACCGCCAGCGCCGAGGTAGGGAAGGCGAGGTCACGCCGCCCGGTCAGGTCCAGGACGAGCTGCTGTGAGGCGGGGTTGTGGCCGACCAACAGCACCGTCCGCGCCTTGTCGGGACTGCCCCTGACGGCCTCCAGCAGCGTTCCTTCGTCGGCGTCGTACAGACGTGACTCGAAACTGACCTTGGCCTTGTCCGCCGCCGCGCCCAGCGCCTCTCTGACCTGTTGCCAGGTCTCGCGGGTGCGGAGCGCCGCCGAGCACAGCACACGATCGGGGATCAGGCCGGCGTCACGCATCATCGTGCCCGCGGCCGCCGCGTCGCGGCGGCCGCGCTTGGTCAGCCCCCGGTCCAGGTCGCGCAGGCCGACCTCATGTACCGCCTTGGCGTGGCGCAGCACCAGCAGGACCCGCCCGTTCTCGCCCACCGCGCGCCTCCCGGCCCCGGCCGATCAGCTGGTCGCCTGCGGGGTCTGTTCCGCAGGGGCATCCGCTTTCGTGCCCGGCCCATCCACCGCCGCCTTTGTCCCATCCGGACCCTGCGCACCGCCGATGGCCGCCCCCTGCTCCGGCCCGCTCCCGGACAGGCTGGTGGTACGCCGCTTGGAGATCACGATGGCCACGACAATGATGATCACCGCGCCCAGCGCCACGCCGACGCGTAGGCCCGTGTTGTCGCTGTACTTCACGACGCTGGTCGCGACCAGCAGCGACACCAGGTTCATTACCTTGATCAGCGGGTTGATCGCCGGGCCCGCGGTGTCCTTGAACGGGTCGCCGACGGTGTCCCCGATGACGGTCGCCGCATGCGCCTCGGACCCCTTGCCGCCGTAGTTACCGTCCTCGACCAGCTTCTTGGCGTTGTCCCAGGCGCCACCGGCGTTGGCCAGGAAGACCGCCATCAGCACACCGGCGGCGATGGCCCCGACCAGATACGAGCCGAGCGGTGCGTACCCGAACGCGAACCCGACCGCGAGGGGGGCCAGAATAGCCAGCAGGCCGGGGGTGGCGAGCTCACGCAGTGAGTCCCTGGTGCAGATATCCACCACCCGCCCGTACTCGGGCTTCTCGGTGAAGTCCATGATCCCCGGATGGGTCCGGAACTGATTGCGCACCTCCTCCACCACCTGCTGGGCCGCCCGCCCCACGGCCCGGATCAGCAGGCTGGCGAACAGGAACACCACCGCCGCGCCGATCATCACCCCGAGCAGGACGTTGGGCTTGTCCACCGACAGGCTGAACGTGCCGGCGGCCCTGCCCAGCGCTTCCTCGACCGTGGTCCGGAAGGAGCCGAACAGCGCGGTAGCGGCCAGCACCGCCGTCGCGATCGCGATGCCCTTGGTGATGGCCTTGGTGGTGTTGCCAACCGCGTCCAGCTGAGTGAGGATCTGGGCGCCCGGCCCCTCCACATCCCCGGACATCTCGGCGATGCCCTGCGCGTTGTCGGTCACCGGGCCGAACGAGTCCATGGACACGATGACGCCCACTGTGGTGAGCAGCCCGGTGCCGGTCAGCGCGACCGCGAACAGCGCCAGCGTCGCGTTACCGGTGCCGAGCAGGAAGCCGCCGTAGACCGCCGCGCCGATCAGTAGCGCCGAGTACACGGCCGACTCGAGGCCCGTTGCCACGCCCGACAGGATGACCGTGGCCGGGCCGCCGGCCGTGCTCTCGCCGATCTCACGCACCGGCTTCCGGTTCGTTTCGGTGAAGTACCCGGTCAGCAGCTGGATGGTGCTGGCCAGCACCAGGCCGATGAGCACCGCGCCGATCGCCAGCCAGCGCGGGCTTCCCCCGTGCGCGAGGATGCGCGGGTCGGTGACCCCCGTGAGCTCACTGAACCTGGCGGGCAGGTAGAGGAACGCGGCGCCGATGACCAGCAGCAGGGAGACGACCGCGGAGACGAAGAAGCCGCGGTTGATGGCGCTCATGCCACTGCGGTCGCCCCTGCGCGGGGCGACCACGAAGATGCCGATCACCGCGGTGACGACGCCGATCATCGGGACGATCAGCGGGAAGACCAGGCCATAGTTGCCGAACGCTACCTTGCCGAGGATGAGCGAGGCCACCAGCGTGACCGCGTATGACTCGAACAGGTCAGCGGCCATGCCCGCACAGTCGCCGACGTTGTCGCCCACGTTGTCCGCGATCGTGGCGGCGTTGCGCGGGTCGTCCTCTGGGATACCCTTCTCGACCTTGCCCACCAGGTCGGCGCCGACGTCGGCCGCCTTGGTGAAGATGCCGCCGCCGACCCTCATGAACATCGCCAGCAGCGCGGCGCCGAAGGCGAAGCCCTCCAGCACGTTCGGGGCGTTCGCCTTGAAAATCAGCACCACAATCGCCGCGCCGAACAGGCCGAGGCCGACGGTGAACATGCCGGCCACGCCGCCCGTGCGGAAGGCGATCTTCATCGCCTTCCGCTGACCATCAGTCTCGCGGGCCGCGGCGGCCACGCGGACGTTGCCACGGACCGTCAGCGACATTCCGGTGAAGCCGGTGAGCGCGGAGAAGAGCGCGCCCACCAGGAAAAAGAGCGAACGGCCCCACCGGATACCCGCCGAATCGGCGGGCAGCAGCAACAGCACAAAGAAGATGATGACCACGAAGACACCGAGGGTCCGGAACTGGCGCCGGAGATAGGCCGCCGCGCCCTCTTGCACCGCACGGGCGATCTCCTGCATCTTCGCCGTGCCCTGGCTGGCGGCGAGAACTTCCCTCACCAGCCAGCCCGCCACGGCAAGCGCCAGCAGGGCGATCACGGCGACGACGAATACCAGGGTCAGGTTGCCGCCGCTTACGACCGCCCCGCCGTCCGTGGCGAGGTTGAGCCTCAACATCCGTCCTCCTTGAAAGGGGGCACACTGCATTCCGCGCGCGGGTTGGCGATCCCGGGGCACTGCCATGGCGTCCAGACAGCAACCCACTGGACATGCGCGGATGCCACTGTGGACAGAGCCGGGATTCTACGCACGCTCGCCATGTGATGGTTCGGCGGGGTCAGATCCGCATGGTCTGCAATGCGTTTCGCCACCCAAAGATAAACCACACAGTGGCGAGGTGCGGCCTGGGGCTGGGCAGCGACGGGCGCTGGGCGCCGCGCCAGGGGCGATTCCCCGTGACCCGGCGCCGCCCGATCCGCCGGGATGTCAGCCTGGGCCAGCTCAGCTCGCTGCGGCCGACGGTCAGCTCAGCTCGCTGCGGCGGACGGCCAGCTCATCCGGATGCTGAGGCCGGCCTTGGTGCGCGCGATCTTGACGTCGTCGGCGAGGCCCTCGATGACGGCCAGGCCGAGTTCCGCGGGCACCGCCTGCCGACCGGGTTTGGCTGCCGACGCCGGCCGCTCACCGCCTGCTGCGTCGGCGCCGCTCTCCCCCCCGGGAGCCGCGGCCGCGCCAGCGTCCTGCGCCGCGGTGTCCGTCACGACCACTTCGAACCGGCCATCGGTGCCGGTCAGCGCGACCCGGACGGGCTCGGCGGGGCAATGTTCCTGATGTGCCTCCACCGCCCGCGAGCATGCTTCCCCGACCGCCAGGCGCACCTCGTCGAGCAGCGCCTCGTCCACGCCGCTCCGCCTGGCCACCGCCGTTGCTACCAGCCGAGCCGTGCGGACGTGCGCCGGCAGCGGTGTGAAGCTCATCTCTACCGTGGCCATCGTCATCGTCAGCCCCGGAGGCTGCTACTTCTCGGACTTCCTGGCCGCGATCGCCTCGTCCACGCTGTCGTGGATGCCGAAAACCTTGGTCAGCCCCGTGATCCGGAAGATCTTGAGTATGCGCTCCTGGGTACAGACGAGATCCAGCGACCCGTCGTGGGCGCGGACCCGCTTGAGCCCGCCCACCAGCACTCCGAGGCCCGTCGAGTCGAGGAACTCCACCTTCTCCATGTTCACCACGAGCTGGTAGTGCCCGATGTTCACCAGTTCGATGAGCAACTCACGCAGTCGCGGGGCGGTATAGACGTCGATCTCCCCCTCGACATCGACGACTTCGATCCCGTCTTTGGTGTGGTGATCCAGCTTCAGATCCACAAATCCTCCCGCGCCTTGCACTGTCGCCTGCATGGGTGCCGGGCCGGCCGACGCCACATCCGGGCGGTACCTCGTCCCCGCGCATTCAACCACGCTCTGACGTCATGTCTACACGAGTTCACGGTTAGAGGCATATCGCGCACAAGATGTCAGACTGGAGCCGATGCACGCGCTGAAGCCCCCCACCGCGGGCGACCCACCCCCGATCCCCGGGCCGCATGGCCACGGGAAAGCGCCCGCTGCCGGCCCGGCGCGGGCGGGGGATGCGGCGCACGCGGAAGACGCCGAGGCCCGGGTCCTGCGCCGTGGCCAGCGGACCCGCAGGCTCATCCACGTCGCGCGGATACCGGCCAGCAAGGGACGCTGCCTGCCGTGGCCCGACTGGGTCCCGGCCGAGGTCAGCCATGCATTCGTACGTGCCGGGGTCTGCCTGCCCTGGGCTCACCAGGTGGCCATGGCCGAGCATGCTCACCAGGGCCGGAACGTGATCATCTCGACGCCGGCGGCCTCGGGGAAATCGCTCGGATATCTGCTGCCCGCGCTCACCGCGGTGCTGGCCGGGCGTACCGTCCTCTA
>DASYQM010000420.1:0-46174 GCA_036005525.1 Streptosporangiaceae bacterium
TCCGGCAAGAACGGCCGCCCCAGTAGACGGCATCACCGCGAGTGTAGACAGTCGGTAGCCGGCCTTAAGAAAACAGCGCTCCGACGCGATGGCCGGTAATCCGGTCTTGACGTACAAGGGGGGGTTTCGGTGTAACATGCATAGCGGTGCTCTGGTCCCCCGTCGGAGCACCTGCCGGCGTTCCGGGCCCCCGTCGGAACGCCGATGAATGCGACGCCGGGTGGTTTGCCCCCGTAGCCACCCGGCGTCGCTCTTTGCTCGCGGACTTTCAGTCCGCTTCGCTATGGCTCGCGGTATTTTCCGGGGGGATACCCCCCGGGCCCCCATGTCGCCCTTTGCTCGCCGCTGCGCCCCCCACTGAGGCCCCACCCCCGGGCTCGCTGCGCCTCCTGGCGGGCCCAACCCCTGCCTCGCTGCGGCTCGGGGCGGCGCCGCCTTCGGGTCACTGCGGGCGTCCGCTGGCCCGCGTTCGCTGGCCGCCCGGGGGCTCATCGGGGGCCGCGGGGGGCGGGGCGGAGCCTGTCTTCGCGGGCCGTTGCGGCCTTGGCGCCGCATCTTCGCTTCGGATGCGGTTGTGGTGCCGCATCTTCGCTTCGGAACCGGTAGTGGCGCCGCATCTCCGTTTCTCACCTTGCCGTGGCGGCCAACCTCGGCTCCATACCGCCCCGCGACGGCCGGTTTCCGATCATGCCCGCCCGTGGCGCCGTCCCCGCTGCCGGTGCGCACTTGGTGGCGCCACGTCCACTTCCTGTCGCCCGTTGTTCACTTCGCGCACACTCGTGACGCTCCGTCTACGGCACACGGCGATTTCCCCCATAGGGGTTACCGTCCGTGGCCAGGAAAGCCATCCAGGTGCACTTGCATGTCCACTGTTCCTGGCCGGGATGCGAGCCCTGGGCGCAATCCACAACCGGGTTCACATACCATAGCGGCCATTTCCCGACGCAAACGCACCGGAGCTGTTCGGCATCGCCGAACTGAACCTTAACAAGATCCTAACAAGGCCCGGGCATTTACTATTTCTTAGCGATTACTGAGAGCCACCGGCGCGTGTCACTACTCGGGTTTGCTGAAAGTGACAATGGCCACACCCATCATGACCAGTCCCATGACCGCCACGATCCCCAGTGACAGCAGTATCGGCACCTCCCAGCCGGCCCATGTGATGGCCGGCGACAAGGACTGCTGGGCCGCCTCGCTGAGGTTCAGGTGACTGAACACCGCGTGCCGCATCGGCCCCACGACATAGGTGAGCGGGTCCAGGCGGGTGAGGATGCTGAGCCAGGTGGGCAGCCCGGTCAGCGGGTAGAGCGCTCCCGACAGGAAGAACAGCGGCAATACGAGCATCTGGGTGAGCGCCATGAAGGCCTGGAACTGGGTGATCCGTGCCGCCATCATCACGCCGAACGCGGTCAGCGTGAACGCGAGCAGCAGCAGCTCGCCCACCAGCGTGATCATGAGGACCGGGTCGTAGGGCACGTCGGCCAGCCCGGCGAGCGCCAGCATGATGATGCCCTGGAAGGTGGCGATGGTCGCGCCGCCCAGGCACTTGCCGATGACGATGGCGGACCGGCTCACCGGCGCGACCAGCATCTCCCGCAGGAACCCGAACTCCCGGTCCCAGACGATCGAGGCCGCCGAGAAAATGGCAGTGAACATGACCGACATCGCGAGCACGCCCGGGTAGATGAAGGCCTTGAAGCTCACGCCCGGCGGCATGCTGCCCTTGGCGAGTGACGACAGGCCGGTCCCGAGCACGAGCAGGAACAGCAGCGGCTGGATCAGCGACGTGACCGCCCGGAGCCGGTCCCGGCGGAACCTGATGAGTTCCCGCCGCCACACGATGCTGACGGCGCGAAGGTCGGACCGGAGGGTGTGCTCGGGCACGGAGACCCTGATCCGGCCGGCCAGGGCTGCCGCGTCGGCGCTGGCGACCGCCGCCTCGGTTTCAGTGGATCGGGTCGTGGCCATCGGTCACCGCCTTCCCCGGAAGTGGGCCACCATCTGGCGCATCGCGTCCGCGCCGGTCGCCTCCGCGTCACGGATGGTCTTGCCGGTGTAGGACATGAACACATCATCCAGCGACGGGCGGGCCACGCTTACCGCCCGGATCGGCACCGATAGCCCCGCGAACAGCCGCGGCACGAACTCTTCCCCGGCGGCCACCGAGAAGGTGACGGCACCCTCGTGGATGCCCGCCTCGATCCCGAAGTCGCGGCCGAGCTGGGCGATGGCGGCCGCGTCGTCGGCGGTGTGAATCTGCACCCGGTCCTTGCCCACGCTGGCCTTGAGTGCCTCAGGCGTGTCGATCGCCACGATCTTCCCGTTGTCGATGATCGCGATGCGGTCGCAGTGCTCGGCCTCGTCCATGTAGTGCGTGGTGAGGAAGATCGTGATGTCCTCACGGGCCTTGAGCTCGTCGATGTACGCCCATATCGAGGTGCGCGTCTGCGGGTCCAGCCCTACCGTGGGCTCGTCAAGGAACAGCACCCGGGGCGCGTGCAGCAAGCCGCGCGCGATCTCCAGGCGGCGCTGCATGCCGCCGGAGTACGTCATCACCAGGCTGTCCCGCCGGTCCCACAGGCCGACCATCTCCATGACCTGGCGCATCCGTGGCGCCACCGCCGCCGTGGGCACTCCGTACAGGTCGGCGTGGAAACGCAGGTTCTGCGCGCCGGTGAGGTAGTTGTCGAGCGTCGTGTCCTGGAACACCAGGCCGATGTTGCGGCGGACCGCGTCCCGCTCTGTGGTCACGTCGTGGCCCGCGACCCGGGCGGACCCGCTAGTGGGGCGGGCCAGCGTGCAAAGGATCTTGATGGTCGTAGACTTCCCGGCGCCGTTCGGGCCGAGGAAGCCGAACGTCTCCCCGGTGGGCACCTCGAAGTCGATGCCGCGGACGGCCTCGATCTCGCCGTAGTTCTTAGTCAGGCCGGCGACCGTGATCGCCAGCGGCGGGCGCTGCCCGTTGCCGGTCCCCTCGGCATCGGGTGCCGGGGGCGGCAGGGCCACATCCGCGCGGCTGGCCTCCTTGCCGCCGTCCGATGCGGCCGCGCCGTCTCCCGCGGCACCGCGGCGACCGTGCACTGTCACCTCCACTGCCTCCTTGAGATCCATTCCGAGCCTAGGTCATGTCTCGCAGACCTCCCGCTGCTGCGCGGCCGCATGGATCCAGGAGACGCGCCCTGGCCCCACCCGCTGGCCGCCCCGGCCGCGCTACTCGCCGGCGGGCTCGGCGTCGGCGGGCTCGGCGTCGGCGGGCTCGTCGTCGGCGGCGAGAATCCGGTACAGGCTACGCCGGGCGTCGGTGAGGATCTTGTGCGCCTGGGCCACCTGTGCATCGCTGCCCACCCGCACTACCTGAATGGCCGCCATCGCCACCTGCCCGAACAGGTCCCGCAGTTCGATCGCGTCGTCACCGACGCTGCGCGCAACCACGTCCCAGGGCGCGCGGACCTCGTCCGGGTATGCCGTGACGTAGGCCTGGCCCTCGGTGGTCAGCGCGTACCTGCGGCGCCCGCCCTCCGGCGTCTCGGCCTGGATCAGCGCCTCGTCCTCGAGTTGCTGCAGGGCGGGGTACACCGAACCGGGACTCGGGCGCCAGACGCCTCCGCTGCGCTCGCCGATCTCCTGGATGATCTGATAGCCGTTCCTGGGCTCCTCGGCCAGCAGCGCCAGCGCGGCGGCGCGGACGTCACCGCGCTTGACCCGCGGGCCGCGCATGAACTTCACGTCACCGAACCAGGGCCCCAGCCCGGGCGGCCCCCAGCCGGGGCCCCAGCCGCCGCGCCTGCCAGGCCCACCTGGCCTACCCGGCCCGCCCGGCCCCATTCGGACTCGCCGGGGGCCGCCGCGCCGGTGCCGCCGGCCTTCGTGCTCGCCCTCCGCCTCCCACTCCTCATCGTGCCGGTGCCGCCGGCCCTCGTGCTCGCCGTGCATCCCCCATGCCGCTTCACCATGCATGGTCGTGCTCCCTTCGCTCCGGCCCTGTTCACACTCATCGCGCTTACCGGTACCATCGTTTCATTCTCTAGTAAGCTTACGATATATCGGAGAACTCTTGAACGCAAGCCCCGGAGCCTGACGGGAGGTCTGAAAGACGGCGCGGCGGTGGTCAGCCGCGGGCGCGGTGTTCGCGACGTCCGGGCCGGCCCCAAAGCTGCCCGGGCGTGACGGGCGTGGGACGTGCGGGCGCCGGGTGACCGGCGTGGGATGTGCGGGCGCCGGTGTGGGACGTGCGGGCGCCGACGTGAGACGCGCGGGCTCGGGCATGGGGCGCGCAGGCGCGTGCCAGCGCCACTGGCGCTGCGGGCGGCGACAACCGGGACCTGGTCCCGGTCAGCCCCCGATGGCCGACATCGGCCGGGATGGCTGGAGGAAGCCGGGCTCGTTGATCCCGTGGCCGGGCAGTTTTACCGCGACTGCCCGCCGCCAGATCCCGGCCAGGTCATCGTCGCTGGCCCCCGACCGCATCGGATCGCGCAAGTTGCTCTCCGTGCGCGCGAACAGGCAGTTGCGCACCTGGCCGTCCGCGGTCAGCCGCACCCGGTCGCAGTCCCCGCAGAAGGGCCTGGTCACCGAGCCGATCACGCCGACCCGGGCCGGGCCGCCGTCGACGAGGAACGTCTCAGCGGGCGCCGAGCCCCTGACGCGCTCGTCGTCCGGGGTGAGCGTGAACTCCGCAGACAGAACCGCCAGGATCTCGTCGGCGGTCACCATCTCCTCCCGGCGCCAGCCGTGCTGCGCGTCCAGCGGCATCTGCTCGATGAACCGCAGCTCATACCCGTGGGCCAGGCAGAACCGCAGCAACGCCACCGCCTCGTCCTCGTTGACGCCCCGCATCAGCACCGTGTTCACCTTGACCGGCGTCAGCCCGGCCTCGGCCGCCGCCGCCAGTCCCGTCAGGACGTCGTTGAGCCGGTCCCGCCTGGCGAGCGAGCGGAAGACCTCGGGCCGCAGCGTGTCGAGCGACACGTTGATCCGGTCGAGGCCACCCTCGGCGAGGGCGCCCGCGAACCGGCCCAGCCCGATCCCGTTGGTGGTCAGCGAGATCTCCGGCCGTGGCCGGAGCGCGGCCGTGCGCGCGACGATGTCTGCCAGCCCCCGGCGCAGCAGCGGTTCCCCGCCCGTGTAGCGGATCTCGGTGATCCCCAGCCGCTCGACCCCGATCCGGGCCAGTCGGACCACCTCATCGTCGGTGAGCAGCGTCGGGCTGGGCAGCCAGTCCAGCCCTTCCGGCGGCATGCAGTAGGCACAGCGCAGGTTGCACCGGTCGGTCAGCGATATCCGCAGATCGGTCGCGATCCGTCCGTACGAATCAGCGAGCAACCGCGCGTCACCTCCTCAGCTAGTCCGGGGCGTCATGGGCATATGCCACCGCGACCGCGGGAGCTGCCCGCGATTTCCTCAGCCTATGCGCCGTGAACCACAAAACGCGATCCGCGGGCCCGCGGCGGGCCGCCGCCAGGCTGTTACGGCCCAATGTGGTGCTGGACGGTGATCCGGTCGCGGAGAATGGAGTCATGGTTGCGGACACTGCTATCTGGCGTGATCAGCTCACCCCCCGGGAACGGGCCGAACTCGGCCGCGGTGCCGGCGTCATCCCGCTCACGCGGCCGGACATCCTGGTGGTGGGAGGGGGGATCGCGGGGGTGGCCACGGCGGTCGCCTGCCACGAGGCGGGTCTCGGCTCGGTGCTCCTCATCGAGGCGGGGCGGCTGGGCTCGGGCGCCACCGGCGGCGCCGCCGGCCTGCTCACGCCAGAGCCGCACGAGTGGAGCGATCCGGAGCCGTTCGTCGAGCTGGCCAGGGCCAGCCTGGACCGGTGGAGCCAGCTCGACCAGAGCGTGCCCGGCGGTGTCGGCCTGGTCGAACTCGACTGGATCGGCCTGGCGCCGGACCCGGGCGGCTTTGCCCCCCACCTCCAGCCTGCCGTGGAATGGCTCGAGCCGGGCGAGGTCGCCAGCCTGGTTCCCGGCCTGGCGCGGCCGATGGCGGGCGCGCTCATCCGCCACCAGGCCAGGGTGAACCCGCTGCGCTCGCTGGCCCGGCTCGCCGCGGGCCTTCCCGCGGTGGCGACCGGCATCGCGGCCATCTCCGTCACCACCAGCGGCGGCAAGGTGATCTCGGTCACCACCACCTCGGGTGACATCCAGCCCGGGGCGGTGGTCTTCGCCACCGGGATTCCCCCGCTGCTCGACGGGCTCCCGATCGACCTGCCGGCCACCAAGGTCAAGGGCCATCTGCTGGCCACCGAGCCGACGCCGCTGCGCCTACCGGGCACGGTCGCCCCGGTGGCCACCCAGCTGGAGGACGGGCGGCTGCTGGTCGGCGGCACCTTCGACACCGGCGACGACACCCCCAAGATCCGGCCCGAGGTGATCGAGTCCATCCTCGAGGCCCTGTACGCGACCCTGCCGGCGGTCCGCGGCCTGAAGGCCGCCTACCAGTGGTGCTGCTTCCGCCCGCGCCACCCGGACGGGCGCCCAGTCATCGACCGCGTCCCCGGCCTGAGCAACGCGTGGCTGACCTCGGGGCACTTCCGGACCGGCATACTCATGGCCCCGATCACCGCGCACGTGATCTCGCACTGGATCGCCAGCGACGAGCCGCCGGCCGAGGCCGCCGCCTGGAGCAGCGCCAGGTTCGCCGACCGGCGGCCGACCGGCCGCTGACCGCCGGCAGGCCCGGCCGTCCTGGGACCGCGGCCGGCCCGCCCACGGCGGCCGTCCCCCGGCGATCTTGCTGAGCGCAATGCCGCATAACAGTCCGTCCCGTGGGTAGACGTGAGTGGCAGGTATCAGGCCCCGCCTGCATGGGAGTGAATGTCATGACCAGGATGCTGCAAGTCCCCCGCAGCCGTGGCGCCGTCAGCGGGCTGCTGCTGGTGCTGCTTGGGCTGTGGGGTGCCCTGATCCCGCTCGTTGGTCCGTATTTTCACTACGCGTACACACCCGACACTGCCTGGACGTTCACTGCCGGGCGGACCTGGCTGGAGATCGTGCCCGGGGTGGCCACGATCCTGGGCGGGATCATCCTTCTGGCCAGCGCGTCACGGCCGGTGGCCATGGTCGGCGCGTGGCTTGCGGCCGTGGCGGGCGCCTGGTTCGCGCTGGGCACGGTGCTGAGCCCGATCTGGCCGGCGGCGAGCACGCTGAACCCGGGCTCCCCGGCCGGCGCCACCATGCTCATCCGGCAACTTGAGCACCTTGGGTTCTTCACCGGCCTCGGCGTGGTGATCGTGTTCGTGGCCGCGCTGGCGCTTGGCCGCCTCATGGTGGTCGGGGTCCGCGATAGGGAGCTCGCCCTTGGCCGCGAGGCGGCCGCGGCCGAGCCGGACAGCCTTAGCGGCGACACGACCACCGTCGGCACCACCACCGCGAGCACCAACCGGCCGGGGCGGGGTTCGCTGCATTCGTTCGGCCGCTGGCTGGTCGCGCGGCGTTCATAACGCCCGCTCAGGCCCTGGTCCCGCTGCGCCCGGAGAGCGCACCACACCGGTAAGTCCGTTCCCGGTCGCGCAGCGTGTCCGCCGGGACGTGTCGGCATCCTGCGGGACAATCGACACTGTGAGCGAAAACAGTGAACGCATCCGCATCGTCGGGTCCGTGCCGGTCGACGACGACACCATGATCTGGATCGACCATGTGTTCACGATGGGAGCCAGCCCGGAGGATGACCCAGGCTACGTGGGCCTGACGGTCACGGATGACGACGGCGCCGAGGCGGACCGCGTCCGCACCGGCGCCAGGGCGACCTGCCTCCTCAACGCGGAAGAGGCGCTGCTGCTGGCGGACCGGCTCCAGCGCGCGGCGCACCTTGTCCTCGAGACCGACGAGGACCTGCCCGACCCCGAACGCGAGTACCGGCGCTACCGCGGCAGCATGCCGGGTCAGTCGGCGTAGAGGACGTCGATGTCGTCGGCGTACTTGGCGTGCACGATACGGCGCTTCAGCTTGAGAGTGGGAGTCAGTTCCTCGGTGTCGGCCGTCCATTCCACCGGCAGCAACCGCCAGCGCTTCACCTGCTGGACCCGGGCCAGCCGCTCGTTCGCGGCGCTCACCGCCTCCCCGACCGCCGCCAGCACCGCTGGATGGGCGGTCAGTTCCGCCACCGAGCCGGCCTCGATGCCGCGCGCCTTGGCCCAGGCCGGGGCCACCTCGCCATCGAGGGTGAGCAGCGCCACCACGTAGGGACGCAGGTCACCGAAGGCCAGCGCCTGCCCGATCAGCGGATGCGCCACGAGCAGGCTCTCGATCGCGGCCGGCGAGATGTTCTCCCCGCCGGAGGTGATGATCAGTTCCTTCTTGCGGTCGACCACGGACAGGAACCCGTCCTCGTCGATGCTGCCGATGTCGCCGGTGTGCAGCCAGCCTTCGGCGTCGATGAGGGCCGCGGTCTGCTCGGGCAGGTTGAGGTAGCCCGGGGTGGTGAGCGGGCCGCGGACGCAGATCTCGCCGTCCTCGGCGATCCTCGCCTCCATGCCGGGGAAGACCCGGCCGACCGTGCCGAGCTTGAACCCGTCCGGGGTGTTCGAGGTGACAGCGCCGGTGGTCTCGGTCATCCCGTAGATGTCCAGGATCGCCATGCCCAGCCCTGCGAAGAACGAGCCCACGTCCGGCGGCAGCGGCGCCGCCGCGCTGGAGACCACCGATGCCTCGTCGAGGCCGAGCAGCGAGCGGATCGGTCCCAGCACGGCCTGGTCGGCCCGGGCGAATTCCTCGGCCAGGGCGGCCGGGGTGCTGTGGCCGAACTGCCTGCTCTCGATGTAGCGCCGCCCGACGTCCATGGCCTGGGCGACGGCCTGCCGCCGGCTTTCGTCCTGCTCGGCGGTGAGCAGCGCCTGGATACCGGCCCGCACCTTCTCCCAGACCCTTGGCACACCGAAGAAGGATGTCGGCTTGACCGCGCCGACCACCCGGATCAGATCGGTCGGCTGCGGGCAGAAGTGCACGTGGCCAGCGGTCGCGACCGCCAGGTAGATGCTGAACATGCGCTCCGCGATATGGGCCAGCGGCAGGTAGGACACCCAGCGGACCCCTGGGGCCACCGCGCCGGTCGAGACCGCCGCCGCCACCTCGTAGAGCACGTTGCGGTGCGTGAGCAGGACACCCTTGGGGTTGCCGGTGGTGCCCGAGGTGTACAGCAGGGTCACCGGGTCTTCCGGCAGGACGGCCGCGACCCGGGCGTCGACATCGGCCGGGTCGGCCGCGAGGCGCTCCCTGCCCAGCGCGGCGAACGCGGCCCAGGTCAGGTACTGATCCCCGGCCGGGCATGCGGCCGGGTCCCTGACGACGATCTTCTCCAGGCCCGGCAGGCGGTCGAGGATCTGCTGCCAGCGCCCGAGTTCGGCGGCCCCGTTCAGCACCGCGATCCGGGCGTCGCAGTCCCCCGCCACGTAGGCGATCTGGTCCGCCGCCAGGGTGGCGTAGAAGGTGACGGGGATCCCGCCCGCGTGCATCGCAGCCAGGTCGCCGAGCACGTGCTCGGTGCGGTTGGGGAGCATGAGCGCCACCCGCTCGCTCTTGGCCAGTCCCAAGGCGGCGAAGCCGGCCGCCAGCTCCAGCACCTGCTGCCGGACCTCCCCCCAGGTCAGGGTCTGCCAGCCGGTCCCGCCGCCGTCACCGGCCGCCTGGTCCGATAGGGCGGGCGCGCCGCCCGAGTTCTCCGCGGTCGCCCGCAGGTGATCGCAGATCGTCCGGCCGTGGATTTCCCGTTCGATCTCGGCCCGCCGCTGCAGAATCTCGGTTGTCACGGCGTCCCTCCCTGTCGATCCCAAGACCTGGCAGGCCCAGGACTGGCGCCGGCGCCATCCCGGTCCTGCAGGAATGCCACCACGTTGCGGTCCCGGCCGCAACCGTCCGGCGCGGGACTACCGGGTCGTCCTTGCCATGCTCCCGGTCGGAGACGGCCTGACCGTGGCCCGCCGGAAATGAGCCCCGCCGGGCGACCCAAGTTGGTCATCGGCGCCCGGCGCCGGGCCACGTCCGCCACAATGACCGGATGGGTGCCGGTACCGACCCGGTCTATCTCCGGGTGCTGGAGGACTTGCGGGCGCAGATCCGCGACGGCGTGCTGGAGCCGGGCGCGCGGGTCCCTTCCCGGAACGGGATCATCGCCCGCTATGGGGTCGGAGAGACCGCGGCCAAGCACGCGCTGCAGGTCCTGGCCACCGAGGGCCTGATCGAGGCGAGGGCCGGGTCGGGATCTTACGTGCGCCAGGTGCCCGCCGTCTCCCGCCTCGAGCACGACCGGCCACACTTCCCGGGCTCCCCCTTCGGCCTGGTGGAAGAGCGGGCGGTCATGGCCTGGGAGCACCAGACGCAGCGGGTGCGCCCGCCCCGGCAGGTCGCGCGCAGGCTGGGACTGGCCGAGAACCACCTCGTGAACCGGACCAGGTACCTGCTCACCGCCGACGGCAGCCCGGTCCAGCTGGCGACGAGCTACGAGCCTGCCGACGTGACCGCCGGTACCGCCGTCGCGTTCCCTGAGGAGGGCCCGTTCGCGGGGCGGGGGGTGGTGGAACGGATGCGGGCCATCGGCGTGACCGTCGACCAGCTGATCGAGGACGTTGCGGTGCGGCCCTGCCTCAGCGTGGAGGCCGACGCCCTGAACATCCCGGCGGGCGCGCCGGTACTGGTGGTGACCCGCGAGCACCGCGCGGGCCAGCGCGCCGTCGAGACGAGCGAGATCGTGATCTCCGCGGACCGGTTCACGCTGCGCTACCGGATCCCCGTCGGCCAGCCCGCCACGGCCGCCCAGCCCGCCCAGCCCGGCGAGGGTGCCCTGGCCGCTGTGCCAGGATGATCCGCCCCGCACGCGCGGGCGACATCCCGGCGATCCACCAGATGATCACGGAGCTAGCCGCCTACGAGCGGAGCCTGCACGAGGTCAGCGCGACCGAGAGCGACCTGCACACGGCACTCCTGGCCGCGCGGCCGGCGCTGTTCGCCCACGTCGCCGAGGAGAGCGGCCAGGCTGTGGGCTTCGCCTTGTGGTTCCTCAGCTACTCGACCTGGGCGGGCAGGCACGGGATCTACCTGGAAGACCTCTATGTCAAGCCGGAGCGGCGCGGCCAGGGCCACGGCCGGGCGCTGCTCGCGGAACTGGCCAGGATCTGCGTGGAGCGCGGGTACGGGCGGCTGGAATGGGCGGTCCTGGACTGGAACTCCCCCGCCATCCGCTTCTACGAGTCGCTGGGCGCGATGCCGATGGGCGAATGGACGGTGCACCGGCTGACCGGCCCGGCCCTGCATGCGCTCGCCGGCGGCGGCACCTGAGCAGGCGGGTCCCGGCGTGACGCTCCTGGTGCGCCTTGTCCCGGAACGGCCGGACCTGCAATGGTTTGCATGACGGGGAGGAACCGGAGGGAACGGTGATGAGCCCGGACGCCGACATCGTGGTGGCCGGAGCCGGGCACAACAGCCTGCTGACCGCGTGCTACCTGGCGAAGGCCGGGTACAGCTGCCTGGTACTGGACGCCCGGCACATCCCTGGCGGCGGCGCGGCCACCGAGGAGCTCGTCCTGCCCGGGTTCGGCATCGACACCTGCGCCACCGGCCACACCATGATCCGGGTCAACCCGGCGCTGCTGGCCGACGAGCTCGGGCTCATCGCCGACTACGGGCTCCGCTATGCCGAGCCGGACCCGGTGGAGCAGGTGGCGTTCCCCGACGGCCAGCACCTCACCATGTGGCTGGACCGGGACCGAACCATCGAGGAGGTGGCCCGCTTCTCCGCCGCGGACGCCGCCAGCTACCGGCGGCTGCTCGATGAGTACGACGAGGTCAAATCCATCTTCAGCCGGTCACAGTTCACCCCGGTCGGATTCGGCCCGTCGCTGGAGGCCATGCTCGCCGAGCACCCGCGCGGCGGGATCTGGGCCCGACGGCGGCTGCTGTCGGCGGTGGAGGTGGTCCGCCACGAGTTCACCAGCCGCCACATCCAGGCGTTCCTGCTCTGGATGGCGTTCCAGGTCTTCCAGCCGGTCGATGTGCCGGGCTCCGGGGTGCTCCCCTACCAGCAGACCTTCGGCCGCCAGCAGCGCAGCTGGTCGATCCCGATCGGCGGGTCCGGGCGGCTCACCGCCGCGCTGACCGGCTACCTGGCCGACCACGGCGGCGCGGTGCTGTGCGACCGCCGGGTCACCCGGCTGCTGCTGGAGGACGGACGCTGCGCCGGAGTGGAGACCGACCGCGGCGAGCGGTACCGAGCCGGCCACGCCGTGGTGTCCACCATCCACGCCAAGCACCTGAGGGACATGGCGCCGCCGGAGGCCTGGCCGGAGGAGTTCCACTACGGCATCGACACCTACGACGTGGGCGTGCCCGGGTTCGCCACCTACTATTGCGCCACCGCGGCCCCCGCGTTCGCCTCACCCGATGGCCCGCGCAGCGCGGTGTCGGCCGGTATGGCCGGCTGGCCCGAGGACATGATCGGGATGGGCGCCGACCTGCGGGCCGGCCGGTTCCTCACCGACCCGGCATGGGTGCTGGTGGCTACCCCGACCCTGGCCGACCCCGGCCGGGCCCCGGCTGGCCTGCATACGGTCAAGGTCCTCACCCCGCAGACCTACCGGCTCCCCGAGGGCGAATGGGAACGCGTCAAGGAGCGGCATGCCCGGCACCTGCTCAGCCAGCTGCGCCGGCACGCGCCAAACTTCACCGACGAGGTCATCCTCGGCGAGCTGACCAAGTCCCCCGCCGACATCGAGCGGATGAACCCGCACATGATCCACGGCGCGTTCCACGGCGGGAACCGGGGCCCGGCATTCAGCGGCACGCTGCGGCCCGCGCCTGGCTGGGCGAGCCACCGGATGCCGATCCCGGGCCTGTACCAGACCGGCGGCAGCACCCACCCCGGCGGCTCCATCACCGGCGCGCCCGGGCGCAACGCGGCGATCGTGCTGCTCACCGACCTCGGCCACGACCCGGCCGCGGTGATGTCCGGCCAGGTGACCCCGGCAGCAGGCGATGCGGGTGGCTGAGGGCCGCCGCCGCGCGCACCGGCCCGAGGGTGGCCGCGGTCTCCTGTGCCCCTGCGAAGTCGCCGCGCGGTGCCTGCGCGGTGTACCCGCGCATCGGCTGCCAGCCCGGTGTCTGGTAGAGGGCGGGCGGATAGTAAGGGTTGATCACCACGGCGAAGTCCGCGCCCGCCCGTGCCGCGTGCCTGGTCAGCTCGATGGTCTCCGCGGCGGAGTGATGGCCGGTGTGCGCGGGCACCGGGCACTTCCCCCGGCAGCCGTCCGCGACCACCATGGCTGCCCCTCGCGGTCTGACCGGGGCAGGACCGTGGCGGCCCAGTGCCGCTGGCGCGCTCCGGCTCCGCTAGCCCGCGCCCGCCGGACCAGGGCCGGCCGGACTCCCGGCCTGCTCGGCCGCGTCCGGTGCCGGCGTATCCGCCGCCATCGAGGCCGCTGTCGCTGCCACGCCGGGTGGCGGCGCCGGGCCAGGCGGCGGACCCTCGCCGGCGAGCCGACGCTCCCGGCGGGCACGCCAGGCGGTGAGTTTCTCGCCGGCGATGGGCAGCACCCCCCGGGACAGGAACAAGATCACCAGGAGGAAGAGCGTTCCCCAGATGAGCTCGCTGGCGTAGCTGTTGCTCAGGCGCAGCGTCAGGAATTGCTCGACGGGCTCGAGGGCCAGCGCCCCCAGGATCGGCCCCCACAGGGTGCCGAACCCGCCGATGAACGCCATCAGGGCGATGGTCAGGTCGAAGATCGGGTCGAACCCGTACTGCGGGAGCACCTGGGCGATGAAGAAGAACCAGAGCGCGCCCACGAGGCCGGTGACCACACCAGAGATCACGAAGGCGGTCAGCTTCACCCGCATCGCGCGCACGCCCAGGCCCCGCGCCCGGTCTTCGTCGTCCCGGATCGCCCGCAGTTGCAGGCCGAACCTGGAGTGATAGATCAGCCAGGCCAGCAGCGCAACCCCGGCCGCGAGGGCGAGGGCCATGTAATAGAAGGGGTTGTTGTAGGTCTCCGGCGCCCAGGTCAGGAACGGGGCCGGGATACCCACTGAGCCGCCGGTGAAGCTGAAGTTGAACGCCATCAGCTGGAAGATGAAGAAGATCGCGATGGTGACCACCACGAACGTGTGCCGCCGCACCCGCAGCGCGATCAGCCCGAACGGCACCGCGACCAGCCCTGCGGCCAGCCCGGCCAGCGGCAGCAGGGCGAACTCGAGATCCCCGGTCACGTGCCAGTCCTGGGCGGCGATGCCGACCGTGTACGCGCCGGTGCCGAAGAACACCGCGTGCCCCAGCGAGATATACCCGGTGAATCCCGAGAACAGGTTCCAGGCAACCGCGGCAGCGACGAACAAGAGCGTGTCCACGGCGATCTGCGTGGCCGTCTCGTTCGTGATGACCAGCGGGAAGATGAGGCCCGCCAGCAGCAGCACCGCGGCCACGATGGGACCCGGTGCGGCCAGGCCCTTCCCGCGGGCCGGCAGGGAGGTCACTGCGCCCTCGCCTCACGCTGCCCGAACAGGCCCTGCGGCCGGAAGGTGAGCACGAGCACGAGCGCCAGGTAGAACACCGCCACCGACCAGGTGGGTGACCAGATGTCGACGACCGCCTCGACGGTGCCCATCATGATCGCGGCCGCGAGCGCGCCGCCGATGCTGCCCATCCCGCCCAGGATGATGATGGCCAGCAGCCGGGAGATCAGGTCATAGCCGCTGTTGGCGTTGAAGGCGTTGGTGGCCCCGAACGCCACGCCACCCGCCGCGGTGACCCCCACCCCGATCCCGAAGGCCAGGGCGGCCACCCGGTTGATGTCGATCCCTATCAGCCGGGCCGCGGTCCGGTCCTGCATGGTGGCCCGCAGGCTCTGGCCGAACCTGCTCCGGTAGAGCAGCAGGTAGAGCGCCGCCACCATGATCACCGCCAGGGCGAACCCGAACAAATAGATGTAGGGCAGGTAAAACCCCAGAACGTGCAGGCTCTGGTTGACGTACCAGGCGTTCAGCGTCACGTAGTCCGGCCCGAAGGACAGATACAGGATTCCCTCGATGATGATCAACACGGCATAGCTGGCCAGCAGCGACATGGACGTCCGCTCCCGTCCCCGCAGCCGCCGCATGAACAGGACCTGGATCACGACGCCGATGCCGAACATCACCGGCGTCGTGACCAGCAATCCGAGGAACAGGTCCAGATGCAGGTGCACGGAGAGCAGGTAGCTGAGATAGGCGGCGAGTATGACGAGGATGCCCTGCGCGATGTTGATGATGTCAAGCACGCCGAAGATGAGCGTCAGCCCGACCGCCATCAGCGCGTACACGCCGCCCGCGAGTATCCCGTCGATGATCGCCCGCAAGAGTTGATGTCCCATGTCAGCTCCCTGCCGCTCCGTGCACCAGACGGTCGGCCAGACTGCTCAGTTGCGGTCAGCCTTCTGGTTTGCGGTCAGCCTCCCCGGTTGCGGTCAGCCTCCCCAGTTGGGCTTGGGGAAGAGGATCTGGCCCGAGCCGGGTGCCCCTACCGGGAGCACCTGCGCGTAGTTGCCGTTCTGCCACTGGAACACAAAGACAACGGGCTTCATGTTCATCCCCAGCGAGTTGAACTGCACCGGGCCCTGGACACTGTTCAGCGTCACGCCGCTGTGCAGGTAACTGATGATCTTCGCCTGGTCGGTGCCGCCGGTGGCCTTCACCGCCTGCGCCGCCACCTGGCCTACACCGTAGGCCTCGGCCACGTCGGAGTTGATGTCCGACGGGCTCCCGCCGTACTTGGCGATGTACTCCTGGACCATCTGCTTGCTCTGCGGGTTGTCGTAGCCGCCATACCAGCCGTTGGCGGTCATGACGCCGGTGGCGTTGGCCTTGCCGACCGCCTTGAGGAAGGCGGCGCCCTGGTCCGGGCCGGCGGTCGCGGCCAGGATCTTGGGGTTGTAGTGCTGCTGGCGGAACGCCTTCATGAACGCGGCCACGGTGGGCACGTCGACCGCGCCAATCAGCACGGCCTCGGCGCCGGTCGCGGCCACCTGGTCGGCGACGGCGTTGGCGTTGGGCAGCTCGGCCGGGAGGACCTTGGAGTAGACCGTCTTGACGCCGACGCTCTCCAGTTGCCGCCGCGCGCGCTGTTCCGGCGGGATCGTGAACGGGTTGTCGACGATGGGGTAGGCGGCGGTCTTCGGCCGCTGGCCGGCAGGCAGCGACTTGATCCAGTTGGTCAGCGGGTCGTACTGGTCCACGATCGGGTAGCTGACGTCGAACACGTTGTGCCTGGCCTTGTTGGACGGGGTGTTGAAGACGGCCGGCGCGCCGCCCGCGCCCTCGATCATCGCGTACCCGTACCGTGCGGCCACGCTCGCGGTCGGCCCGGTGATCAGCGACGAGAACGGGCCGAAGAGCAGGTTCACATGGTCGGAGCTGATGAGCTGCTGGACGTTGGTGCTGCCCTGGGTCGGGTCGCTCTTGTCGTCCAGGAAGATCAGCTTGACCTTGCGGCCCATCAGCCCGCCCGCCTTGTTCACGTCGGACGCCCACAGGTTGTAGCCGCGCTGGAATGCCTGGCCGTCGGCTGAGAAGTCACCCGTCAGCGAGACCGATGCGCCGATCACGATCGGATTGGAGTTGCTCGCGCTGGTACTGCTGCTGCTGCTGCTGCTGCCACCTGAACTGCAGGCGGCAAGGATGGCTGCTGCCGCCGTAACGGCAGCAATGGACAAGAACCGGGTTCGGTGAGGTCTCATTTCCCAGGTTCTCCTTCCAGGTGGTGACTGGCCAAACGAGAGGAGCCAGCCCGCTTACCACGATCGGGAGCGCTCCGGGCGCGGGCATCCGCGGCCGGGCTGGCAGACGGTGTCGGTGAACTCACGGTGGTGCCTCTGTGCCGCTGGCGCCCTCTGGGCGGAGCCCGTCGGAAACGTCCGCGTTCTCGCTTTCCAGCCGCAGGCCGGCGGAACGTGCCTCAAGTTCGATGAGCGCCGCGAAATCCTGGTCGGCGTAGCCGTGGCCGATCATGGCCTGCACGATCTGGTGCACCAGCGAGGCCACGGGAAGCGGCACTTCTCGCTCCCGCGCCGCCGCGAGGCCGAGGTCGAAGTCCTTGCGCAGCAGCGCGGCGGTGAAGGTGGGGTGGAAGTCGAGATTGACGAAGGCCGGGGTCTTGTAGCGGGTGAATACCGAACCCATGACGCTCTTGTTGAGGCAGTCCAGGAACACCTCCCGGCTTATGCCGCTTCGCTGCGCCAGGATCGTCACCTCCGCGAGTGACTGGGTCACCACGCCGAGGAAGAGGTTGTGGCAGAGCTTCACGGTCCGGGCAAGCTCGCCCTCGCCGACATAGGTGGCGCCGGCGCCGAGCAGGTCGAGGTAGGGCTGGGCGGTGCGGAACGAGTCCGGCGGGCCGGACACGGCCAGGGTGAGCCTTCCCGCGCTGGCCACTTTCGGGTTGCCCATGACCGGCGCCGCCAGCAGGGCAGTTCCGCGCGGGGCGAGCCCCGCCCGCACCTGCTGCGAGGTCTCGGTGGAGATGGTGGAGCAGTCGACCACGATGGCCGGTGCGGCGTCCGACGACATCAGTCCGCCCGGCCCCAGCACCGCGTCCATCAGGTCCTGCGGGGTGCCGACGGTCACGAACACGATGTCCGTGGTAGCCAGGTCCGCGGCTGAGCCGACGATCTTGGCTCCCGCCGCACCCAGGGGCTCCGCCTTGGCCGGGCTCCGGTTGTAGACGGCGACGTCGCACCCCGCGGCGAGCAGCCGGCGGGCCAGCGCCGAGCCCATCCGGCCGAGACCGAGCCAGCCCAGCCGGAAGCCATCGGGAGGCTCAGTCATCCGGCCACCAATGCCTCTGACCTGCAGCAATCGTTTGCACCCCGGTAGCCTCCCTCACCTCGCCCGGGCTGTCAATGCCCGTGGCCAAACCGTGTCCAAGGAGTCACAGCCATGGTGGGGCGGGGTGGATGACACGGAGTGTGTTCGGGTGACCGGTATCCGTTATGCAATCGTATGCATCCTTTGGCGCCTGCTGCCGGCTCTGCTGCGCCGCTACGTGTGCAGGTCGTCGGCCACCCCCAGCAGCCCGGCGGCGTTGGCGCCCAGGACCAGATCCTCGCCCGCCGTGAGCCCGAGCGCGCGGACCTCGTCCGCCGGGTTGTCGGCGCACATGTCGAACGGCCGGTCCGAGCCGAGCAGCACCTGGCCGGCTCCGGCGTAACGGATCAGGCCGGCGAGGAGGTCACGATCGTGGGTGACCGTGTCGTAGTAGAACCGGCGCAGCGCGTCGTCCGGCCCGGCCGCGCTGCGTGCCCGGGCCTCGCCGCGGACGGCGAAGGCCCGGCGCAGGCGGCCGCGCACCGCCGGGAGCGCACCCCCGCCGTGGGCGAGCAGGACCCGGAGCCCTGGATGGCGTTCGAGCACCCCCGACACGGCGATGTGCGCCGCCGTCACCGCCGTCTCCAGCGGGTTGCCGACCGAGTTCCACAGGTAGTAGCCGTCCAGGGCGGGCACGCCGAAGCCACGGGTGGTGGGGTGGATGAAGACCAGCGCGCCCGACCGCTCGGCCTCGTCCCAGAACGGGCCGAAGAAGTCGTCGCCCAGGTACCGGCCACCGACGCTGGCAGGGATCTCCACCCCGCACAGCCCCGGGACGGTGATCAGTTCGGCAAGCTGGCGCCCGGCCAGCACCGGATCCTGCAGCGCCACCGCGCCCACCGCGCTCACCCGCCCGGGATGGGCGGCGGCGGCCGCCGCGAGCGCGTCGTTCTGCACCTGACAGATCAGGCGTGCCTCGCGGCGCCCCGCGTCCACCGGTACCAGGTTGATCCAGGGGGACAGCAGCAGGTGGCCGACCCCGGTCGCGGCGGACTCGGCGAGCATGGCGGCGACGTCGGTGAACTCGCCCGTCACCGAGTTGATCTCGCGGCCGCGGAAACTCAGCCGGTAACGCCCGTTCTCCCGGCTCACGGCCGGGCGCCAGTGCTCCGGCACCGTGCCAGCGGTCATCTCGGCGACGATGACGTGGCAGTGGGTGTCGATGATCAACGACCGGCTCCCGGCGCGGCGCCGTTCGCCGCGGCGGCGTCCGGGCCGTAGGCGGGATCTCCGCCCGTGGTCCTCCCGGCCGCGGGCGAGACCGCACCGCCGAGGTAGAGCGCGCCGATCTCCGGGTGCTCAAGGACCTCCTTGCCGGTTCCGGCCAGCCGGACCAGGCCGTTTTCCAGCACCACACCGTGCGTGGACAGGCGCAGCCCGGCCCGTGCGTTCTGCTCCACCAGCAGGATCGTCTTGCCCTGCGCGTGCATCATCCGGATGGCGTCGAACACCGACCTGAGCACCTTGGGCGCCAGTCCCATCGAGGGCTCGTCCAGGATCACCAGCCTCGGGTCGAGCATGAGGCTGCGGGCGAACTCCACCAGCCGTTGCTGCCCACCCGACAGGCTGCCGGCCTTCTTGTCCAGCCAGTCGGTGACCTGCGGAAACATCTCCAGCACCCCGGCGAAACGCCGCTCAGCCAGACCGCGTTCGCGCAGGATGTAGCCGCCGAGGGAGATGTTCTCGCGCACCGTCATCTCGCGGAACAGGCTGTGGTTCTGCGGTACCTGGACCACGCCGGCATGGAGGACCTCACGGGGCGTCTTCCCGGTCAGCCGCTCGCCGTCCAGCGTGACCTCCCCCAGCCGTGGCCGGAGCAGCCCGCTGATCGTGGCAAGCAGCGTCGACTTCCCGGCCCCGTTCGGCCCGACCACGCAGGTGATCCCGCCCGGCATGACCTGCAGCGACACTCCGCGCAAGACGTCGCCGCCGCCATAGCCGGCCACGACGCCCCGGACGTCGAGCGCACAGGGACCAGCCTCAGGAGCTGCCATCGTCTTCCTCCGCTGTTCCGAGGTAGGCGTCAAGCACGCGGTGGTCGTTGCGGATCACGCCCGGAGAGCCGGAGACCACCGCGTTCCCGTAGTCGAGGACGGTCACCCGGTCACACAGCCCCATCACGAATTCCATGTTGTGCTCCACGATGAGGAACGTGGTTCCCCGCTCGTTCAGCTCCCGGATCCGGTCACTGATGGTGCCGATCAGGGTCGGGTTCACCCCGCCGGCCGGCTCGTCGAGCAGGATGATCTCTGGGTCGGCGATCAGCACATAGGACAGCTCGAGCAGCTTGCGCTGGCCGTACGAGAGCGTCTCGGCGCGCTCGCCCGCCAGCTTGGCGATCCCGGTGAACTCGAGCAGCTCCATCGCCCGCTGCCGGGTCGCCGGGCCGCCCGCCCGGGCAAACGGGTTGCTGACCCGCCCGCGCCGCTGCTGGCCGGCCCGCTCCTTGTGGTGCGCCGCCACGATCATGTTCTCCATGGCCGTCAGCCGCGAGAAGACCCGCGTCAGCTGGAAGGTCCTGCCTATCCCCAGCGCGAACACCTTGTCCGGGGCCAGGTTGGTGATCTTGGCATCGTTCAGGTAGACGTCGCCGCTGTCGACCCGCCCGTACCCGGTGATCATGTTGAACAGGGTCGTCTTCCCGGAGCCGTTCGGCCCGATCAGCCCGGCGACGCTGCCCTGCTCGATCTCGATCGAGCAGTCGCTGAGCGCCTGCACGCCACCGAAGGCCTTCGAGACGCCCTCGGTCCGCAGCAGCGCCATGCTCACACCTCCCCGCTGCGCCCTTCCCGGCTGTGCGTGTCCGTCGGCTAGTTCAGCTGCTCGTCCAGACCTCCTTCTGGGCGATGATGGTCGTGGAAGGCGTTCCCGCGCTGGACAGGACCTGCACGAAGTTGGCGCCCGGCTGCCACTGGAAGACGAAGCTGAGGGCCTTGGTGTTCTGGCCGCTGGGCTGCTTGGCGACGTACCGGTCCCACGAGGCTGGCCCCTGGACGGTGTCGATCAGGACGCCGCTGTGCAGGAAGGCGATGATCTTGGACTGGCTGAGGCCGGCGCTCTGGACCGCCTCGGCCATGACCTGGCCCGCCGAGTACGCCTCCGCCACGTCCGCGTTGATATCCGAGGAGGTGCCGCCGTACCTGGCGATGTATTCCTGCACCATCACATGGCTCAGCGCGTCCGAGAAGCCGCCGTACCAGCCGTTCGGGACCATGATCCCGTCGGCGTTGCTGGTGCCGATCGCATCGAGGAACGCCTGGCCCTGGTCCGGGCCGGACGTCGCGATGAGCATGCGCGGGTTGAACCGCAGCTTCTTGAACTCGTCAATGAACGCCGTCACGGTCGGCAGGTCCACCGACCCGATCACGACGATCTGCGGGTTCTGCGCCGCCACCTGGCGGGCGTCGGCCGCGAGTGCCGCCGGGGAGGTGTCCGTATAGGGCGCGCTGGCGTTGCTGTAGACCGTGGTGACCCCGGCCTTCTCCAGGATGGTCTGCGCGGTTTGGACCGGCGGGTCGGCGAACGGGTCGGCCACCATCGCGTAGGCGGCGCTCCTCGGGCGGCTGCCGGGCGGCAGTTCCGCGACCCAGTCGGCGAACGGCACCAGCTGGTTTGCCACAGGCGCACTGACGCCGAACAGGTTCTTCAGGCTCGCCGCGTACACCGTGGGCGCGGTGCCGGACCCCTCCACCATCGCGTACCCGTGTTTGCGGGCCGCCCGGGCCGCCGGGAGCGTGAGCAGGGAGGAGAACGGCCCCAGGGTCAGGTCTACGTGATCTTGTGTGATCAGCGTGGTGTAGTTCCTGGCGGCGGTGTTCGGGTCGCTGTTGTCGTTGAGAACGACGAGCTTGACCGGGCGTCCCAGCAGCCCGCCGTGACTGTTCACGTCGCTGGCCCACAACTGGTAGCCGCGCAGGCACGCCAGGCCGTCATCCTTGAAATCACCCTTCAGGGAAACGGAAATGCCGACCCGGATGGGGGTGCCGCTGAGACCGGCGTTGTTACCGGTGTCGGGGGTGCCGGTGCTACCGATGCCACAGGCGGCCACGCCCGCGGTGGCAACGACGACCGCAATTCGCGCGGCGGTGACGCTGAGGGGGCTCATAGGCCTTTCCTTCCTTGCGCCCAACCGTGCGCAGGCGGCGCGGCGCGCAGGCCCGCGCACACGGCGGGTCAGCCGTTGCCCCGGGCGGGCTTCGGGCTGACGGCTGCCACCGGGCCGGTCGCGCCGGCCGGCAGCACCTGGATAAAGGTCGGGCCGCTCCGCTACCGGCAGACGGGAGCTGCGGTGTTCATGCCTGCGCTGCTGGGCTTCGCCGGTCCCTGTGCAGTCTGCAGCGTAACGCCGCATGTGTAGGCAGTTGATGGCTTTCGTGCTGCTCGCGCTCTCGGCCACGCTGACCGCGGTGCGGGAGACCGGGCCCCGGCACGGCGGTGGCGCCATCCTCACCCCTAACAATCGTTTGCAGGCACAGCCTGGCCCACCCGCACCGCGGGTGTCAATGCCATGTGCCCAAGCTGTAACCCCCGGCACCCGCAAGGGGGGGACGTGCCCGGATGGAAGCCTGCAGGCCGCGCAACCGTGTGCGGCAGCTCACCCAGCCTGGCCGGGTGGCGCCGTCGAGCCCCGGACGACCAGTTCCGGGGCCAGATAGAGCACCTTGACCGGGCCGCCCTGACCTGCGATCCGCTCCAGCAGCAATTGCGCCGCCTCGGTTCCCAGCTGGTAATGGGGGAAGCGGATGGTGGTGAGCGGCGGCCGCAGCCGGTCGATGAACGGCATGTCGTTGAAGCCGACCACCGACATGTCCGCCGGGCAGTTCAGGCCCATCTCCTCGAGCGCGGCCAAGCAGCCGATCGCCAGCATGTCGTTGCCCGCGGCCACGGCTGTGCATCCCGTCCGGCGCTCCAGCAGCGCCCGGGTGCAGCGCATCCCCTCCTCGATCGAGAACGCCTTCGCGGTGACGATCAGGTCGGGATCGGGGACGAGCCCGTGCGCCTCCATCGCCGACACAAAGCCCTGATAGCGGCTCAGCCCGGTCGACACTTCCTGCGGGCCGGCGACGTGGGCGATCTTCTTGTGCCCCTCGGCGGCCAGGTGCGCGACCGCCATCCGCATCCCGCGCTCGTTGTCCACCGACACCGAGGGCAGGCTGTGATCGGCCGCCATCCGGTTCATTAGCACTACCGGCAGGCCCGCGCGGGCCGCGTCGGCAAGCAACGGGTCGCTCAGATGCGCGGTGGCGAGCACCATCCCGTCCACATGACGGGCACGCATCTGCTGGAAGACGAGCCGCTCCCGCTCGTCGTCGCCGTCGGTGTTGCCGATCAGCGCGACGTATCCGGCGGCTGCGAGCCGGTCTTCCAGCGCGCGCACGATCGGCGGGAACAGCGGGTTGGTCAGGTCCGGGATGAGCACACCCACGGTATGGGAACGGCGGGTCCGCAGGCTCCGCGCCACCGGGTTGGGGTGGTACCCGAGGGACTCGGCAGCGTCGAGCACGCGGCGCGCCGTCTCCTCCTTGACCAGCAGCCGGGTCTCCGGGCTCAGCGCTCGCGAGGCCGTGGCAGGGTGGACGCCTGCCCGCGCCGCGACGTCCCGCAGAGTCACCGTGCGATCGGTCATCGGCACCTCGCTCCGCTCTGCGCGCGCGAGGCGACTCCCCTCCCGCCGACGGATGTCTTAGTCGATGTTACCCATCGATACACACGATTGCCCGTTCTCACGGCGGGCCCTCCTCGTCAGGCCGCCCGCCTTGCACCGGCACCGGGGCCGCCCGCGCCGGCGCCACGGCGCCGGGCCCGCCAATCAGGTAGACCACGGAGATCACAATGACGGCAGCCATCGCGGCCAGCAGGAACCGGTAGTCAACGACCGCGACGAGGGCCGCCCCGAGGGCGATCGAGGCCGTCTGCGGCACGGTGACGGCGATCGTGAGCGCCGCGTCGACCCGGCCAAGCAGGTCGGCCGGGTCCGCCGCTGGATCAGCGTGCGCACGTCAGGCGCGTGCTGCCGGCCCCCCGCTGGCGCCGGCCAGGTCGGGGACCTGGCGTCCCAGCACGACCACCTCGAACGGCACGGCGCCGGCCGGGCGGCGGGACGCGTCGTCCACCCGGTCACCGAACCTGCCGACGAGGCCCGCCCAGTCGGCGGCGAGCTGGCGCGCCTCGTCACTGGTCAGGTACGTGCGCAGGCCGAAAGCCTCCGGCCCGTCCAGGAACACGCCGGGCAGGGCGGTCTCCCGGGCGGGCTGGGCGGGCTGGGCGCCGCTCCGGCGGCCAGCCGGTGAGCGCCGTACCGCCAGCAGCCCCGCTGTCAGCAGCCGTGCCAGGCGGGCCGGTTTCGGCTGGCGCAGCTGCGCGGCCACGTGCCGCCGCTCCGCTTGCCGGTGCAGTTCCGCGCGGTGCTGTTCGCCGAGGCGGCGGGCGATCTCGGGGTGCATGGTGACTCCTTAGGCAGGATGGAAACTGCGGGCTACGTGGGCGATCCTGGCGCCGGCTCGGCGCTGTCAGCGGCCGGCGCCGTCTCGGCGCCGTCGGCGGCCGGGGCCGACCAGCCGGCCAGATGCAGCAGCGGGTAGTTGAACAGGAGCATCTCGATGGGCATCGCGCCGGCCGGCCGCCGCTCCGGGTGATCCACCCGGTCGAAGAAGCGCTCGTACAGGCGCCCCACCTCCGCGCTGAACTCGCGCGCCTCGTCCAGGGTCATGTACGAGATGAACTCCGACTGGCCCAACAGGCCGCTTTGCCGCCACTCGGCGGGCCATGACGACTTCCGTGACAGCGCGGAGCGCGCCCGCTCCAGGAGCGTGTCCAGCCAGAACTGGCCGAGTTCCTCCGCGGCCAGCGCGGCCGTCGGATCGTCCTGCTCGGACGTGATGTGCAGCGCGGTATGCGCCCGCCGCCACGGCCGTTCCCGCCCCCGGCCACCCCCCGCCTCTACGACGTACCCATATTTGGCCAGCGTCCTGAGGTGGAAGGCGCAGTTTGCGGGGCTCTCGCCCAGCAGCTCGCTGGCCTGGGTCGCGGTGAGGGTGCCGGCGTGGGCGAGCGCCTCGAGCAGCGCCAGCCGCACCGGGTGAGCCAGCGCCCGCATCGCCCGCGCGTCGGTGATCTTGCGGGTATCCATGGCACCGGCGGCGGCCGGCTGGGGCTCGGCAACTTCGGAAGACATGTTTCGAAAGACTACTCTCGAAAGAGTTCTTTCCACAAGACCCCGCGCTGATGTTCTTCACCCGACCAGCTGATGTTCTTCACCCGCCCAGCTGACGCGGCGGGCCACCTCCCGCACTCCTCGCGCCCGCCATGTCCCGCGGCCACCGTGCGACGATGAGGCCATGCGAATCACCGGCGCCGAGCCGACAGTCCTTTTCGCCGGGACGGCCGCCAGCCCGCTGCAGATCATGCGGGTGACGCTGGTGGACGAGGACCATGAGGCGGCACAGGACCGGGCCAGCCCCGTCATCGTCCGCGTCGAGGGTACGGGCGTCAGCACGCCGCATCCGTTGCGAATCGAACGGCTTGAACCTGGTGTCATCCACACGGCCGAGGTGCCGGTCGCCGTCGCCGCCCCGCACGGTCCCGGCAGCACGCTGCCGGTGCTGGTCATCGCCGAGAGCCCCGCTGCACGCGAGCAGCGCGACGCGATGCTCACCGTCGCCGAGCCGGGCTGGTCTATCTGGATGGTCAGCCACTTCCACTACGACCCGGTGTGGTGGAACACGCAGGGCCAGTTCACCCAGACCCGGCTGCTGCTGCCCGGCGAGGACGGCAAGCTGCCGGAGGTCCGCACCGCCTTCGAGCTGGTCCGGCTGCACCTCGACGCGGCCCTGGCCGACCCCGACTACAAATTCGTGCTGGCCGAGATCGACTACCTCAAGCCTTACTTCGACACCCACCCGCAGGACCGGGCGGACCTGCGGGCGCTCATGGCGCAGGGCCGGATCGAGATCGTCGGCGGCAACTACAACGAGCCGAACACCAACCTGACCTGCGCCGAGTCCACCATCCGCAACGCCATCTACGGGATCGGCCACCAGCGCGACGTGCTCGGCGGCGATCCGCACAGCGCCTGGATGCTGGACGCGTTCGGGTTCGACCCGGGGTATCCGGGCCTGATGGCCGCGGCCGGGCTGACCTCGTCGGCCTGGGCGCGTGGCCCCTACCACCAGTGGGGGCCGTGGCGCACAGTCGGCGACAACACGCGGATGCAGTTCCCCAGCGAGTTCGAGTGGATCTCGCCGGACGGGCGCGGGCTGCTGACCAGCTACATGGCGAACCACTACGGGGCCGGGTGGGGCATCCACCAGGCGCCCGACCTCGCCGCGGCGCAGGCGGAGGCGCTGGGCCAGCTCGCCACGCTGGCCCCGGTCGCCGCCACCCGCAACGTGCTGCTGCCGGTGGGCGCCGACCACGTGATCCCGGCCCGCTGGGCCACCGCCCTGCACCGCGACTTCGCGGCCCGCTATGTCTGGCCCCGGTGCGTGACCGCGCTGCCGCGCGAGTTCTTCGCCGCCGTCCGGGACGAGGCGGCCGAGCGGGGCATCTGGCTGACACCGCAGACCAGGGACATGAACCCCGTCTACACGGGTAAGGACGTCTCCTTCGTCGACACCAAGCAGGCCCAGCGGGCGGCGGAGGTCGCGACGCTGGACGGCGAGCGGCTGGCGACCCTCGCCTGGCTGGCGGGCGCCGGCTACCCGGCGGCGTCGCTGGACAAGGCGTGGCGGCAGCTGGCGTTCGGCGCCCACCACGACGCGATCACCGGCACCGAGTCCGACCAGGTCTACCTCGACCTGCTCGGCGGCTGGCGGGAGGCGTTCGAGCGCGGCGACGCCGCCCGCCGCGACGCGGCCGGCTACCTGGCCTCCCTCGCCGACACCCGCCCGCACGGTGCCATCGGTGATCACGGACGATTGCCGGCGAATAGCGCACAGGATCGTCCGCGATCATGGACCGCCCCACGGCCCGTCGTCGTGTTCAGCACCGTGTCGTGGGAGCGTGCGGGGCTGGCCACGATCACACTCGGCTTCGCCGAGCCCGGCACGATGTGGCTGGCCCTCTCCGACGACACCGGTGCGGAGGTGCCGTTCCTCGCCGAGGGGGTGCGCCGCCACGGCGACGGGACCCTCGCCGAGGTCACGGTCACGTTCCGCGCGGCCAGCGTGCCCGCACTCGGCTACCGGACCTACTGGGTGAGCGCGGCGCCCGGGCCCGGCGCCGAGGGCTGGACCGCCGGCCCGGCCACGACCACGGTCATACAGAACGAAGCCTTCGGGGTCGAGGCCGATCCCACGCGGGGCGGCACGCTCACCCGGATCCTGGACCGGCGGTACGGCGTGCAGCTGCTGCGCGGCCCTGGCAACGAGCTCGTGCTCCAGGACGAGTACGACTATCACCCGCGCTGGGGTGAGGGACCCTGGCTGCTGTCCCCCAAGGGGCCGGGGACCGGGTCCGGGGCCACGCCCTCCCCGGTCCGCATGGAGCGGTGCGCCATAGGCTCCCGGCTGGTCACCGAGCTCACCCTGGGCGGGCTCCGGGTCAGCCAGGAGACGATCCTGTGGGACGGGCTGGACCGGGTCGAGTTCCGCACCCACGTGGACGGCTCGATCGGCCAGGACCGGCTGCTGCGGGTGCGCTTCCCCGCCGACGTCCCGGGCGGGCTGCCGGTGTACCAGTGCGCCACCGCCGTGGTGGGCCGCCCGTTCGGCACGCCCGACGCCGACGTGGCGCACAGCGCCTTCACCCTCGACAACCCGGCGCACGAATGGTTCGGCCTCGGCGCTACCGCGCGGGTGCTCAGCGGCGGCCGCGCCTGGCCGATCGGCGTCGCCGAGGTCATCGTCCCGGACCTGCCCGACGCGGGCCGCGGGGCGGTGCGCGATCTCGTCGCGGCGCTGGCCGCCCAGGGGGTGACGGCGACGTGCTCCCGGGCGGACGGCCCCCGCTACGGCGCGCTCGACGTCGACTCGAACGTCCCGGACTGCCGGATCGCGCTCGGCGGTCCGGACGTCAACCCGTGGACCGCACGGCTGCTCGACGCGCTCGGGCCGCCCGCCGCGGCCGAGCTCGCCGGGCGGCTGGCGTCCGGCGGCCGGGTGTGGGTACCGGCCGCTCGGCCGCGCGAGCAGGTGTTCGGGCCCGACCCCGACGTACGCGGCGAACGGGACCTGCCGGTGCTCGTCGTCACCGGCCCCGACCTGGCGGCGGCCGCCGCCGCGCTGGCCCGCGATCTGGCCGGCTCGGTCATCGAGGCGGACAGCACCGGCGGCTCCCCGGACCCGCCGCTGGCCGCTCACTGCGTGGCGCTGCTGAACCGGGGGACGCCCAGCAGCCTGATCACCGCCGACGGGACGCTGCACATCGCGCTGATGCGGGCCAGCAGCGCGTGGCCGGCCGGGGTCTGGATCGACGGGGACCGGCGCACGGCACCGGACGGGAGCAGTTTCGCCTGGCAGCACTGGAGCCATACGTTCGAGTACGCCTTGGTGGCCGGTGCGGGCGACTGGCGTGACGCGGGATTCACTGTGGCCGGCCAGGAGTACAACCACGACCTGCTCGCCTGCGAGACGGGCGTCCACCCCGGTCCGCTGCCGGCCGCCGCGAGCCTGTGCGAGGTCGGCAGCGCGGCCGGGTCCGGCCTGGCAGCCCCCGGCCTGGCAGCCCCCGGCCTGGCAGCGCCAGCGCCCGGCCCGGCAGCGCCCGGCCCGGTAGCCCCCGGCCTGCCAGCGCCCGGCCCGGCGGCGATGCTCACGGCCCTGAAGCCACGCGGGAACCCGCTGGCCGTGGGCCGGCCCGGGCAGCCACGCCGGGAGGAGGGGCTGACGCTCCGGCTGCGGGACGCACGCGGGCGGGCTACGGCCGCCCGGGTACGCGTGTTCACGGGGCTCGGTTCCGCGCGCCTCTCCGGCCTCCTCGAGGACGCCGACGGCCCGCCGCTGCCGCTGGTGGACGGCGCCGCGGAGGCGGCGGTGCCCACCGCCGGCATGGTGACGCTGGCGATGGCGGTGCCGGGGAGTGGGCCCGCGGGCTTGGGGCCGGGCATGCCGGGCGGGGTCGCTCCCGAGCCGGGCGCTGTTGCTCCCGAGCCGGGCGGCGTTCCTCCCGAGCCGGGCGGCGTTCCTCCCGAGCCGGCGCAACCGGTGTTCTCCCGGTACTGGCTGCACGGCAAGGGCCCGGCGCCGGCCGGGAACATGCCGGTCGCGGTGCACCTGTCCCCGGGCCGGGTGGCGCTCGCCGCCGCCGAGGATCAGGCGCCGGCCACCGCGGGCGGCGCCTCGCTGCGGCTCACCGTCGCCGCCGGCCCCGAACCCGCCAGCGGGCTGGTGGCCATCGACGTCCCGCCAGGTCTGGCCGTGGCCGGGCCGGCCGCGCCGCTCCGCTACGATCTCGGCGGCGGCGGTTTCGCCTGCTGGGACCTGACCGCACGGGCTCTGCCCGGCACCCCGCCCGGGCGCTACTACGTGGCCGCGCGGATCCGGGACGACCTCGGCCAGGACCTGGAGGACGCCGCGCTGGTCAACGTGGGCGAGCCCCCCGCTCCCCCGCTCGGCCTCCCGCTGGAACAGCTGCTCCCGCTGCTCGAGGCCGACGAGCGGGCGGCCGCGGCCGAGATCGGGCTGCGCCTGCTGCCCGCCACCCTCCGCATCGCCGCCGGGCGGCGGGGCGAACTCGGGGTCGAGGTGGCCAACCGGACGGCGGCCCCGATCCGGGGCGAGTGCCAGCTGATCTCGCCGTGGGGTACCTGGGCCGCGATCGGCCCGTGGACGCGCGGCTTCGCCGTCCCGCCCGGGGAGGCGGTGACGCTGTGTTATCCGGTGCTGCTGGCCGCTGGCGCCCGGCCGGGCGCACACTGGTGGGCGCTTGCCAAGGTGATGTACTTCGGCCGTATCGCCTATAGCGAGTGCGCCCGCATCGAGGTGTCCGGCTAGCGCGCGGCCTGGCTCGGCAGCGGCAGCTCCCGGCCACGGCGGGCCCGCAGCGCGACCACGGCAGCGGTGGCCATTACCATGAGCGCACCGACGTCGAAGAGCGTGGCTACCGCGAACGCGCTCGCCATCCCGTGCACGAGAACCCCATGCCTGCTCGCCAGGCCCGACAAGGCCGCGCCCCGGCTGGCGGCGCCGAACACGGTCACCAGGACCGCAAGCCCGAGCGCCCCGCCGACCTGCTGGGTGACGTTCACCATGCTGGAGGCGGCGCCGGAGTCCTCCGGCCGGACCCCGGCCAGCGCGGTCGTGGTCAGCGGCACGAACGCCAGGCCGATCCCCGTGCCGAACAAGATCATCGGGCCCACCACCCCGGGCAGATAGGAGGTACCGGGCGAGATCCGCGACAGCCATGCCATCCCCGCGATCACCGGCACGATCCCGGCCACCGCCAGCGGCACCGGCGCGAACCGCCCGAGCAGCCGGGCGGCGAGCCGGGACACGCCGAAGATCAGGATCGTCAAGGGCAGGAACGCGAGGCCCGCCCGCACCGGGCTGAACCCGAGAACCACCTGCAGGAACTGCGTGGCGAAGTAGAACATCCCGAACATGCCGCCGACCAGGAACAGCCGGGACGCATAGGAAGCCGAGCGCTGGCCGTCGGCGAACAGCCGCAGCGGCGTGACCGGCTGCCTGGCGCGCGCCTCGGTGAGGACGAACGCGGTCAGCCCGACGCCGGCCAGGGCCAGCGCAGCCAGCGTCGCCGGGTCCGACCAGCCGACGGCGGCGGCCCGGATGAAGGCGTACACGAGAGCCGCCATCCCGGTGACCGACGTGAGCGCCCCCGCCAGGTCGAAGTGCCCGGGCTGGCGCGGCGTCTCGGCCAGGAAGAACGGGGCGCAGGCCGCGACGATGATCCCGACCGGCACGTTGATGAAGAACGCCCAGCGCCAGGACTCCCATTGGGTGATGGCCCCACCGAGCACCAGGCCGAGTGAGGCCCCGCCGCTGGCGATCGCCGCGTACAGGCCCATCGCCTTGTTCCGGCTCCCGCCCTCGGGAAAGGCCGACACCACCAGCGCGAGCGCGGCGGGCGAGGCGATCGCGCCGCCCACGCCCTGCAGCGCGCGGGCCCCGATCAGCCAGGCGGGCGAGGACGCCAGGCCGGCGGCGAGTGACGACAGCGTGAACACGGCGATGCCGGTGAGGAAGACCCGGCGCCGGCCGAGGATGTCACCCGCCCGCCCGCCGAGCAGCAGCAGGCCGCCGAAGGCCAGGGCGTAGGCGTTGAGGACCCAGGACAGGCTGGTGGCCGAAAAATGCAGGCCCCGTTCGATGCTGGGCAGCGCGACGTTGACGATGGTCATGTCGAGGATCACCATTAGCTGCGCGCACAGCACGAGGGCGAGTGCGGCGACGGGACGGCGGCGCTGCCTGGCCGCCTGCGGGCGTACGGTCACGGATGATGCCGATGAGACGGACACGCAAGGCCTCTCGATGTGTACAGTGGAATGAAACGGAGACAACCTCCGCTAACTATACGGAGGGTTCCTCCGTTTAGCAACCGGGATGCCTCCGCTACGAGCAGACTCAGGTGAAGTTGGTTGTGATGAGCACGGTAGGAGTGCCCGCGCCCGGCCCGATGCGGGCCGATGCGCGCCGGAACCGTGAACTGCTGGTGGCCGCGGCCCTGCAGGCATTCACCGAGCGCGGCGCGGACGACACCTCGCTGGAGGAGGTCGCGCGCCGGGCCGGGGTCGGGATCGGCACCCTGTACCGCCACTTCCCCGGCCGGGCGGCGCTGCTTGAGGCCGTCTACACCGACCAGGTGGCGGCGCTCTGCCGGCGTGCCGACGAGCTGCTCGCCTCGGCCTCACCCGGCGCGGCGCTGGCGGCCTGGATGCGCGACCTCGTGGAGTTCGGCGCCACCAAGCACACCCTGACGTCGGCCCTGGCGGCGGACTACGGTGGGAAGGACGTGCCGGTGTTCGCCGCCGCCCGCGACGACCTGCGGGCGGCGGCGACCGCGTTGCTGACCCGCGCCCAGCGGGCGGGCGCGGTCAGGCCCGACGTCCAGCCGGTCGACCTGCTCCGCCTCTCCCACGCCGTGGCAGTGGCGGCCGAACGCGCTGCCGACGGCGCCGACCAGGCCGACCGCCTGCTGTCGCTCATGCTCAACGGGGTGCTCACAGATCCGGCGGACGATTCTCGTACGGAGTACTGAGCACGATCGTGGTCCGGGTGGAGACGTTCGCGAGCGCGCGGATCTCCTGCAGCAGGTTCTCCAGGCCGGCCGGTGAGGCGACCCGCACCTTGAGTATGTAGCTCTCGTCCCCGGCCACGCTGTGGCACGCCTCGATGGCGGCCAGGTGGGCCAGGCGCTCCGGCGCGTCGTCGGGAGCAGCCGGGTCGAAGGGCTTGATGGAGACGAACGCGGTGAGCGGCAGCCCAGCGTCCACTGGATCGATCACCGCCGCATATCTCCTGATCAGGCCGCGCCGTTCCAGCCGCCGCACCCGCTGGTGGGTGGCCGAGACCGACAGTCCGGTCTGGCGCGACAGGTCGGTGAAGCTCATCCTCCCGTCCTGGCACAGCAACGAGAGGATCTTGCGATCGATCTCTTCCACGCCGTCACGGTAGTCCCCTAGCCATGCCGATCGCACCGGCACGCGGCGAGGTGTCCCGTGCGGCCCGTCCTGCTCTTTTGGCTCGTGCGGCTCTCCCAGCCCGCCCGGGCCGCCGTCCCCGCCCGGCATGTCGTGCTGTCCCGGGCCCGGCCCGACCGGCTGCCGTCCCATCAGCCGCGGCGGAGGGCCCGCGCGATCACCAGTCGCTGGATCTGGTTGGTGCCCTCGACGATCTGGAGTACCTTCGCCTCGCGCATGTAGCGTTCGGCGGGAAAATCCTCGACGTAGCCATAACCGCCGAGCACCTGGACCGCGTCGGTGGCCACCCGCATGGCGGTGTCGGCGGCGAACAGCTTGGCCATCGCCGCCTGCGCGCTGAACGGCTGCCCGGCGTCCTTGCGTCGGGCAGCGGCCCGGTAGAGCGCGCGGGCCGCCTCCACCCCCGTGGCCATGTCGGCGAGGAGGAAGGACAGGCCCTCGAAGTCGATAATCGGCTGCCCGAACTGGCGGCGTTCGCATGCGTAGCCGACCGCGGTGTCCAGGGCCGCCTGTGCCAGCCCGGTCGCGCAGGCCGCGATACCGAGCCGGCCCGCGTCCAGCGCCGCCAGCGCGATGGCGAACCCGTCCCCCTCCTCACCGACCAGGTGATCGGCGGGCACCCGGGCGCCGTCGAAGATCATCTGGGCGGTGACCGACGCCCGCATGCCCATCTTGTGCTCGGCCGGGCCGGCACTGACGCCGCCGGTGCTGGCGGGCACGTGCAGGCAGCTGATGCCGCGCGAACGGTCGGGCCCGGAAGCCTCACCCGAGGTCCGTACGAAGACGCTGTAGAAGTCTGCCTGGCCCGCGTGGCTGACCCAGGCCTTGACGCCGTCGATCCGGTAGCCGTCGCCGTCGGTCGCGGCCCTGGTGGCCAGCGCGGCGGCGTCCGACCCGCTCTGCGGCTCGGACAGGCAATAGGCGCCGAGCAGGTCGCCGCCCAGCATGTCCGGCAGCCACCGCCCCTGCTGCTGCGGCGTGCCCGCGGTGGCGAGCGGAAAGCAGGTCAGCGTGTGAACGCTCACGCCGAGGCCGACGGTGAGCCACGCCCGTGCCAGCTCCTCAACGACCTGCAGGTAGACCTCGTACGGCTGGCCGCCGCCGCCCCAGCGCTCCGGGTAGGGTAGGCCGAGCAGGCCCGACCTCCCCAGCAGGCGGAACGCCTCGCGGGGGAAAGTCCCGGCCCGCTCGGCCGCATCGACGGACGGCCGCAGCTCCTTGTCGGCCAGCTCGCGGGTGAGCTCCAGGAGTTCCTGCATCACGCGACCGCCGTCATGGTCACCATCACGCGTCCACCACCACGAGTTCCCTGGTGACGTTGTTGAGCCGCTGGCCGCCGTCCGGCGTGCACACGACGATGTCCTCGATGCGGGCGCCGTGCGGACCGGGGTAGATCCCCGGTTCCACCGAGAACGCCATCCCTGGCACCAGCGCCTCCGTGTTGCCGGACACGATGTAGGGATCCTCGTGTGTCTCCAGGCCGATCCCGTGCCCGGTCCGGTGGACGAAATACTCCCCGTAGCCAGCCGCGGTGATCGGCTCCCGCGCGGCGGCGTCCACGGCCTCGGCGCTGACCCCCGGGCGGACGGCGGCGAAGGCGACCTCCTGGGCTTCCTGAAGTACCTGGTAGTAGGCGGTGAACTCCGGCGGCGGCGAGCCGATCGCGTAGGTCCTGGTGCAGTCCGAGCAGTAGCCGCTCGGCATGGTGCCGCCGATGTCGACCACCACGGTGTCCCCCGCCGCCAGGATCCGCCCGGAGGGCTCATGGTGGGGGCGGGCGGCGTTCGGTCCCGATCCTACGATCACGAAGTCGGCACGGGCGTGCCCCTCGGCGACGATCGCCCCCGCGATGTCCGCGGCGACTTCGCGCTCGGTCCGGCCGGGCCGGAGCAATTCCGGGACACGGCCGTGCACCCGGTCGATCGCCGCTCCCGCCTGCCGCAGCGCCGCCACCTCCGCATCGGTCTTGCGTATCCGCAGCCCACGCAGGGCAGTGCTGGCCAGCGCCAGGCGCGCGCCGGGCAGCGCATCGCGGAACCGGAGCACCATCATGGCCCACATCTGGTCCGCGAGCCCGACCGATTGCAGCGCTGCTGGCCTGCCCGGCGATCCTGGCACTCCCGGCGATCTCGGCGATCCCGGCCGGCCGAGCCGGTCCGCGACCAGGCGATATGGGTCGTCCGTCTCATCCCAGGCCACGATGTCCAGACCCATGCCGCCGGCGGGCGACGCCTGTACCGACCGCAGCTCCAGCCGTGGGGCGACCAGGAACGCCGGCCCATCGGCCGGCACGGCCAGGCAGGTCAGCCGCTCGGTCGCGAGCGCGTCGTAGCCGGTCAGGTACCGCAGGTCCGGCCCGGGCGTCAGCAGCAGGGCGCCGATCCCGGCCCTGGCCGCCGCCGCGGCGGCAAGCCCGAGCCGGTCCGCCGGGTACAGGCCCGCCAGATCCGCTTCCTGACCCGCGCTCGCCTGACCCGCGCCCGCCTGACCCGCGGCCGCCTGACCCGCGCCCGCCTGACCCGCGCCCGCCTGACCCGCGCCGACCAGAACAGGGCCTGCCGGACCCAGACCTGCCTGGACCGCGTCCGCCTGAGCCGGGGCCGCCGGGACCGATCGTGCCTGCTCTGCCTGCGTCACGTGCCCGCCCTTCGCTTCCGGCCTCCTTCGACGTCATCTAACCACGCACCCGGCCGCGACCCGGCCGGCCCGTGCCACGTCTGGACAAGACCGGCTCGGTCCACCACGCTTGGTACATCAAAGGTCACTGATGCGAAACGGCGATGACATCTGCGATCATTGCTTCGCTGGCTCAAGCGGGGCCAGGTGCCGGGCCTGGTGGGGGACGCAGTTGCGGGCATGCGAGTCGAAGGTGGCAGGAAGGTGAGGCGGACCGCCGCCCGTCCCGCAGTGGACGCCGGCGACAACGCCAAGCTGGCTGCCGCATTAGCGCAAGAACGGCTCGTCACGCTCGAGCTGCAGCGTGCGATCCTGCCCCTGCATGACGGTCCCTTCGACCTGCCCGGGCTCCGCGCCGTCGTCCGTTACCTGCCCGCATCCCGCGACAGCCGGGTCGGCGGAGACTGGTATATCACCGCCGAGATGCCGGGCGGTCATGTGCTCATCGCGATCGGCGACGTCGGCGGGCACGGCCTCGCCGCGGCAGCGGGAATGGCCCGGCTGCGCGGTGCGCTGGCGGGCCTGGCGATCACCGGCTCGCCTCCGCAGCGGCTGCTCGGCTGGCTGAACGACCTCGTGCACCACGTGGACCCCGAGCACACGGCCTCGGTCATGGCCGGCTACTTCGACCCGCGCTCCCGGGTGCTCACCTGGGCCCAGGCCGGTCACCCGCCGCCGCTGCTGGTCAGGGGGAAGGACGCGCGCCCGCTGACGGCACCGGCCGGGATCCTGCTGGGCGCGGGCCGCGACGGTTACCAGGAGGCGTCGCTTGGCCTGGAGCCGGGGGACCTGCTGCTGCTCTACAGCGACGGGCTGATCGAGCGCAGGGACCGGTCGCTGGACGAGGGGCTGGCCACCCTCACTGGCGCGGCGGCGGGCATCAGCGATCCGGGCCGGGTGATCGACGCCGTACTGGACGCCCTCGGATCGACCGACCCCGAGGACGACACCTGCGTGGTTGCGCTCGGGGTGCTGTAGCGCGCCTCGAGCCCCGCCCGGCGCGCTACCCGGGCTAGCTCTGCTCTGTGAGCGCGTTGAGGGCGCGGCGGAGCGAGGAACCGAGGTCCCAGCGCTCATCGAGTGCTGTTAGCCGGTCCGGCGCGGCCGGTGTCAGGGGCAGGGTGCCGTCCACCTGCGGCACCGGCGCGTCGGTGGCGACCCGTGTCACGGCCGGCGCCACGCTGAGGTAGTCGCGAGCGGCGGCAAGCTTGGGCCTGCTGTTCATGGGAAATCCGCCGTGCCCGGCCTCGATCGCGGTCAGCATCGCCTCGACGGTGCCGAACGTCCGCACCAGGGCGGCCGCGGTCTTCTCCCCCACGCCAGCGACGCCGGGCAGACCATCGCTGGAGTCGCCGCGCAGCACCGCGTAGTCCGCGTAGGCGCGGCCGGGGACGTGGTAGCGGGCGGTGACCGCAGACTCGTCCACCACGTCCAGCTTGGTGAGCCCACGCTGGGTGTACAGCACGCGCACCGGGCGCTGGTCGTCGACCAGCTGGAACAGGTCGCGGTCCCCGGTCACGATCTCGACGGGGCCGTCCGCGCGGGCGGTGAGCGTCCCGATCACGTCGTCCGCCTCGTAGCCGGGTGCGCCCGCCATCGGCACGCCGACGGCCGCGAGTACCTCCTCGATGACCGGTACCTGCGCGGCCAGCGCAGGCTCTACCTCCTCGCTGCCGTCCGGTCGGGCCCGGTGCGCCTTGTAGGAGGGGATGACCGCGACCCGGAACGCGGGCCGCCAGTCCGCATCCATGCAGGCAACCAGCTGGCCCGGATGGCGGGCACGGACCAGTCGCGCGATCATGTCGAGCAGCCCGCGGACGGCGTTGACGGGGGTGCCGTCGGGCGCGGTCAGCGTCTGCGGCACGCCGTAGTACGCGCGGAAGTACAGGGAAGCGGTGTCGAGCAGCATGAGCGGGCCCACCCGATCATCCTGCCAGTGCCACGCCGCACCCGTGGCGGCAGCGGGGCCCGAAAGCGATTTCCGGGTTCGTGGCCAAGCATGCGCCGTGCCCGGTCCTGCTCGTGTCGCCGGAAGACACGCCCGGCACGGGCACGATCCCGGCCCTCGCGCCCCATCCGCCACACCGCCGCCGGCACCGATGAAGGGCCTGGGAGACTGAGCCTATGTCCGGACAGCCAGTGACGACCCGCCCGGCCCGCAGCTGGCGGACGGCCGCCGCCATCCTGGCCGAGCGCGACCCGGTCCTGCACCGGATGGTCGCGGAGGCCGGCCCGGCACGGGTCCGCCCGCCGGCCGAGACCCATTTCGGTGCCCTGGCCCGCGCCATCGTCTACCAGCAGCTGGCCGGCGCGGCGGCGGCCGCCATCCACGGGCGCCTGATCGCGGCGCTCGACGGCGAGGTCACCCCGGAACGGCTGCTGTCGCTGCCGGATGGCACGCTGCGCACGGTCGGGCTGTCCGGCAACAAGACGGCCTCGCTGCGGGACCTGGCGGCCAAGGTGCTGGACGGGACGGTCCTGCTCGACCCGCACCGGCTGCGGGCCGAGAGCGACGCCGAGGTCATCGCCCGGCTCACGGCCGTTCGGGGGATCGGCACCTGGACGGCGCAGATGTTCCTGATGTTCCAGCTACGGCGGCTGGACGTGTGGCCAACGGGCGATCTTGGGGTGAGGAAGGGGTTCGGGCTGGCATGGGAGATCCCGACTCCGACGGCGAAACAGCTCGAGCCGCTCGGCGACCCGTACCGGCCGTACCGTTCGGTCGTGGCCTGGTACTGCTGGCGGGCCGCCGAGATCTACGGCGGCACGGCTGACAGCGCCCTCACTCGCTAACCGGAAGGATCCATCGCAGAACCGCCGATGGCGCCACGGTGAGGGCCAATAATCTAGGAGTTCGCATGAGACGGGCCTGCGGCAGGCGGCAAGGAGTGGAACGGCGATGCAGGTAATCGAGGTGCACGAGTTCGGCGGCCCCGAGGTGTTGCAGGTCGGCGAGGCCGATCTGCCGCAGCCGCACCCGGGCGAGGTGCTAGTGCGGGTCCTCGCCGCCGGGGTCGGGCCCTGGGATGTCTCGTTTCGCCGCGGCGGCTGGACCGGCGGCTTGCCCTTCGTCCCCGGCGGTGAGTTCTCCGGGGTTGTGGTGGGCGACACCGGCGGCGGCGCCGCCCTGGACGACGGGGCGCCGGTGTACGGCTGGCCGGGCATGACCGGCTGCTATGCGCAGTACGTCACGTGCCCGGTAGAGCAGCTGGCTCCCATCCCCGCCGGGCTGCCCGTCATCGATGCGGCGGCCGCCCCGATCGACGCGCTGACGGCGGAGCAGGGGCTGACCGACGTGCTGGCGATTGGCGCCGGGGACCGCGTCCTGATCACGGCGGGAGCGGGCGGGCTGGGTCACTTCGCGGTGCAGATCGCCCGCATTCTCGGGGCGTCGGTGACGGCCACCGCCAGCCCGCAGCACCATGAGTTCCTGCACCGGCTCGGCGCGGCCGTGGTCATCGACCACACCAAGCCCGACTGGCCCGACCAGGTTCGTGACGCGACCGACGGGGGCGCACAACGGGTGCTGGCGTGCGCGGCGGCCACCTTTGACGGCGCGGCCCGGGCCGCCCGCGACGGAGCGGTCATCGCGACGCCTGTGCGCGCCGAGGTTCCCGCTGGTCAGCGGGTTCGCTGGCAGCGGTACGAGGGGCAGCCGCGGGGCAGTGGCCTGATCCGGCTGGCCCCGTGGTTCGATGACGGATCGCTGACGGTCACGGTGCAGGCCCGGTACTACTGGCAGAACGCCGCGGAGGCACATCGCGTCGCCGAGGGTGGGCACACCGAGGGCAAGCTCGCCCTGGTCGTCGACGACGACCTCGCGGCCGAGGTGGAAGTCTGACTCAGCCGCCGGTACGACCCGGCCCGGCGCCAGGTCAGATCCCAGTCAGGCGCAAATAAATCGCTTACCCGATCGAGCGATTCCGCCTTCATGTCGAGCGAAGCCTGCTAGAATCGAACAAGGCTTCGAAAGAGTTCGCCGCGATCGGCTTGCTTCGCATCCCGAGCCCGGCTCAGGGCCCCGGTCCAGGGGAGGTGATCAGCATGTGCGGCGCGGATGACCCGGCGAGTGTGGACGATGCCCTCGCGATGCTGGACCGGGCCCTGGCGATGCTGACCGCCGCCGACGCAGCGTTATTGACGGCCGCGGTGCAGGCGCGGGCGCTCCGGGCGCTGGAGCGCGCCGAGGCCCGGCACACCGCGGCCAGGGCACGGATGCTGGCGGCCTTCAGCGCCCAGGGCGGGTACGAAGACGACGGGCACGGCAGTGCCCGGGTATGGCTGCGCTGGCAGACCCGGGTGACCAAAGGGGCGGCCGCTGGGGCGGTCGGATGGATGCGGCGGCTGGCCGCCCACCCTGTGATCGCTCAGGCGTTAGCCGATGGGGAGATCTCCGCGTCCTGGGCGCAGGCGATCTGCGGCTGGAGCGAGCGGCTGGCCGGCCACCTGCACGACGACGCCGACCAGATCCTGGCCGGAGCCGCAGCCGCCGGGGCGGACCTCGCCGACCTGGCCGGGCTGGCCGAGCAGATATACCAGCGCGCGCGCCAGCAGTGTCCCGACGGCGACGACGATGGGTTCGATGACCGGGGCGTTGGGCTGGACATCACCTTCCGGGGCGCGGGGCGGCTCAACGGCGACCTGACCCCGGGATGCGCCGCCGCGGTGTCGGCGGTATTGGAGGCGCTGGGAAAGCGGGCCGGGCCGGAAGATACGCGCACCGCCTTTCAGCGCCGTCACGACGCCCTGGAGGAGGCATGCCGGCGCCTCATCGCCGCCGGTATGGTGCCGGACCGGGCCGGGCAGCCCACCCAGATCGTCCTGCACATGGGTCTGGGAGAGTTGCGCGACCAGCCCGGCGCACCCGAGGCCGAAGCCGCCTGGGCGGCGGCCCGCGCACAGCAGCCAGGCTGGCTGGCCCGCCCCGCCGCCGACGCCGCCGCCTGCGACGCCACCATCGCGCCCATTGCCACCGGGCACGTGGACCCGGCAGCAGTCGATCGCATGGTCGGCGTGTTCCTGGCCGGGCACGGGCTGGCCGCCACCAGCCCCGCCCCGGCCGCCGACCCCGCAGAGGCCGGCGCTTGCGGCTGCCGCTGTGGCGGCTGCACCTGCCCCGCTCGCACCCCGCTCTCGCCTGCCACCCTTGGCCGGCTCCGCGCCTCGCTGCTGGCGATGGCCGCCGACGCCCTATCCGGACCGGGTGGCCTCGCCGCTTGGCTCCGCCACTCGGCGCTGGGCGGCGGGCCCGGCGACACCGCTAGCCTGCCGCTGGGCGTTCCGCTTCCATTAGACGCCGGCGAGGCCGAGCCGACCATTCTCGCCCATTTGCGCCGCGCGGTCACCACCCGCCACTCCTGTTGCGCGTTCCCCGGCTGCGATCAGCCCGCCAGCATGTGCCAGATCCACCACCTGATCCCCCGATCCCAGGATGGCCCGACCGCGCTGCACAACTTGATCACGCTCTGCGCGTTCCATCACCAGGTCGTCATCCACCGCTGGGGCTGGACGCTGACCCTCCACCCGAACGGCACCACCACCGCAGCCAGCCCCGACGGACGGCGCGTCTTCCACAGCCACGGCCCACCCCGCCAGGCCGCGTAGGCCCAGGCCGCAGGGATCAGGCGCTGGGGTAGACGCGCTCGGGCGTGACCAGCACGGCGGTGCGGCGCTCTTGGGCCATCACCCGGTCGTAGGTATCCCAGTCGTCGTGCGTCCCGCCGGCCGCGGCGAAGATCTGCCGCAGCAGGACGCGAACATGGTCCGCGTCGAGGTCGCCGAGCCTGTCATCCGGGCCCGCCAGGTCGGCCGGGCCCTCCGCCGCCACCCACTCCCAGGCCGCCCGGACCACCACAGTGGCGCGCGGGCGGGGGCGCAGGTTCGCCAGCTTCCGGCTCCGCCCCTGCGCTACCAGGCCGACCACCGGCTCACCGGTGACCGGGTGATCGAGCACGCCCGCGTTCACGACCGACGACTGTATCGTGGCGTCCGGCCGCAGGGTCGATACCACGCACAGGCCGTGGTCGCGGGCCACCAGCCGGGCGAAGTCGCTGAGATCGGTCATGCCGGGACCCTAGCCCACCGAGGAGTAGGCCACCACCCCGCGCCGCAGGGCCTCGACCGCCTGACGTGCGGTAACGCCGATTGGGGTGTCCCGGCCAGCCGCGACCGCGATCTGGCCGAGCAGGTCCATCAGCTGCTTGACCGCCCGGACGAAATCGCCCGGGGTCAGGTCCGGACCGAGCACCGACTCCAGCGGCTTGCCCTGCGCCCAGGCGTAAGCGACCCAGGCGAAACCCAGGTCGGGTTCGCGCAGGAAAGCGAGCTTGTGCTCCCTCTCGACGGCCGCGAGCTCGGACCACAGCGACACCATGGCGGCGAGGATCTCGCGGACCGGGCTGCCCGGAACCTGCGGCGGTGCCGCGTCCTCGGTCTTGCGTGCCTCGAAAGTCAGGGCCGAGACGCAGGCGGCGAGCTCGGCCGGGTCCAGGCCGCGCCAGAGGTCGCGCCGCAGGCACTCGGCCGCCAGCAGGTCCAGCTCGGTGTACAGGTCGGCCAGCTGCCTGCCGGCCGGGGTCACGGTGTCGCCGTCGAGGTACCCGAGGTCGCCCAGCACCGCGCACACCCGCTGAAAGGTCCGCGCGATCACGTGGGACCGGCCGGCTACGGCCGCCTCCAGCTGGCGCACCTCACGTTCCAGGCGTGCATAACGCTCGGCCTGCCGGGCGTGGTCCTCCCGGTCCGGGCAGGCGTGGGACGGGTGCTGGCGGAGACGGCGCCGGAGCCGGGTGATCTCCGGCTGGTCGGCCTGCGAAGGGTGGGCCCGGGACCGCCGGGCCTGGCCAGTACCATCGTCGGACGGCTCGCCGTCTCCTTCGCGCCTGTCCCGCGCCGGGTGCCCCGCCAGCTTGTTGCGGACGGTGGAGGCCAGGTCGCGGCGGGCCCGCGGGGAGCGGGCGCTGAACGCGGCCGGAATCCGCACCCGGTCCAGGACGGTGGCGGGCCCGGGGAAGTCGGCGGCCGACAGCCGCTTCACCTGGCAGCCGGCCGTGAGCACGAGCGGCAGCGGGGAACCGTCCCGGCCGAACCCGCCTGGCACTGCGGCCCCGCGGCCGCCGCCTCCTGTCCCTTTCCTGCGGGCCTCTTTCGTGCCGGCCGCCGCGGACAGGCCCGGGTCGAGAACCACCGCGATCCCCGCGCGCCGGCCGCCGGGAACCCGGATGATGTCCCCGCGGCGCAAGGCCTGCAGCGATCGCAGCGCCTCCTCGCGGCGGGCCGCAGACCGCTGCCGGGCGGCCGTTCCCTCCAGTTCCGACAGCTCCTTGCGGAGCCGGGCGTACTCGGCGAAGTCACCACGGTCGCAGTTCACCGCCAGCTCGGCCAGCGCCTCCCTGTCGCGGCGTGCCTGGCGGGCGATTCCCACCACGGCCCGGTCGGCCTGGAACTGGGCGAACGAGGACTCGAGCAGCGCGGCCGCGCGCTCCAGGCCGGCCTGACCGACCAGGTTCACCGCCATGTTGTACGAGGGCCGGAAGCTCGAATTGAGCGGATAGGTCCGGGTGCCGGCGAGCCCGGCCACCGCCCTGGGATCCACGCCCGGGCGCCACAGCACCACCGCGTGGCCCTCCACGTCGATCCCCCGCCGGCCGGCCCGGCCGGTCAGCTGCGTGTACTCCCCCGGCGTCAGCGGGACGTGGGCCTCGCCGTTCCACTTGTCGAGCCGCTCGATCAGCACCGTGCGGGCCGGCATGTTGATCCCGAGCGACAGCGTCTCGGTCGCGAAGACCGCCCGCACCAGCCCCTGTTCGAACAGCTCCTCGACCACTTCCTTGAAGGTGGGGAGCAGGCCGGCGTGATGAGCGGCGATGCCGCGCTGCAGCCCGGTGAGCCACTCGCCGTAGCCGAGCACCGGGAGGTCGGATTCCGGGACGTCCGCCGTCCGCCGCTCCGCGATCTCGGTGATGACCGCCGCCTCGTCCGGCGTCGTCAGCCGCAGTCCCGCGTCCAGGCACTGGCGGACGGCCGCGTCGCAGCCTGCCCGGCTGAAGATGAAGGTGATCGCGGGCAGCAGGGCGGCCGCGTCCAGCCGCCCGATCACCTCCGGCCGGTGCGGCAGCCGGAACCGGGTGGGCCGGCGACCGGGACGGGTCCCCCACTCCTCCCGCCGGGCCAGCCGCAGCAGTTCCGGGTTAACCTGCGGGGCCTGGTCCCCGTGCCGGGCCGCGTCCTGCTCAACGAACAGGTCGTAGAGCCGCCCGGCGGCCAGCACATGCTGCCAGAGCGGCACCGGCCGGTGCTCGTCCACGATCACGGTGGTCCCGCCCCGGACCTGGGTCAGCCAGTCGCCGAACTCCTCCGCATTGCTGACCGTGGCCGACAGGGCCACCACCCGCACCGATTCGGGCAGGTGGATGATCACTTCTTCCCAGACCGCGCCGCGGAACGCGTCGGCCAGGTAATGCACCTCGTCCAGGACCACGTAGCCGAGGCCGGCCAGGGTGGCGGAGCCGCCGTAGAGCATGTTGCGCAGCACCTCAGTGGTCATCACGACCACCGGCGCTTCGCCGTTGATGCTGTTGTCGCCGGTGAGCAGGCCGACGCTGTCGCCACCGTACCGCCGCACGAGATCGCCGTACTTCTGGTTCGACAGCGCCTTGATCGGCGTCGTGTAGAAACACTTGCGCCCCTCGGCCACGGCCAGGTGCACGGCGAACTCCCCCACCACCGTTTTGCCCGACCCGGTCGGGGCGGCGACGAGCACCCCGTGCCCGTCGTTCAGCGCCCGGCATGCCTTGCGCTGGAAGCCATCGAAGCCGAAGTCATACAGCGCCTGGAACTGGGTGAGGACCGGCCCGTCCTCCGCCTGCTGTTCGCGGAACGCCGCGTAACGCCGCGCCGGGCTGGTGGGCATGCGATCAAGCGTAGGCGAGCGCGGGCCGGGCACGACCGGTGCGCCGGGCTACCGCTGGCCGGAGCTGACGCTGTCGTCGAAGTCGAGCGGCGAGATCTGGTCGTCGTCCAGGCCGGCGTAGATCGACGGCCGGCGCGCCCGGCGCCGGTCGTTGGCCCACACAAAGACCTCAGCGAGCTCGACCAGGACCACGCACGGCACCGCGAGCAGGAGCATGGAGAACGGGTCCGGGCTGGGGGTGGCCACCGCGGCGAACGCGAACACCGCGAAGATCATCACCCGGCGCCACTTCCGCATCCGCTCATGCGTGAGCACGCCTGCCATGTTGAGGATCACCATGATCAGCGGGACCTCGAAGGCGAGGCCGAAGATCAGCAGCATCGCCATCGCGTAGCCGAGGTAGGTGTCGATGGTGATCAGCGGCTTGACCCCGCCGGGAGTCAGGCCGAGGAGGAACTCCAGGCCATGGCTTAGCGCAAAGTAGGCGAACAGGCCACCGAGCGCGAACAGCGGCACGGCGGTGCCGACGAACGCGTAGGTCCAGCGCTTCTCCCTGGAGTAGAGCCCCGGCGCGATGAACGCCCATAGCTGGTAGAGCCAGACCGGCGAGGACACGATCAGGCCCACGACAAAGGCGATCTTGAGGTGCACGAAGAACGCGTCGAACACACCGGTCACGATGAGCGGATGCTCATCCTTGCCGCAGCCGACCACGCCCTCGATGTTGATCCGGCAGAACGGCTCCGCGATGAAGTTCCAGGCCGGCTTGAAGAAGATCCAGCCCACCACCATGCCCAGCGCCAGCCCGAGCAGGGCCTTGAGCAGCCGGTTGCGGAGCTCCCGGATGTGCTCCATCAGCGACATCCGCGCATCGGCGTTGTCAAGCCTGGCCGGCCGCGGCGCGCGGCGGCCCCGCGCGCGTGACGGCGCGCTCGGGTCAGGCGTCGTGGTCATCTGCCGGCGGGCGCTCAGCGGGGCTGGTTGCTGCGCTGGGCCTCGGAGAGCGGAACCCCGTCCACCACGGTGCCGTCGTCCTTAGCGGGCGCGGGCAGCTGCTGCGGCGCGGCCTGGGCCTGACCGGATTGGCCCTGAGGGGCCTCGCCCTGAGCGGCCTGGGTCCGGCCGTCATCGGCCTTCTCGCCGTCGCGGAGGCCCGCCGTCTCCGCCTTGAAGATACGCATGGACCGGCCGAGCGCGCGGGCGCTGTCCGGCAGCTTCTTGGCCCCGAAGAGCACCAGCACCACTGCCGCCAGGATCAACAGGTGCCAGGGGCTGAGTTCACCAAGCATGTTCCGTCCTTCTCAGTGTGGAACGTGCCCCTGCCGCTCCAGGGACGTCTTCAGGCACATGCTACGCCGGGTTGCGCGCTAACTCACCATTCCCGCCGTGGGCGGGCTTCCATCGCTTGTATCGCTTCCGCCGCCGGCGGCGCCGCTGCCGTACTGCGCCAGGGCGGCGGCGGCCTCCTTGCGGACGCCCGCGGCGAGCTCAGCGGGCTCGACGAGCCGCCCGTCCTCGCCGAGCCGCAGGGCGAGCCGGCGCACCCATTCGCCGTCCGGGGTGCGCAGGACCACCCGCAGCCGGCCCTCACCCAGGTCCGTCACTTCCTCACAGGGGTAGTACTCCGCGACCCAGCGCCCGTACGGCGACAGCTCGATCACCACCCGCAGGTCGCTCGGCGAGGGCCGGAAGAGCCCCCGGTCGACGTCGACGGACTCCGCCTCCTGCGGCACCTCGGCGGCCACCGTCAGCACCTGCACCCCGAGCACGCGGTCGAGCCGGAACAGTCGCACGTCCTCCGCGCGGCGGCACCACCCTTCGAGGTAGGTCCGGCCCTCCACCACCAGCAGCCGCATCGGGTCCACGTCCCGCTCGGTCGCCTCATCGCGGCCGGGCACGTAGTACGACAGGTGGACCCTCCGGCCGGAGGCCAGCGCCTCCCGCAGCTGGGCCGCGACGCTCTGCTCGGCGTTCCGGTCGACCTGAACCGCCACCTGCGCGGCGGGAGCCCCGGCCGCCCCGGCCGCGGCCTCGAGCTTGGCGATGGTGCGGCTGAGCGCGGAGCCCTCGGCCAGCCCCGGCGCAACCTGGCCCACCTCGCCCAGCATCCGCAGCGCCACCAGCAGTGGTCTGTTCTGTTGATCGTCGTGTAGGTTATGTGTGTCTATTTTC
>DASYQM010000421.1:0-1745 GCA_036005525.1 Streptosporangiaceae bacterium
CGCGACCGTCTTGAGAACCTCGCTGGCGTCGATGCCAAGCACCCTCGCCTCGTCGATCGAGGTGTAGGCCTGCTGGTGCGCGATGGGCTCGAACGGGACGCCGCGGGTTTCGAGATGCTCCGTTACCTGCGTCATCACCCCGCCCCCCTTTTCGCCAGGGAACCCGAGCATAACGCGGATATGCCCTCGCGACCCATGGCAGTTGCCGGCCCGCCGACTCGGGGCGGTGTCCGGGTCGGCTCGCCGGCGTGACTGGCAGCATGCAGATCATTCTTTCTGCCCAGCCGCGGGAGGCCTGCCGGGGCGGAGCGAGCCCGCGCCGTTCGGAAGGCGGGGTTGAGGATGTCACAGCTTCGGGTGGTGCCTGGTCTTCAAGGGTGAAGCACCACGCGGGAGGAAAGATCATGCGAGTCTTCGTCACCGGAGCGACCGGGGCACTGAGGCTGGCGCGGCCGTATCCTGCGGAGAAGAGGACGATATGAGCGACACCACCCCGGCCCTGGACGAGGCGTACGAGCGGATCGCGGCCGCCAGCTTCGAGCTGCCAAATGGCTTCGTCAATCACGGCGCTATGGCCTGCGAAGCGCTGGCCATACTGGACTGCGCTGGCGACATCGACAGCTGGGCGCGCCGGTTCGCCCAGGCGGGCGGCGCGAGGATCGCACCGGTGGCGTCTGCCGGCTTCGAGTGGCGGCAAGCCCTCGGCACGTACGGCCGTTTCCCGGAGTGGATCGGGTACTTTGCGCGGGCCATTGACGACCAGGGATGGGCAGGCGTGGTCGAGACGTGGGTGCCGCGGCTGATGCCGGCGCTGCGCACCGCGCTGTTTCACGGCGCCATCAGGACCGCCCATGCCGTGCGGGCCATTGACGCGGTTGACACCCCGCCGCGGCGCGGCGAGCTGGCCAGGGCCCTCGGCTACTGGGCGGCCCGCTACCACGCCGGCCAGCCTGCCGGGCCGCAAGGCCCCACCGATGACCCCCGGACTGCCGTCGTCCGCGCCGCGGCCGACGGCGCCCGCCACTACCTGGCCCGGCCCAACATCGTCCATCTGCACGGCGTGACCGGCGCGATGGCCGTGGAGATCCTCATCGGCCACATCCCGGCCACCGAGGCCTGCGCCGCCCTGGCCCAGGTGCATGCCGAACACGCGGCGCTGTACGCCGGCGTCGAACCGGTGGATGAGCCCCACCCGGCCAGCCCGCCCGGCGGTGAGCTGACCGCGGCGGCCGTGCACAGCCTCGACCCGCACCAGGTCAAGCTCGTCGAAGCCTGCCGGCGCGGGCTCGCGGCCGCCGGCGATCCAGCCTTCGCGGCTGCAGCGGAAACGGTCACCGGCCTGCCCTGACCGATGCCCCCGGCCCCCAAAGGACCGGGGTTCCGGCCGCGGCCTGCCTAAGGTCACCTGCACACAGACCAGCCGTTCGGGCGCAGCTGACGCATCCTTGCCAACCGCCGAAGAGCCGACCAGAACGGCGCATACTTGCGCGCCAGGAGCAGATCAGCGCCAGTCACGATGCGTTACTCAATCTTGACGCAGAGTGACGCCAGATCGCCGAATATTTGCGTCTCTCCGCGGACGGACGCCATCGCCGCATGGAGTACAGATCAGCCCCCCATGGGGGCCTTCGCTGTCAAGAGGGCGTGCTGGCCTGTCCCGGTGACCTGGAGATCGCCGGGCTGGCTGTGGTGCTGGCTTCCTCGCAGCTGCCGGGTTCCGGGTCGCCGCGCGGCCGCAGGTCAAG
>DASYQM010000422.1:0-2447 GCA_036005525.1 Streptosporangiaceae bacterium
AGGCGTGCTCGGCAGGGAGGACTTCTCGTCGGCGCGCGGATACGCCGGTGTGGGCATCTGTGTCGGCGGCCAGCCGGGGTTCAGGCCCCTGGTTGAACCGCCCGCGTAACGGGTGAACGCTGGCGAGCGGTAGGTACGCTCGGCTTTGGGCGCAAAAGTCCCGGTGGCAACTGGCGTCACGGAAGGTACCATCTGCGGCCGTCATCGCATCAAGACGGCGGGAACTTGGCAAGCGAGGAGACAGCAGTCGTGGCAGCGTCACAGGACATCTTGGGGCGGCTCGCAGGTGGTGAGGTCCTCGTCATCGATGGCGGTACAGGTACCGAGTTCCAGGCGGCGGGAGTACCCATGGACGAAGAGACCTGGAGCGGGCGAGCCAACCTCGAACACCTCGCGCTGGTCCAGGCCGTGCACGAGAACTTTGTACACGCAGGCGCAGAAGTGATCATCGCCAATACCTTCGCGGCCAACAGGGCGGCCCTCGAGCCGGGCGGCCTGGGCGCGCGTTGCCGAGGCAAACCAGAACGCCGTGAGAGCGGCGCTGCGGGCCCGCGAGGCAGCGGGCGGCCGGCCTGTGGCCGTCGCTGGATCGATGTCGTCGTTCTGCCCTGTCGCCATGCACGGCCGTGGTGCGGCCGCCCCCGCCGGCGACCCGGATGCGGGAGACCCGCGTTTCCCGGGCCTGGCTGACTTTCGTGAACAGGCGGAGCTGCTCGCCGACGCGGGGGTCGACCTCATCGCCCTGGAGCTGATGGAGTCGGCGGGCTACGGCCGGGCAGCGATCGAGGCGGCGGCACAAACAGGGCTTCCGGTCTGGCTTGGTGTCGCACCTATCCGCCTCGACGACGGCAACCTGGGAACCGATCCGGACCTGGGCAGCGGCGACAGCTTCGAGCAACTCCTGGAAGCCTCATCGTCCCCGAACTCGCCGCGGTCAACATCATGCACGCCAAACCGGAAACCGCCAGGGACGCGATCGACACCATCCGCAGGCACTATGCCGGGCCGATCGGGGTCTACGCCGAATCGGGTGACTGGGAGCCACCAAACTGGGTGTTCACCGGGCTCAGCCCCCAGGAGTACCTCCATGAGGCGAACGGCTGGGTCGGCCAGGGAGCCCAGATCATCGCCGGATGCTGCGGCATCGGGCCCGAGCACATCCGAGTGCTGGCGGCCGGCCGCAGCGTCACCCCGGAAACAGGGCGACAGGCTAACCCAGGCACTGCCGCCGCGCTCGTTCCCAGGCAAATCGCCCGCCGGCCCGGCTGTCCGCTGCGGGAGCCGGATCCCGGCTCGCCGCATCGCCCGGACCCACCCCCGCCGCCGTCACCGCGCAGATGACCCAGCCCAGCCCGGCCGGCGCCTAGCCTCGAACCGGCTGAGATATCCCGCCCATTCGGGTAGCGCGCCCAGGAGCCGGGCAGGTCGCGCCGCTTATCGCAGGGACATCTCCCACTCGTGCAGATCCCCAGCATCGGCCGCGCGCTGCAATGGGTCCATCGTGCCGGCCGTCTTGTCCGCGCCGAACACCGGGCTGCGCCAGCCGCAGGAGCAGACCGCCTGGACGCCGCCCTCGCCCACCTCGCAGGTGGTGGTGTGGTGGTCCACGTGATTGGTTCCTTAGAGGTGAACGACCGGGCAGGTCATCGTCCGGCTCACGCCGTCGAGGGCCTGGACCCGGGAGGTACGAGCTTGGCCAGCTCGCCGATGTCCCGCGCCTGCGCCCGGGCAATGAGGTCGTAGGGTCCGGCCAGGCTCGCCGTCTCCGAGACGCCCGGCACGTCCCGGAGCGCCGCAGCCACGACAGCCGCCATGCCAGCCTCCGTGTCGATCAGAATGTACGCGGCGATCACGTGACACCCCATTCAGCCCTCGGAGACTATTCAACCGCTCCCGTAGTCATGGGTCATCCCGCGCAAGTGGGGCGCGTCGGCCTGGTGGACGCACGCCGCCACCACTGCGCCAGCCTTCGGGGGCCGGTGCCCTCATTGCGACCACCCAGCGAATATGCCCGCGTGCAATGCCAGCCAGATCCGACCGCGACGGAGGCGTGGCCGGGTCCTTGGGCCGGACCGCACACGCGCCGCCGACCCGCGTGTGCTCCGGCAACACTCGCTGGCCGGGCCGGGAAAGTGCCAGCCGCCGGGCAGGTGGCCAGCTGTTCGAGCAGAACGCCGCCGAGTTCCGGGAGCTCCTCGAGAGCGCCGCGGTGATCACGCCATCCACCCGACCCGCAGCCTCGCTGCGGGGCCGCGCCGCCGTTAGACCAATACCGGCCAGCTGCTGGCGATCGCGCTGACGCCCCGCTAGGAGCCCACTGAACAAAGGGCAGTTGGAGCGGGAAGAGCGCCGACAATGACCGTCTGTGCGGTGGTTAAGCCAGGCCCTGGGGCCGGCAACGTGGTCGCTCTTCCCGCTTGAGGCCAGCCTGGCAGGCGGCTGGGAGT
>DASYQM010000423.1:0-39390 GCA_036005525.1 Streptosporangiaceae bacterium
CCTGCGGGCATCAGCGGCCCGTCGAGGGCGAGGCCGTGGCGTGCCAGGATCAGCCGCCGCTCCTGGCCGCCCGCCCAGGTGTGCTTGGAGTGGCCCAGCGGTGCGCCGTTCGCGACGGCGAAGGATATCTCCGGATGGACCTCCCAGACCGGCGCCGGGCTGCCGGGCAGCCACCGCTCCACCTCGAAGATCTTCTCCCGCAGGCGGTAGGCCTGCTGGCTGATACCCGAGCCGGTCAGCCGCACCGCGACGGCGGTGGCCTCGCTATACGGCGCCGCCGCCAGGGCCGCACGGACCGGCGTGACGAACACCGAACTCGCCAGCCGCCCGAGTATTGCCCGCGCGGCGCGGTCGGCTTCCCGGACGCCCTGATCCGGCAGCCCGATCGGGATATCGATGGCAATCGCGGACACCGCGCCCGCGTCGGCCACCAGGCCCTCGACCTGCCGCGAGAACAGCGCCTCAACCTGGCCGTCGTCAACGACAATGCCAACCCAGCCCTTCCGGCACCCGTCAATCCCGATAACGCGCATATCGGCATCCTGAGCCCTGCGGCCGCCATCCGCATCCCGGCCCATTCCGGCCGCGGGTGGCGGGGGAGGTCCGCGGGCGGGATCCGCACCCGGCGGGTCGTCTACGCTTCGCCTGTGCCGGAAGACCAGGAATGGGACGTAGCGATCATCGGCGCGGGACCGGCGGGCCTGGCGGCAGCGCTCGCCGCCGCCGCGGGCGGTGCCCGGACGATCGTGCTGGAGCGGGCGGAACATCCCCGGTACAAGACATGTGGCGGTGGCCTCATCGGCACCTCGCTCGCCGTGGCCGGCGACAGCATCGCGGTACCCGCGCGCGACCAGATCCGGGCCGTGACCGTCACCCTCGACGGCCGGCGCGCCTTCACCCGGGAGGACCGCGACCCTCTGCTCGCCATGGTGACGCGCGAGGAGTTCGACGACGCGCTCCGCCGGGCGGCCGAGGCGGCGGGGGCCGCCGTGCGGCAGCGGTCCCCGGTACGCGGGATCACCCAGGACGGCGATCACGCCTGCGCCAGGCTCGCCGACGGGACCAGCGTGCGCGCCAGCGTCCTGGTCGGCGCCGACGGCTCGTCCGGCGTCAGTGCCGGCCATGTGGGCGTGCGGTACGAGCAGGTAGATCTGGGCCTGGAACTGGAGATCGCCGTCCCGCCGCCGCTGGCCGACCAGTGGCGAGGGCGGATACTGCTCGACTGGGGGCCGATTCCCGGGTCCTACGGCTGGGTGTTCCCCAAGGGAGACCGGCTCACCGTGGGCGTGATCGCATCCCGCGGACAGGGCGAGCGGACCAGGTGCTACCTGCGCGACTTCACCGCCAGGCTCGGCCTCGCATCCTTCGAGCCGGGCCAGGATTCCGGGCACCTGACCCGCTGCCGCAGCGACGGCTCCCCCGTCCGCAGGGGGCGGGTACTCGCGGCCGGCGACGCGGCCGGCCTGCTCGAGCCATGGACGCGCGAGGGCATCAGCTTCGCGCTCCGTTCCGGGATGCTGGCAGGGACGGCGGCAGCGCAGGCAGCCACCGGTCGCGAGCATCCTGAGCACGCCCTGGGCCGGTACGAGGCCGCGCTGGAAGAGGAACTGATCCCGGAGATGGCCGCCGGCCGGCGCCTGCTCGCCGCCTTCAGGCGGCATCCCGGCGCCTTCCACACCGGCCTCGCCACCGCGAAGGGCTGGCGCATCTTTACGAGGTTCTGCCGGAGCGAGGCGACCTGGCAGGCCCTGGTCGGTCACCGGCAGGCGCGGCTGGCGCTGTCGCTGCTCGCGCTGGCGTAGACGCCCGCCCGCGCGCGGCCACCCGAACCGCCGATGCCGCGGCCGTCGGAACCGCCCGCGCTCGGCCACCCGAACCGCCCGCGCCGCGGCCCGCCGGATCCGCCCCACGCCCTATTGGCTGAATTTGATGTTGCTGCCGGTCACGTGGATGAGCACGCCCTTGCTGGTCACCCGCACGTTCTGAATCTTCAGGTTCATCGGGAGGTCGGGGATGTGGATGGTGAAGTTCTGGAGCGATCCGAGCAGCGACGCCGGGAGGCCGCCGGTCGAGGTGATGTGGACCCTGAAGGTGTCCGGGCCCGTCTGCTTGATGGCGGCGGTCGCCGAAGCGTCCAGGCCCAGTACGTTCACGTCCAGCTTCACCTTGTTCCCGCCGGCCGCCGAGATCTTGAGGCCGGGTGCGTCCGCCACCCCCGCCGCCGAGGCCAGGTCGGAGAACCCGATCAGGCCGGTGCCGGTGACGCGCCTGATTGTGCCGCTCTGGAAGCCGGGGTCCAGCAGGACGTCAGTCGCGTCGGCCGCCATGCTGAGCGTGACCGGGCCTTCCTTGACGCGGCTGGCGGTGATGTGGACGTGGTCGAGGCGCCTGCTGGCAACCTGGGTCAGGAAGGGGAACCCCTCGATGCTCACGTTCGGCTTGGTCGGGAACCCCTGGCTCTTCATCTGGTCGGCGGCCTGGTTTTCGGCGTAGGCGACCGCGACCCGGTCGAGGACGACCAGCAGTGCCAGCAGCACGAGCACGACGGCGAGGAGGATCCACGGCCACCGGCGGCGCCGCCGCTGGGGTTCGGGGAAGCCTGGGGTGGGGAGCCTCAAGGTCGAGCCGCTACTCATGGCACCGCCACCCCGCGCTCGTATCCGCCTCGATGGGCAGATGCTATGGCGTGTCCGCCCCGGTGGGCAGATGCTATGGCATTGTCGTCTCGTTTCGTGACCTGTCGCCCGCGCCCCCGCCGGGTCACCCGCCCACCCGGCCGCCGGTCAGGGAAGCTGGCCAACGTTGACCGCCTCTACCTGGCCGGATTTGGTGTTGGTGACCAGCAGCGTCTTTCCGTTCGGCTCCAGGGCGAACTGCCGTGGCGCCGCCCCGCTCTTGATGGTGCCGACCACCGCGTCCTGGCCGGCCAGGGCCTTGGATACCTCGATCACCGCCAGGCCCGGGACGGCGCCATTGACGTTGTCGCGGTTGGAGTTGGCCACCACGATGCGCTTGCCGTTGTCGATGAACGCCAGCCCCAGCGGGATCTGGCCCATGCGCACCTTGGCGATCAGGGCGTGCTCCGGGTCCGTGCGGAGCTTGGCGGCCGAGAACGCCTCCAGCGTGTTGCCGCCTCCGGCGGTCACCCACACGTGCTCGCCGTCGGCGGAGGCGATGACGCGGGCCGGCCCGCAGCCGGCATTGACGGTCGCGAGTACCGACGATTTCGGATGAGCAGTCGCCTTGTGCATGTCCACCACGGTCAGTTTCCCCATGCCGGACTGGACGGCGGCATCAGCAAGCCCGCTGACCACATACAGGTAGCGACCATCGGGGGAGGCGGCCATGCCCGTCGGGCCCGACTGCAAGGGGATCGTCCCCACGAAGTCGGCCGGACCGAAACCGGCCGTGAGCGCCCGCTTCAGGTCGAACACCGCGACCGTGTCGCTGTGCTGGAGGGCGACGAAGGCGAACTTGTCGTCCGGCGACGGGACAACCTGGAGCGCGCCCTTCCCGCCGGGGGCGCTGAGTGACCCGACGGGGGCCGTGCCCCCCGACTCGAGGTCGCTGACGCGAAACACCGTCATCCCGCTCGTGCCGGCGACCAGCAGGTACTGCTGGTCGTGCGTGAACGCCTCACCTTCGGAGTCAGCAAGGGGGACCGTCTGCAGGGCGGAGGGCACGAACGTGGCCGTTTTCATGACGACCAGTGAGCCGCCCTTGTGGGACACGAAACCGAAATGGTTGGGGGTGACCACCACGTCGAAGGGCTTGGTGCTGACCGGGACGAAACCGGTGCGGACCTTCAGCGGCGGCGCCAGCCGCGCGGTCTTCGTGGTACACGCGGGTGGCGCCAGGACGCGGGTGGTGGTCGTGGTGTGCCCATCGCCGCCACCGCCACCTCCCCGGCCGAGCAGCAGGTAGGCGCCGCCGGCGGCGAGCAGGACGACACAGGCGGCGGCGATGGCGGCGAGCGTGCGCCGGGACCCGCGTCGCGGCGGCGCCGCCGGGGGCCCCGGTGGCGCTGTTGGCGGCCGGTACAACTGATCAAAGCCCGCCACGGGATCGGTCAGCCCCGTCCTGGTCGCCCCCGCACCCTGGATGCGGCCGGGCTGTGTCGGCGCGCCTCCGCCTGGCCTGGCACCGCCCGGTCCGGCACCCTCCCGTCCGGCGCCCTCCCGTCCGGCCCCAGCCACGCCGCTATCGGCCATCCGGGTGTCGCCCCGCGCGGCCCCAGCCGCGCCGGTGGCGCCCGGCCCGGCGCCGGCCGAACCAGTCCCGGCCACGCCGGTGTCGGACGTGCAGGTGGTGGGCGAACCAGCCCCAGCCACGCCGGTGTCGGCCGTGCCAGCGGCGGTCGGCTCGCGCTGCGGCTGGCCACCCGCCTCGCCGGCCGCGGCCGCAGCTGCGGCCGCGGCGAGGTCCGCCGGCCGCACCGCGCGGGTCGCGCGGTGGCCTGGCACGGCCCGGCCCGGGCTGGTGCCACCCGGCCCGAGGCCGCAGGCTCGCCGCAGCGCGGCGGCGAACTCCAGGCAGGTGCCGTACCGGTCGTCAAGCGCCTTGGCCAGCGCCCTGTGCATCACCGCGTCGACGGCCGCGGGCAGGTCCGGGCGGATGCCCGTGAGCGAAGGCGGCGTGGAGGACAGCTGGGCCCACATGATCGCGAGACTCTCGTCGCGCCGGAACGGCGGCTGGCCGGCGAGCATCTCGAACGCCGAGCAGGCGAGCGCGTACTCGTCGGTGCGCCCGTCAACCGGCCGGCCCTCGATCTGCTCCGGCGCGACGTAGTTCAGCGTGCCAAGGAACTGGCCCTCCGAGGTGAGCGAGACGCCCCCGGGGAGCGACTGCTTGCTGAGCCCGAAGTCGGACAGGTAGATGTGGTCGGGATTGGCCCGTCCGGATGTCGCCTCCCGCAGCATGTTGCCGGGCTTGACGTCGCGGTGCACCAGCCCGTGCGCGTGCGCGGCGTCGAGTGCCGACGCCACCTGATCGACGATGTCGCAGACGCGGCCGGTCGGCAGCGGGTCCTGCTGGTTGACGAGCGTCTGAACGTCCCGCCCGTCGACGAAGCGCATCGCGATGAACAGGGCGCCATCGGCCTCGCCCGCCTGGTAGATCGGGATGATGTTGGGGTGGTCGACCGCCGCCGCCGCCCGTGACTCCCTGATGAACCGCAGCCGGAACTCCTCGTCACGGGCGAGCTCGGGGGCGAGGATCTTCAGCGCGACGCGCCGGTCCAGCCGGGGGTCGTGCGCGCGGTAGACGACAGCCATGCCGCCCCGGCCGATCTGCTCGTCCAGCCGGTAGCCGGCGACGTGGGACCCCACACCGAAGTCGCCGGGTGTCGTGGGGGTCTGCTCACTCACCGTGCCTCCCGCTTTAACTCCCCATTGTTGGTGCCGTTGTACGGCCGGGCTGACCAGTCACACAAGATCGTGACGGAAGCCTAGGACTATACGGGCGTCAGGTGGAAAGGTACCGGCGTCGCGGGATTTCCAAGTATGGGTGCGCCCTCGCCAACACCTGTTAACTGCAGCCCGTCCGGCCGTCGATGGGTCACCGTGCCGTAATGGCGATGAGACCGCAGGCTGGGTGCGGTTCCGGCCGGTTCCCCAAGCCAAGTCGTTCCGGGTGAGGCTGGACCGGGCCGGGCGCTGGCATGTTGCCTTTGCCGCGATCCCCGCCCCCATCAAGGCACCCGGGACGGGCGAGGTGGTGGGCGTGGACCGGGGTATCGCGGTCAGTGCGGCGCTCTCCACTGGGCGAGATGCTGTATTGCCCGCGCTTGTCCGTCGGCTGCCAGCGGCGGTTGAAGCTTCTTCAGCGCAAACTCGTCGGTGCTGGGCGCGGATCGAACCGGCGCACCGCGGTCAAGCTTGCTATCGGCCCGCTGAGGGCGCGGTCTTCGCTTGCACTGGCTGTCGATACACCGGCAACGCTGATGTGAACGCGGCTACCAACATCGCCGCAGGGCATGCGGTGACTGCGCGGGGAGGTCCGCCGCCGGGCAGGCCTGTGAACCGCGAACCCCAGCCTGCTCACCTATACCCGTAGGCCAGTGGGCTGAAATCCCAGCCATTCAGGGCAGGGAGGATGCCAAAAAGGACATTCTTCTCCAGGCAAAATCGCACTACAGTTGGCAGATGGGGACCGAGCCACCAATATCCGCTAGCGCCGCGCCGCCGCTGGCCGTGCGCGCCGAGGGGTCTGACCGCACGCTGCCGGCAGGCCCTTCTTACACCATCGGCCGCGATCCGGCCTCCGACATCGTCGTGAACGAGGACCGGGTGTCGTGGCGGCACGCGGTCCTCAGGCTCGACGGCGGCTCCTGGGTGCTGGAGGACGCCGGGAGCACCAACGGCACCTACGTTGGGTCGCGGCGGGTGAACCAGGTCACTCTCGACGGGGAGACGACCATCCGGCTCGGGCACCCGGTCGACGGGCCGGTGATGACCTGCTCCACCGGGCTCCAGAGGCCCGCCACTGTTATCGCCAAGCCCGCCGTGGCGGGGGGCATGACGTCGACGTCGCGCCGCGAGCCCAGCGTGATCCGCCGGCTGCCGGCCAAGGTGCTGCGGATCGGCCGCGCCCCGGAGAATGACGTGGTCATCTCCGATCTGAGTGTCTCCCGGCACCACGCCGAGCTGCGCAAAGTGGGCGAGACGTACCAGATCGTCGACCTGGACAGTCACAACGGGACCTTCGTCAACGGCCAGCGTGTGGTCTCCGCGCCGCTGACCGAAGGCGACATCGTCGGCATCGGGCCCTCCACGTTCCGCCTCTCCGGCCAGGAGCTGCAGGAGTTCGTCGACACCGGGGACATCTCGCTCGTCGCCCGTGACCTGACCGTCACCCTGCCGGGCGGCAAGGTCCTCCTCGACCACGTCAGCTTCCCGCTGGGTGAGCGCTGCCTGCTCGGAATCATCGGCCCGAGCGGTGCCGGCAAGTCCACCCTGCTCGGGGCGCTGACCGGCATGCGGCCCGCCAACGGTGGCAGCGTCCTGTACGACGACCGCGACCTGTACGCGCACTACGCGGAACTGCGGCACCGGATTGGCCTTGTCCCGCAGGAAAACATCCTCCATACGCAGCTGACAGCACGCCGCGCGCTTCGTTATGCAGCGGAATTGCGTTTCCCTCGGGACACGAGCAAGGCCGAACGCAACCGGCGGGTGGACGAGGTGCTCGCGGAGCTGTCGCTCACCCCGCATGCCGAAACCCGCACCGACCGGCTGTCCGGAGGCCAGCAGAAGCGGGTCAACGTCGCGCTGGAGCTGATGACCAAGCCGTCGCTGCTGTTCCTGGACGAGCCGACCTCCGGCCTGGACCCAGGGCTGGACAAGTCGGTCATGGAGATGATGGCCGGGCTTGCCAACGATGGCCGCACCGTCATCGTGGTCACGCACAGCGTCGCCAACCTGGATATCTGCGATCGCCTGCTCGTTCTCGTGCCGGGCGGCAAGGTCGCTTACTTCGGCCCGCCGCAGGACGGCCTGAAGCACTTCGGCAAGCCGGGCTGGGCGGAGGTATTCCAGGCGTTCGACGCCGAGCCCGACCGCGACTGGGCGGGGGAGTACCGGCGCTCCGCCTGGCACCAGCAGTACGTCATGGCGGAGTCGGACGGGCGCGGGCATGTGGCCCCGCAGCGGCAGGCCCCGCCGCCCCCGCCGTCCAAGAACCGGCTGGCCCAGTTCAGCACGCTGTGCCGGCGCTACCTCGCGGTGATCGCGTCCGACCGCGTCTACCTGGCGCTGCTGGCGGGCGCTCCGATCGTGCTCGGCCTCGTCATCCTCGCCATTCCGGCCAAGTACGGCCTCGGGCCGGCGCCACCACCGAAAGTACATCCGACCGTCCAGCACACTAAACATCCGGGTGGCAACGCCACCCACCATGCCTCGTCCCACCCGTCGCCGCAGGCGGTGGCGGCGCAGCCTGCCGCCCAGGCGTCGGCGACCCCGTCCGCATCTGCGACCGCGCACGCGTCCGCGCGTGCGACCAGGCACGCGTCCGCACGTCCGACGCCGACCGGGCACGCTGGGCAGACGGTTGCCGTCAACGACGCCGCCTCATCGCTGCTGCTGATCCTCGTCATCTGCGCGTGTTTCGCCGGGGCGTTCAACGCGGTGCGGGAACTGGTGAAGGAACGCTCCATTTACGGCCGGGAACGCGCAGCCGGCCTCTCCACCGCCTCCTACCTGGGCTCCAAACTGACCGTGCTGGGGTTCATCAGCGGTGTGCAGGCGGCGATCATGGTGCTGATCGGCCTGATCGGCCGAAAGCTGCCGACCAGCGGGTCGTTCCTCCGTGGATTCCCGCTGGCGGAACTGATCATTGCGCTGGCCCTGCTCGCCATCGTGTCCATGGCGCTGGGCCTGTTCATCTCGGCATCCGTCAACACGTCCGAGAAGACCATGCCGATCCTGATGGTCGTGGTGGTGGTCGAGGTCATCCTCACCGGCGGGGTGTTCCCGATCGCCGGCAAGGTGGGACTGGAACAGGTCGCGTGGCTGTCGCCATCCCGCTGGGGGTACGCGCTGACCGCCTCGACCTCGAGCCTCAACACGATCTTCCCGCCAACGCCGGGGAACCCCGTCGACCACCTGTGGGACCACACCGGGCGCCAGTGGCTGATGAACATGGTCGCCCTGGCCGCCCTGGGTGCGCTCTTCGCCCTCCTCGCCTGGTGGCGGCTGGTACGGCAGGGCCCGGCCCGGCAGGGCTGAGCCTGGTCAGGACTTCTTCGCGCGGCTCGGCGCGACGCGCGGCGGCTCGCCCGGCTGCTTCGGGTAGACCGGCGGCCATGGCGCGTCGAGCAGTCCCTGGGCACGGTCCCGCTCGCTCATCGCCAGCAGCGGCTCCAGCGACTGCGGGTGGTCGTTCATGTCCAGCCATGGGTCACCGGCGGCCGCGAGCCGGGCCGGCAGGGATGCGATCGTGAACTGGTCGGGGTGGATGTCGTCGATTTCCGCCCAGGCGACCGGGGTGGACACCTGCGCTCCGGGACGGGCACGGACCGACCACGCGCCGAAGACCGTCTTGTGCGGCGCGTTCTGGTTGAAGTCGACGAACACCCGCTGGCCGCGTTCTTCCTTCCACCACGCGGCCGTGATGAGGTCGGGCCTGCGCCGTTCCAGCTCACGGGCGATGGCGACGGCGGCGGCGCGCACCTGATAGGAGTCCCAGCGCGGCTCCAGGCGCGCGTACACGTGCAGGCCCCGGTTGCCGGTCGTCTTCGGATAGCCGGTGACGCCGGCCTCGGCAAGCAGGCGCCGCAGTTCGTGGGCGGCCTGGCGGATGTGAGTGAAGTCCACGCCGGGGGTCGGGTCGAGGTCCAGGCGGAGCTCGTCGGCGTGGACGGGGTCGTCGGCGAGGTACGGCCAAACGTGGAAGCCCAGGCAGCCGAGGTTCACCGCCCACAGCACGTGGTCGATGTCGGCCGCGACCAGCGCCTGTGAGGTGGTGCCGTTCGGCGTCGCCACCGTGGTGGTCTGCAGCCAGCCGGGGATGTTCTTGGGCACCCGTTTCTGGAAGAAGGAGGGGCCGGTTGCGCCCTCGGGGAACCGCTGGAGCAACACCGGCCGGCCGCCCATCGTCCGCATCAGCGGCTCCGCGACCTGCAGGTAGTAGTCGGCAAGGTCGCCCTTGGTCTCGCCCCGCTCGCTAAACAGCACCTTGTCCGCGTGGGTGATGAGGCCGCTGTCCATGGTGTCTCCCCTCTCGCCCGATGATAGGCAGCGGGGTGCCGTCACGACCGCGCTGGTGTGGCTGGGCCCCAAGTGCCTGCAGCATCGGCAGGGTGCCGACCACCGCGATGAGCTGACGGCTTCACGGCGGCGGGGTGCCCGCGACGTGGCCGATGGAGTCGCTGGTCGCCAGGCCGAGCCGGCGCATTGCCTTGCGGTAGGCGACCGCCACCGCGTCGAACTTCAGGTGCAGTTCGGCGGCGAGGTCGAACGGCACGCGCTCGGGCCGCTGCGACTCGACGACCACCTGGTCCTGGCCGAAGATCGTGTCCTCGAACTCCTGCAGCACCCGCCCGGGCTGGTCGGTGTTGTAGTTGCGCCCGATGAGCACGTACCCGGTGCAGCTGTCGGCCGTGACCGGCTGGGAGGCGAAGAAGTACACCATGCCGCGCTCACCGCCCCAGCCGAGGCGGAGCACGATGGTATAGGGCAGGTGCAGCTCGTAGCGGCTGCGGCGTTCCGGTGGCCCGGCCTGCTCGTTGGCGAAGACCGGGAAGTCGTCCGTGTTCGGGGCCTCCGGCCTGACGATCGTGTAGTGCAGCACGTTCCCCTCGGTGCGGACCTCATGCCGGGGGACCACAGGCCGGTCCAGGTCGCCCAGCAAACCCGGGTGCACCCACGGGAAGTGCCCGAAGTCGGTGAAGTTCTCCACCTGGCGGGCGGCGTCGCAGCGCCAGCGGTAGGGGCCGGCCGTCACCACCGTCCACCCGCCGTCTTCCAGTTCGGGCACTTCGGGCAGGGGCCAGCGCGGTTCCGCCAGGGCCACCCAGATCAGGCCATACCGTTCCTGGCAGCCGAACGCGCCGATCCGCGCCTTGGCCGGCACCCGCGACGGGTCTTCGAGCTGGGGAATGGCCACGCAGCGGCCGTCGGCCCGGTAGCGCCAGCCGTGGTAGGGGCAGACAAGCTCGTCCCCGTTGATCCAGCCCAGCGAGAGCGCCGTTCCCCGGTGCACGCACAGGTCCGAGTTGGCGCGCGGCTCCCCGTCCGGGCCCCGCCACAGGACAATCGGCTCGCCGAGCAGGTCGGTGTGCGCGGGCCGGTCGGCGAGGTTGCCGCCGAACGCCACCGGGTGCCAGCACGCACGCAGCGCGTCCACATCGGCGAACGCTCCCGGCGCCGTCATCGTGCGCTCCTGCCCATGTGAAGCCTCCCGTAGTCCCGCGCCTGGCCGCGGGCTGGCCACGAAACCGGCGTGGCCAGCGGCACTTTGTAGATAAGGACACTATGCGCCCGGCGTCATCGGCGCGGCCGAGCAGGCCGTGGACATGTGCGGCCAGGCTGCTGCCAGCAGTACCCGGGGAAGCAGGCCCGCCAACCAGTACTCCCGCGGAAGCAGGCCCGCGAAGCCCTGATCACGCAGCCGGGGCCGCCCGGCCGCCGCCTCGGCTGTGACCAGGGGTGACGTGACGTCATGACGAACGTCTGCCGGCAAGGGACCATGGTCCCTCCCCGCCGGGCCCGCTGAGGTGGCATCAAAGAACCCATGTTCGTTGGCCATGAGATCCTGCTCGGTGTCTCCTACCCCGAGGCACGCGCGGGACTGGCGCGCCTGACCCATGGTGGCTGGCTCAGTGACGCCTCCGACGGGGCCTACGCCGAAGGACTGGCCGGCCTGGTCAGAGTGGGGCCGTTCGGTGACATGCCCGGTGCGTCCAAGCTGGTCAGGGTACTGCTGCTGGAACCGGTGGAGCGCGACGGCAGCGTGACGCTGAGCCTGCGCTGGGAGGCCACCGGAGTCATGGGCCGCCTGTTCCCGGTGCTGGACGCGAACATCATTCTGATCGCGGCCGGTGAGAACCGGTCCCAGCTCGCGCTGGCCGGTGCGTACCGGTCGCCGTTCGCCGCTGCCGGTGAGGGGCTGGACCGGGTCTTGCTGCACCGGGTGGCGTCCGCCACGGCGCGGTCGCTGCTCAGGCGCATCGCGGAGACGATCGCACCGGTCAGTGAGCCCAGCCCGGCCGCGCCGTCACCGCCGCTGGAGGCCGGGCCGGAGCCCCCTGCCTGAGATCAATCGGCACCCTGGGTCGCCTGCCGGTAGCGTGGGCTGGCGTGCGAGAGCCAGGTGAGGAGCTGGCCGGTCACCCGGACCGGCTGCGCTGGAATGCGCGGTACACGGAGAGTTCCGGCGCCTCGTTCGTTCCCCATCCGCTCGCCGTCCTGGCGCTGTCGGTTCCGCCGCCGGACGGGCCGGTGGCGGACCTGGCCAGCGGGCCGTCGGGGGCGGCGCTGCTGGCCGCGGCCGCTGGGCGCCAGGTCACAGCGGTGGACATCTCGGACGTCGCCCTGAGTCTGCTTGGCGCCGAGGCCGGGCGTCGGCGGCTTCACGACCGGATCACCCTGGTGCAGGCCGACCTGCGGGAGTGGCGCCCGGCGGGAGCCCACTACGCGCTGGTGCTGTGCACCGGCTACTGGGACCAGGCGGCTTTCGCCACCGCGATGACCGCCGTGGCGCCGGGTGGCCTGCTCGGCTGGGAAGCGTTCACGGCCGCGGCGCGGCGGACCCGCCCCGGTCTCTGCCCGCAATGGTGCCTGGGCGACCGCGAGCCCGCTTCGCTGCTGCACGCGGATTTCGAGGTCCTCGACACCCGCGACATTCCCGGCGGCGGGCGGGGCGCGAAGCGGTCGATGCTCGCCCGGCGCCGGTGAAGCTGACGACCCGGCGAGCACCATTCAGGCGGACGAGCACTGTTCAGGCGGAGATGCGCGTGCCGTCGTGTGGTTCCACCGGGTGACTGCGCCCGGGGGCCAGTCCGGCCCCCGCGTGGTGGCGGCCCGGCACGATCGCGCGGGTGGCGGTCATGTGCAGGCGGGTGGCCGTCGTCCCAGCGGCCGGGACGATGATGACGCTCTCACCGTTGCCCAGAGCCGCCTTGGCCCGGAGGTAGGCCCTGGCCTCAGCGAAATCCGGAGGCCGCTGTGGGCGCTTGAACGTCATCCACATGGGGATTGCGTACCAGGCCCCGAAGAACAGCGCGGTGAGAGCAAGACTTGCCCAGACCAAGGGAGTCATGGGGGAGTGTCTCCTTCGAATCGGCCGGCAGCTGTCCTGCCGGTCACCGTCAGCATGTCCAACGGGATTCTCAGGGCACTTGGCAGAACTTCTGCGCCACCTATGAGCCTGCTTGCGCGACGGGGGGCTTCCTTCCCCGACTGGTGGGCCCTGCCTCTCCGGTCGCTGGGGCCCTCTTCTGCGATCGGGACAGGCGGCGGCCGGGCTGTTACGCCGCGCGCAAGCGTGCCATTCGCAGGCAGTGCCGGAACGCGAGCCCGAAGGCCACCGCAGTCACTGCGGCGGCAATGCCCAGACTCAGCGGCTCCCCGACCCCGACGCCGTGCTGCACCGTCTCGAGGTCGACCACCAGGGCGAGGAAGAACACCGCAGCGATTCCCGCGAGGGTGGCGCCCAGAAACTCCGCCGTACCGACCGGCAGTGCGGTCATGGTCGCGCGGTCGCTCCAGCGGCGGCGCAGGAGCAGGTACGCGCCAAGCCCGAGCAGCCCGAGCAGGCCGCAGGCCGTGGCCGGGAGCAGGTAGTCGAAGGCGTGGTCCGCGAGCATGGCGGTGACACAGGACCTGGTACCAGGATTGCCCGCCAGCCAGCGGGCGCAGTCCGCCCGCGTGTAGGTGCCCGGCGAGAAGGGAGTCGTCATGAACAGGTTGCCCTTCAGCGCCTGGAGCAGCCGGCCTACCAGCCCGGCCCCGCCGATGGCGGCCAGCCCGGCCCCGCCGACCAGGGCGCAGGTCAGTGTGATGCGCAGCAGGGCGCGCGACGGGCGGCTGACGACAGCCGGGCGGCCGGTCACGGCGTGTACGGGGCCGATCCGCTCCAGCGCCTGCGCCTGAGCCGTCTCTTCCGGCAGCCCGGCGGCGATGCCCTCGGCCACGGCGTCGCGCAGGTGTGCCTCGACCTCGGCCAGGGTGTGCCGCACCTGGCGAGGGCTGCCCCTGAGCGAGACCAGCAGCCGGTCCAGGTAGTCCTCGATCAGATCGCCGGGGGCGTCCGCGGTGTCGTTGGTCATGCCGTGCCTCCCGCCAGCCCGGTCCTAGCCGCCAGCCCCGCCCTGGCCGCCAGCCCAGTAGTCGAAGCCCCGAGCACCCGGCTCATCGATCCGCTGAACTCCCGCCACTGCGCTGCCTGGTCGGCCAGGGCCGCCTCACCTGCCAGCGTGAGGTGGTAGATCCGGCGCCGCCGGCCTGCCACGATGTCCCATTTGCTCGCGAGCAGGCCCGCGCTCTCCAGCCGGTGCAGCGCGGGGTATATGGTGCCCTCCGGCAGTTCGAATGCCCCGTCGCTGTGCACCTTCAGCCGGGTGATGACCTCATAGCCGTGGCCGGGGCCCCGGCTGAGCACCGACAGCAGCAGCAGATCGAGGTGGCCCTTGAGCTTCTCCGCTTGCATGCCTAGCAATACTAGGTATAGAGGACTCCGCTGTCCACTCTGCGGAACCGGAAGGCGGATCCGGGGGCACACAGACGGCCACGGCGGGCCAAACGGCCGTGGCTCCGGCGGCTGACCGACGGTGGCTCCGGTGAGTGCAGCCGCGGTGGCTCAGGCGGGCCGCGGGGCGGCCCCGTCGGTTCGCGGGCCGGGGTGGTCGGGCGGGGCCGGCCGCTAGGGCCGCTCGGAGCGGGCGCTTAGCGGCCCGTCCAGGCGGGGCAGCGTGATGACGAAGCTGGTCCGGCCCGGCTGGCTGGTCACGCCGACGCTGCCCCCGTGCGCCGCGGTAACCGCGTCGACGATCGCCAGGCCCAGCCCGGTGCTGCCCGTGGCGTGCGACCGGGAGGAGTCGCCCCGGACGAACCGCTCGAACAGGCCCGCCTGAAGGTCGGCGGGGATGCCCGGCCCGTCGTCGGTGACGCTCAGCACCACGCTGGACGCGTCCGGGCCCTGCTCGTCGAGCGCCACCGTGACCGTCGTCCCGGGCGGGGTGTGGCTGGCCGCGTTGCTCATCAGGTTGCCGATTACCTGCCGCAGCCGGTACTCGTCGCCGCGTACCAGGACCGGCTCGTCGGGGAGTTGGAGCTGCCACTTGTGATCGGGGGCGGCCGCCCGGGCGTCGCCGGCCGCATCAATCGCCAGCCGGGTCAGGTCGACGGGCTCACTCGCCAGTGGGCGGCCGGCGTCGAGCTGGGCGAGCAGCAGCAGCTCGTCCACCAGCAGGCTCATCCGTGCCGACTCAGATTCGACCCGGTTCAGTGCGTGCGCGATGTCGCCGGGGACCGGGCCAGGATGACGGCGCGCCAGTTCCGCGTAGCCACGGATGGCCGCCAGCGGTGTCCGCAGCTCGTGGCTGGCGTCGGCCGCGAACCCGCGCAGCCGTGCCTCGCTGGCGGCCCGCCGGGTCAGGGCCGACTCGACGTGCCCGAGCATGCGGTTGAAGGCGGCGCCGACCTGGCCGACCTCGGTCCTGGGGTCGGCGCCGGGTACCCGTTCGGGCAGCTTGACTTCGCCGCTCGCCAGCGGGAGTTCGGTGACCCGGGTGGCGGTCGCAGCCACCCGGCGCAGCGGCCGCAGCGACAGCCGCACGAAGGCGGTCCCGATGATCCCGGTCAACAGCAGGGCGGCCGCGAAGATCGCGAGCTCGGCGAACTCGACCTTGCGCATGGTCGATTCCAGGGCGGCGAGTGGGAGGCCGGTGACGAGCACGTCCCCGTCGCGGCCGGGCACCGCGGTCAGCCGGTAGTCCCCGTGCAGGGAGGCGAGATCCGTGGTGTAGAAGCGGTGGTCCGGCGGCAGGCCGGCCAGCGCGGCCTGGTCGGCGGCCGACAGATGAGACTCGCCCAGGGCGACGCCCTGTGCGGTGACGACCCCGTTCTTGATCCGGGCGCCGAACGTGCCCGGCGACTGGCCGGGGATCCTGCTGCAGTCCTGTATCGCCGCCGGGGCCCCGTGCGGGCCCGCCGGCGGCGGCCTTCCCTCCTCTTGTGCCTGCTCAATGTGGTCATTCGTCTCCATGCACTGGGCATACCGTCCGCCCGCGGCCGCAAGCTGGCCGTCCATCTGGTTGATGAGCGTGCTTTGCGTCACCAGGTAGGTGACGATCCCCACCACGGCACACGCCACCGCGAGCAGCGCGACCAGGCCGGCGATGAGCCGGCCCCGCAGGGTGCGCCCGGCCAGCCAGCGGGCCATGCCGGATATCCGCGTCCCGCCACGGCTGCCGTCGTGCTGGCTCATCAGCTGGCCGGCTTGAGCACGTATCCGACGCCGCGGACGGTATGGATCAAGGGCTCCCGGCCGGCGTCGATCTTCTTCCGCAGGTAGCTGATGTAGAGCTCGACCACGTGGGCCTGCCCGCCGAAGTCGTAGTTCCAGACCCGGTCGAGGATCTGGGCCTTGGACAGCACCCGGCGCGGGTTGCGCATGAGGAAGCGCAGCAGCTCGAACTCGGTGGCGGTCAGCTCGATCGGCTCCCCGCCACGCCGGACCTCGCGGGCATCCTCGTCCATAATCAGGTCGCCGACGACGAGTTCGGTGTCGCTGCGGGAACGCGTGATCCCCGCCCGGCGCAGCAGCCCGCGCAGCCGCGCCAGCACTTCTTCCAGGCTGAACGGCTTCGTCACGTAGTCGTCCCCGCCCGCGGTGATACCGGCCACCCGGTCCTCAACCGCATCACGCGCGGTCAGGAACAGCACGCACACGTGCGGGATCTCGGCCCGCACGCGGCGCAGGACCTCCAGGCCGTCGAAATCGGGAAGCATGATGTCCAGCACGACCGCGTCGGGCCGGAAGTCCCGTGCCGCCCGCACGGCGCTCGCGCCGTCGCCGGCGGTGCGGATCTCCCATCCCTCGTAACGCAGCACACTGGCGAGCAGCTCGGCCAGGCTCGGCTCGTCGTCCACCACCAGCACCCGGATCGGGGTGCCGTCGGGGCGCTCGAGCTGGGGTCGCCGCGCCCTGGCCGGGGCCGCCGGGGTCATGGGCTGCTGGGCCTGCATGTTGTTCACCACCGATCCAGCATCGTCGGTGTACCTCTACGGGAAGTATGCCTTTCCTCTGTACCCGCTCTGCGGACTGCAGGGGCGTCTCAGGGCACATCGGCCAGGATCAGCGCCAGGGCGGGGCAGTCGGTAACCGCCCGCAGGGCATGCCGCTCGAGCCCGCGGGGGACCGGCTCACCGGACAGGATCGGGTAGCCCCACTCGTCGAGCGTGATGATCTCGGGCAGGAGTTCCGCGCACAGCCCGTGGCCGGCACATGCGATCGGGTTGACCCGCAGCTGCTTTCCCATGGTCAGCTCCAGTCCGCGTCGTCGAGGGGCGTTTCCGCCGGCAGGGGCAGGAACGGCCGGCCGCTGGTGCCGGTGCAGTGCCCCCGCGCGTGATGGCCCATCTCGTCCGCGAACACCCACAGGGCGCTGCGGACAAACCTGACCGTACCGTCCGGGTGATGGCAGGCACCGCGCCCAGCTACCAGGCCCGACCAGCGTTCGAGGTCGGCCCGGGCCCGCGGGTCGGGCCCGGGGCGCGCCAGCTCCTCCAGGGCGCCCGCCACGCGTGGCAGGCCGTTGAAGCACGGCCCGCACTGGCCGGCCGACTCCAGCGCGAGATACCGGACCACCCGCGCGGTCTCGGCGATGCCGCACCGGTCCCGGGGCAGGGCCGCCAGCACACCGGCCCCGACGGCCGCCCCGAGTGGGCGAAGCGCCGCGTTGGCGAGGGGCAGCCGCTCCGCCTGCGCGGCCGGCAGCCACGCGCCGTGATAGCCGCCGACCAGCACGGCCTGCGCCGGAAGCCGGAGGAGGTCGGCGATCGGGGTTCCCAGCGTCGTCTCCACCACGCCCATCTGGCCGTCGGCCTGATGCAGCGTGGCCAGCATGCTCCCGGGCTCATCCGGGGTGCCGGCCGAGCGGAACCACGCGGCGCCGTAGCGGGCGATGAGGGCCAGGTGCGCCAGCGTCTCGACGTTCTGGACCAGGGTGCGCCGGCCCGCCACCCCGCGCTGTGAGGCGCGGGGTGGCTTGAAGCGCGGCAGCGCCGAACCGCCGGATGCCCTGCTCGCCAGCGCCGACTCTTCACCGGCCAGGAAGCGCGGCGGCGCGTCGATCAGCTCCACCTGGACGGCGTCGAGGCCGGCCACGGCCCGTTCCGCGATCGCTGCCTCCAGGCTGCCGTACAGCCGCAGGCTGCGGTGGACGTACAGGCCGACCGTCACTGAGCCAACCGCCTCGGCGGCGAGCTGCAGCCCGTCGAGGACCAGGTGCGGGGAGAACCATAGCAGTGCCTTGTCTTTGCTGCTCGCGGGCTCGCCCTCGGCACCGTTGCCAACCACCACCGGCGCAGGCCCGTGACCGGCGGCCATCGCGGCCAGCTTGCGGTAGGTGGGGAAGGCGGCGCCGCCCCGGCCGGTCAGGCCAGCCGCCTCCACTTCGCCGATGAGCCTGCGCGGCGCGCCCCGGTAGGGCGGCGCACCGAAGCGCTCCAGGTGTGTCTCGAGATCGACCGGGGCCGGCCCTGGTGCCGGCATCAGCCTGGGCAGGACACCGGGGTGGCTGTCACGCCAGCGGTTCGTCATCAGCGGCGGGGCATCCTGGTCGGCCTGACGGCCCGGGCCAGGCGGGGGCAGCGTGGCGTTCTGTGTCATCGGGCTCCGCCATTACCGGCGCGGACCTGGTGAGCCATCCTGCCGGAGCTGGGCGCCACCGCCTGGCCGGGCTCGGCTCGCCTGGTGGGCCCGGCGGGCCGCCGGACGCTCGCCAGCGCGGCGGCGGCTCGCTCGGCCCGCGGCACCTCCCTGGCCGTGCCCGCCAACCGCCAGAGGCCCACGGCGCCGACGGCCAGCGTGCAGCCAATCGTCAGCAGCCACAGCCCGCCGCTGCGCATGTCGGGGCTGGACCCGTAGCCGTGCACAAGCGCCACCGGCCAGGCGGCGTACGCCATCCAGTGGATGCCCCGCCAGACCCGCCGGGAAATGTGCGCCCGCGCCAGGCTCGTGAGGATGAGCGCGACGATCAGGTCGAGCGCCACAGCGCCCAGCCCGAGCCAGAACGGCTCGTAGGGAGAGATGAACGGGATCACCACGGCCGCCAGCCCAATGCTCACAAAGGGGTCGATGATCGCGGTCGTCACGTGCACCGCGATGAACAGAACCGACAGCAGGGACAGGCTCCGGTGCAGTCCGGTGACCGCGAAGGACGGCAGCCCCGGCAGCCGGCCCTGCCGGTTGACGAGGATGCCCAGCAGCACCACCAGGGACAGCAGCAGCAGGCTGACTACCCCCGTGGCGCGGCTGGCATACCAGAGCGCGGTGCTCGAGGTGATCGCGGTCATCGCGTGCTCCACGGTTGATCCGATGTCGCCTGCGAGCTTGGCCGGCCCAGCACAACGGTTCCTCTCATGCGTCTCTCAATTGCCTCTGAACGGTTCGGTTGGCCCCGGGACGGCTGGCCCTGGCAGGATGCGCCAGATAACCGTCCCCGCCGGAGGCCGCATGTCCGCCCCACTCGCACGCGTGCGCAGCCACGTGGGCGGGGTGCTCGTGGACACCGGCCCGCTGCGCCGGCACCCCGGGTTCCGGCGGCTGTGGACCGGTCAGGTGGTCGCCTCCGTGGGCAGCCAGCTGACCGTGGTGGCGGTCGGCTACCAGACCTACCGGCTGACCGGCTCGACCGCCATGGTGGGACTGGTGAGCCTCGGGCAGCTGGTGCCGCTGCTGGCCGGATCGGTGCTCGGCGGCCGGGCAGTGGACGCCTGGGACCGGCGCAAGGTCATGCTCGTCACCCAGGTGCTGCTGGCGGCCGGCTGCGCCGGGCTGGCCATCAACGCGATGCTCGGGCATCCCCTGCTCTGGCCGATGTTCGTCTGCACGGCCGAGTCCGCAGCCTTCCAGAGCGTGGACTGGGCCGCCCGGCGCGCGTCGCTGCGGCTGGTGCCCCCGGCCGATCTGGCCGCCGCCCTGTCTGTCCAGTCGGCCGGATTCCAGGCGACCCTGGTCGTCGGCCCCGCCGCCGCCGGTGTGCTCATCGCCCACGCCGGATTCGCGCTCGTCTCCTGGCTGAACGTCGCCTCCTTCGGCGTGGCGTTCATCACCGTGGCCAGGCTTCCGGCGCTTCGCCCGGCGGGCGGGGGGAGCGGGCCGGGCTCGCCTCCCTGATCGGCGGGGTGCGGTACCTGCGGGCCAGCCGGCCGCTGGCCGGGGCGTTCCTCATCGACCTGGGTGCCATGGTGTTCGGGATGCCCCGTGCGCTGTTCCCGGCGCTCGCGGCGACGGTGTACCACGGGGGCGCCACCACGGTCGGATACCTGAACGCGGCGCCCGGGCTGGGAGCCCTGATCGGTTCACTGCTCACCGGCCATGTCGGCCGGGTCCGGCGGGTCGGCCGGGCGGTGGCGTTCTGCGTCGTGGCCTGGGGCCTCGCGATCACCGGCTTCGGTCTGGTGTCCTGGCTGCCCGCGGCGCTGGCGCTGCTCGTCCTGGCCGGTGCCGCCGACGTCGTGTCATCGGTATTCCGGATGATCATCGTGCAGCAGTCCACCCCGGACGCGCTGCAGGGACGGGTCAACAGCCTGGTGTTCGCCGGCCTGACGGGCGGGCCACGGCTTGGTGATGCCGAGTCGGGCGTGGTCGCCGATGTCGCGGGGCCACAGGCCGCCGCCTGGTCCGGCGGCCTGCTCAGCGTGGCGACCGCGGTCGTCACGTGCTGGGCGATCCCGCAGTTCTGGCGGTACCAGAGCGCCGTTGTGGCGGGGCAGGCCGGGCACGCCGGGCAGGCGGCGGCTCAGCGCCTTCGGCCCGTGGCCGACGCAGCCGGGCAGGATGCCAGCGCCGCGGGCCAGGGGAGCCGACGGGAAGTCAGCTGACCAGGCCGGGCCACCGGAGAGGCAGGTCGGAGGTCGGCTCGGCCAGCTGAGTCACGGACTCGCCGCCAATCATGATCACGAATCCCGGCATTTCACAGGGCTGAGACGACTCCGTGACCATGTGCGGAGACGGTCGGTGTCAGGAGCCGCCGGAGGTGGCGTGCGCTGGAGCCTGGCTGGCCGTGTCGCCGGGCGCCGTGATCCCTTCGCTCCCACCGTCGTCGCCCGCGTGCCGGGTTGCCGTCGAGGGCTGCGTCGCGGCCGGTGCCGGGGGGACGGTCCCATCGGTTGCCGTCACCTGTGCCGGGCGCGGCAGGTAGTAGGCGACGACACCCGCTGTGGCCAGAGAGGCTGCCCCCACCGTGACGGTGACCCGGCGCATCCGTCGCCGGCTGCGCTCGCGCTCTCCGACCGCCGAGGCGAGATCCCGCCGCTGGTTCATGGAGCGTCACCTGTTTCCACGCGTCGGCCGCGTTCTCGGTGCCGGTGGTCTTCGCGGGGTCGGCCGACAGCCCAGGACCGGTGGCCTTCCGGCGGCTGGCCGGCTTCCCGGGACCGGTCTTCTTGGGGCTGGCCGACTTCCCCGGACTGCTGGTCTTCCGGGGGCCAGCCGCCGACCGTGCGCACACGGCCAGCCTCGTCGACCAGGCGGGCCGGCAGGCCGAGGCCGGTGAGCCAGGCCGGTGCCGCGCGGCCCCGGATGATCGCGGCCGTGCTGGCGATGTTGGCGTCGGTGCAGCTTGCCGCCGACACCGAGACCGTCCGCCAGATCGGCGCGGCCGGCAGCCCGGTGCGCGGGTCGAGAATGTGGTGCAGCAGGTCGCCGCCCCTCCGCCAGCGCCGCGCCGCTGTGCTGGAAGTGGCCAGGCCGCCGTTGTGGATGGCCACGACCGCCGACGGCCCGGTCGGCGGGTCGCCGGGGCTGCCGCTGATGTCCTGCACCCGGATCCGCCAGCCGCCGGCCGGCGGCTCGCCGCGCACGGCGATGTCCCCGCCCAGGCTCACCAGCACCCCGCAACCGAGACCGGCGGAGATCCGGGCGGCCGAGCGGTCGGCCGCCCAGGCCTTGGCTGTGGCGCCCAGGTCGAGCCGGACCCCCGGCGGGATCTGGAGCCGGCGCGCCGGCTCGTCGAGCTCCACCTGGCGCCAGCCGGGAATGGTCCGGACGGTCAGCTTGACCGCCGGGCCCTCGCGCTGGACCAGGGAGAAGTCGCGATCGTAACCCACGGCGTTCATGGCGGCACCCACGGTCGGGTCGACGTCCCCTTCGGTGAGACGGGCCGCCCGCAGCGCCACCGCGATCGCCTCCGCCAGCAGCGGGCTGATCTCCACCGGCTCAGCCCCGGTCCCGCCGGGGACGCCGGTCATCAGCCGGTCCAGGGCGACGATCTCCGAGTCCGGCCGGAACCTGCTGCACGCCAGGTCGACGGCGGCCAGATCGGCCTCCAGCATCGCGCGCGCCGCGGTGAGCCGGCTGGCATCGGTGACAACCACCTGGACCCCGGTGCCGATGGCCCGCCAGCTGGCCGACGCCTCCCGGGTGATCTGCCCGGCGGTGCCCGCGGTCATCAGGAGCCTCCCGACGTTGCGTGGCCCGGCCCGGAACGGGAGGCTGACGCGGGCGCCGACGCGATGCCGGGGGAGCCCTTCGTCGTGGTGGCGACGGCGGAGCCGCCGGACGTGGCGTGCGCGGCGGTCGCGCTCCCCGCGGTGGCCGCGGTACCGCCCGCCGATATGCCGGTGGTCGTATGGGTCAGCCCGCCGGGCAGGGCGTAGGCCACGGCACCGGCGGCGACCAGGCTCGTGGCACCCAGTGCCACGGTGGCCGAGCGCAGCCGTGCCCGGCCGCGCCGCCGTGCCACCACCGCCGACAGCACGTCCCGGTTGCTCGGGTTCATGGCAGGTGCCCCTCTACGTCGCTGTCCCTGGAGTGTGGGCGCACGGTATCTGCACGACCTTGGAGGTGGCTCTGACTATTCTCTGAGCCTGCCACCGGGGGCGGACGCGAGCAGCCGGCTGAGCTTCGACGCGGCGGCGGACGGCACCGCACCGGCGCGGATCAGCAGGTCGCCGGCCGAGGCGAGCAGCTCACGCGATCCCGCGACCAGTTCCACCTCGACTTCCCGCCAGCGGGACACCTCCCGCCACTCCGGCGTGCCGGGACCGCGCAGCCCGGTGTCGCCACCCGGGTGCGCTGGGCTGGCCGGGGCCGGCCCGGGCAGTGAGCCACTTACCAGGTCGTCGGCGATCTCGGCGAGCACCTGGCCGTCCGGGGCGGCCAGGTGCCGGAGCCGGCGGGTCGTCGCCAGCAGCGCGATGGGAACGAGCGTCTGCCCGTTGCTCCACCCGGCCACCAGCTCAGCCAGCCGCGGTGGGACGGCGTAGGCGCCGCGTCCGAGCGGCGCGTGCACCTCACGCCGGCTGTCTGTGCCGACCGGCAGCTTGAGGTGCCATCCGGCGTCCGTGCCGCCCGTTCTCCGCCGCAGCGTGATCCGGGCCGCTGCCAGGCCGTAGTCCGGGGTGTCGAAGTAGACGGCCCGCAGCCGGTACGTCCGCGGGCCCGTGATCGCCGCGACGCCGTCCAGCCCGGCCAGGTCGGGCAGGGCGAAATCGGCTGCCGCCTCGTATTTCCGTTCCGTCTCGATAAACTCGCCCGCATCTTCCGCCATGCCTGAAGATTACGGCGAGCCGAAACGTGGCGTGTTCTCCCTGATTGAGCGCGGTATCGGTGTCAGACTTCGATAACACCCTGCGTGCTGGGCGGAATTAACCCCCGGAGGGACCTGCATGGCAGGGCTGACGCGATGGCGTCCCGGAGCGACCAGGACCGGGGGGGTCATGGGTCTGACCACGGAGCACGACGGGCCGGGCCGGCCAGCGGGGCCGAACCGGCAGGTCGAGGGTTACCAGACCGTGCCGCTGCTGATCGCGGGGACCACAGGTGACGCGAACGGGAACGGGATGGCTATCCTGCGGCGCTGCCCCACCCGGCCGAGCAACCGGGCCGTGGTATACGTGAACTGCCTTGACGACTCCTTCGTGCCGCCCGATCTGGCCGGCTGGTACACCGACCGCGGGTTCCACTTCTATGCGGCCGACCTGCGCGCCCCGGGCGGCGGCGGGCCGGGGGCGCCGGACACGGGCCGCGCGGCGGGCGCACTGGGGGAGTGCTTCGCCCGCCTGGACGCCGCCGTTACCCACGTGCGCGCCGCCGACGCCATCCAGACCGTCGTGGTATCAGGGCACGCGGCAGGCGCCCTCGTCGCCGCGCTGTGGTGCCACGCACGACGTGGCAGCCGGCCCGCGGACGCCCTCGTCCTCGCCAACCCGGAGCTGCACACCGGGCGGCGGTGGCGGGCCAGGGCACGGGCGGTGCGGGCGAACGGTGCCGCCGACCGTCCGCCGCCGCTGCTGTCGGGAGCCCAGCGCAGGCTGGGCCGCGGGCTCGAGATCGCCTGCCCGGTCCTGGTCATGTGCCCAGCCACGCCGGGCCATGGGCCGGGCGGCACCGGCGGCCTGCGCCCGCTGAGGGGCCTGGGGGCGCTGGGAACTCCGGGGACGCTGGCCAGCCGCCGGGCTACCACCCGGCTGGGCGAGCACGTCACCTGGCTGACTCTGGAGGGCGGGCTGCCCGGGCAGGCGCCCGCGCCCGCACCGCAGCGACGGCACGTCCTGGATGAGCTGGGCCGCTGGCTCAGCGCCTACCTGTCTGGGCAGATCCGCGACCAGTTGCTGTTATGGGCGCCTGTTACTGCACCGACACGGTGATCATCGGATACCCGGTGGCGCCGTTGGGCTCGGGCGGCACCGGGACCGCGGTCTGCGTGTAGCCGGTGGCGTCGGTGGCGCGGGCCTCGATGCGGTGGCTGCCGGGTGTGGCGTCCCAGTCCCACACCCACTGCCGCCACGTGTCGATCCCCGGCACCGCGGCCAGCCTGGCCTGGTGCCACTGCCCGCCGTCGACGCGCACCTCCACCGCGTCGATCCCCTTGTGCTGCGCCCAGGCCACACCGGCGACCTGGGTGCGGCCTGCCCGCAGCGTGGCGGAGCCACTCGGCACGTCGATCCGTGACTCGGTCTTGATCGGGGCCCGCTGGGACCAGCCCCGCGGCACCCAGTAGGCCTGCGCGTCGGCGAACGTGGTCACGTTGATGTCGGTCACCCACTTGCAGGCCGACACGTAGCCGTACAGGCCGGGCACGACCAGCCGGGCTGGGAACCCGTGCGCGACCGGGAGCGGGGTCCCGTTCATCGCCACCGCCAGCAGTGCGTCCCTGCCGTCCATCACCACCTGCACCGGCGTGCCGGAGGTGAACCCGTCGACCGAGGTGCAGAGCAGCTGGTCGGCCCCGGACCGGATTCCGGCGCTGCGAAGCAGGCTGGCCAGGCTCGCCCCCAGCCACTTCGCGTTGCCGATATAGGGGCCGGCGACCGGGTTGGAGACGCAGCAGAGGGTGATGTAGTGCTCGATCAGCGGCATCCGCAGCAGGTCGGCGAAGCTGAGCGTGATCTCGCGGTCGACCATGCCATGGATCCGGAGCTGCCAGTTGGCCGGGTCGACCTCGGGCAGGATGATCGCCGTGTCCACCCGGTAGAAGACGGCGTTCGGCGTGACGAAGGGGCTCAGGCCCTCGATATCGAGACTGGCCCCGGCCGGCAGCGGCGCGGCCGGGCGCGCGGGCCGCGGGAGGCGCAACGTGGTACGGGCGCGCACCACGGCGCTGGAGGGCCCCGCGAGCCGCTGGCCGATCACGGTGCTGACCCCCGCCACGCCCACGGCGACCAGGCCAGTGATCAGGAACCTGCGCCGGCCGGGCTGCGGCTGGGACGCTGCGCGCGGCGGCGGACCGGATGGCACCCACGAGGTGCCGGGAGCAGGCGGGCCGCCGGCCGCTGGGACGTCGCCGGCGCTGGGCGCCGGGGCGCCGCCGGCGCCGGCCGCAGGTGCAGTGGAACCCGCCAGCTGCCCGGCCGGGCCCGGCTGAGCCGGTGCAGCAGGCAGGGCCTGGTCAGCGTCCGCGGCCCGCACCAGCCGGACCATGGTGAAGGCCCCGGCCGCGGCCCCGATCAGGACCGGCAGCAGGTCGACCGAGCTGTGGTCCGGGCGGGTCAGCACGGCGGCCAGGCCGATCAGCGTGAAGACCGCCAGCCCGGCCAGCCCATAGGCGAGCCGGCGCAGGGAAGCAACGCCGATCAGGGCGGCGAATACCGCGAGGACCACCAGGATGCCCGCCACCAGGACGGCCTTGTCGTGGGAGCCGAACGCGGAGATGGCGAAGTTCTTCACGGGGGCCGGCGTAGAGTCAATGGCCGCACCGCCAACGGCCACGACCGGCGAGCCCTGCGGCCCGGTGATCCCGGCGACCAACTGGGCGACGCCGATCGCGACGAACGCGGTGATCAGGCCGGTCGCCACTCCACGGCCCCACGCCCAGCCGCGCGCGGTGCCGTGGAGATCAGCGGAAGATGTCACACCATCTATTCGTAGCCGAGATCGGCCCGGATTGCTGGATCGCGGGTGTGCCAAGCCGAAACCGGCACGGCTACGAATGACAAGTGCGGGAGTGAGGACGTGGGCATGACTGAGGGACAGCCGGGCGCCTGGCCCCCGCCCGCGCGCGGGGGCGACCTGGCGGGCCTGCTCGCCCGGGTGGCCCGGGGGGACCAGGCTGCTTTCGCCACGGTCTATGACGGCGTGGCCCCGCAGGTCTTCGGCCTGGTGAGCCGGGTGGTGCGTGACCCGGCGCAGTCGGAGGAGGTGACCCAGGAGGTGATGCTGGACGTCTGGCGCACCGCGTCCCGGTTCGACCCGCACCGGGGGAGCGCGCTGGCGTGGCTGATGACGCTGGCACACCGCCGGGCGGTGGACCGGGTCCGCTCCGGGCAGGCGGCCGCCGCACGCGAACTCCGGCTGGCTGCTGCCGACACCGGTTACGACGTCGTGGTCGAAGAGGTGGAAAGCCGCCTGGAAGCCCAGCGCGTGCGCCGGTGCCTGGACTCCCTCACCGAGCTGCAGCGCGAGTCGGTCACCCTTGCCTACTACGGCGGCTACACCTACCGGGAGGTGGCGAGCTTGCTAGGCGTGGCGGTGGGAACGGTGAAAACACGCATGCGAGACGGCCTGATCCGGCTGCGCGACTGTCTGGGACCCGACCAGTGAGGCTCCGGCGGGAGGTCCCGCACACCCTGGCCGGCGCGTACGCGCTCGACGCGCTGACCGAGCCTGACCGGGTGAGGTTCGAGCGGCACCTCGCGGGGTGTGACGCCTGCCGCCAGGAGGCCAGCAGCCTGCGAGAGGCGGCCGGCCGGCTCGCCGCCGCCACGGCGGCACCGCCCCCGCAGCGCGTCCGCGAACAGGTGCTTGCCGAGGCCGCCCGCACCCGCCAGCGGCCGCCGCTCACTGCGGACGGGCCGGCCAGCTCCAGCGCCGGGCGCGCGGTCCGGCTGAGGGCGCCGCGGATGGCGGTGGCGATCGTCGGCGGGTGCATGCTGGTGGCGCTGGTCCTCGGCGGGCTGTTCATCGACACCCAGCACCGCCTCAGCCAGGAACAGGCACACAACCGTGCCGTCGCCGCGGTTCTGAACGCGCCGGACGCCGTCATGACATCGGCCCGGGCGGCAACTGGCGGCACCGCCACCGTCGTGATGTCGCACCGTGATCACGCGCTCGTGCTCACCACCGCGCGCCTGCCTGCCCTCCCGTCCGGGAAGCGCTACCAGGTATGGCTGATGGGGCGGCACCCGGTCCGCGCGGCAGGCATGCTGCCTCAGCCCCGCCAGGGGATGACCGCGCCCGTCGTCGTGTCGGGCGTCGCACCTGGGGACGCGGTTGGCCTGACCGTCGAGCCGGCCAGCGGGTCCCGTTCGCCCAGCTCCGCGCCGACGCTGATGGTCGTCCTGCCGTCCTGACCCGGTTCGCCAGGGCCGCTGACCGGACCGGGCACCGGGAAAACCCTCTATCGTGAGGATTCGTGAAAGCATCTCCGGAGGCGCAACTGCGGCTGCTCGAGCTGGCCGAGCTGGACGCCGAGCTGAGCCGCCTCGACCACCGCCGGCGCAGCCTGCCCGAGCTCGAGGAGTACCAGCGGATCGAGGGCCGGGACGCCGAACTCCGCGATGAGCTGACCGCGCTGGAGGCGGCCGAAAGCGACCTCGGCCGGGAACAGGCGAAGGCTGAGGCCGATGTCGACCAGGTCAGGTCCCGGGTCGAACGCGACCAGATCAGGCTGGACGCCGGCCAGGTGTCCTCACCCCGGGAACTGGAGAATTTGCAGTCGGAGATCGCCTCCCTGGCCCGCCGCCAGTCCGACCTGGAAGAGATCGTGCTCGACGTGATGGAGCGGCAGGAGGCGGCCGAACGCCGCCGGGATTCGCTCACGCAGGAGCAGAGCACGCTGGCCCGCCAGCGCGACGAGGTCGCCGCGCGGCGGGACGCCGCTCTCGAGGAGATCGGCGAGCAGGCAGAGAAGGCCGGAAGCCTACGGGCCAGCGTCGTCGCTGCCGTGCCCGACGACCTGCTCGGGCTGTACGCGAAGCTCCGCACCCAGCACGGGGTCGGCGCCGCCGCGCTGCGGGCCGGCCGGTGCGAGGGATGCCACCTGTCGCTCAACACCGTCGACCTGGCCCGGATCCGCGCCGCCGCGCCCGACGAGGTGCTCCGCTGTGAGGAATGCCGCCGGATCCTGGTCCGCACCCCGGAGTCAGGGCTGTGACGCGTCGGCTCGTGGTCGAGGCCGACGGCGGGTCCCGCGGGAATCCCGGGCCTGCCGGGTACGGAGCCGTCGTGCGCGACGCAGCAACCGGCGAGGTGCTCGCCGAGGTCAGCGACAGCCTCGGCCGCGCCACCAACAACGTGGCCGAGTATTCGGGGCTGATCGCGGGCCTGAAGGCCGCCGCCAGGGTGGCGCGTGGTGCCGACGTCGAGGTCCGGATGGACTCCAAGCTGGTCGTTGAGCAGATGTCGGGCCGCTGGCAGATCAAGCACCCCGACATGCGCCCGCTCGCGGCCAGGGCCATGGACACGGCGAGGGCGCTCGGGCGCGTGAGCTACACATGGGTGCCGCGCTCACGCAACGCGCACGCCGACCGGCTCGCCAACCAGGCCATGGACACCGCGGCAGGGACCCTGGCCGGGGACGCCGGCCCGGCGGGCAGCGCGCGTTGAGCCGCTGAACGCGGGGGAGGGCATGGCGGAGGGCACGGTACGGACGGGACCGGGCTGGCTGCAGACGCTGGGCCAGGCGACGACCACGGTGCTGCTGCGGCACGGCGAGACCGCGCTGTCGGGGGAGCGGCGGTTCGCCGGCCGGGGCGACATCCCGCTGACCGGGACCGGGCTGAAGCAGGCCGCCGCCGCGGCGGCGCGGCTGGCCGCGCGCGGTGGCCTCGACCTGATCGTCACCTCGCCGCTGGAGCGGACCCAGCAGACCGCCGGCGCGGTCGCCGCGGCGACCGGCGTGCCCCTGGTGGCGGAGGACGGCTGGATGGAGACCGACTTCGGGGAGTGGGAAGGGCTCAATCACGCCGAGGCGGAACGGGGCTGGCCGGAGCAGATGGCCGCCTGGCTCAACGACACCGGCGCCGCGCCACCGGGAGGTGAGAGCTTCGCCGCGACCTCGGACCGGGTGCTCAAGGCGCTGGACACACTGCTGGCGGAGCATGCCGGAACCACGGTGCTCGTCGTCAGTCACGTCACGCCGATAAAGATCTTGCTGCTGCACGCGATGCTCGCCCCGCCGGCGGCGCTGCGCCGCATCCAGCTGGACGTCGCCTGCCTGTGCGAGATCGACTGGTATGCGGGGGGGATCGGCGTGGTGCGCTCCGTGAATGACACGGCTCACCTTTCCCTGCCCGGAATGACCTGAGGGCCTGGTTAGCGCCTATGCTGGAGCCGCGGCGGGCGAGCCGGCCGGGCGGCCGCGCCGGGGTGAAAACCCGGTGAGGAAGGTCCGGGCTCCACAGGGCAAGGTGGTCGGTAACGCCGACCCGGGGTGACCCGCGGGACAGTGCCACAGAAAGCAAACCGCCCTTGGCCGGTCTTCGGCCGGGCCAAGGGTAAGGGTGAAACGGTGGTGTAAGAGACCACCAGCGCCGCAGGTGACTGCGGCGGCTTGGTAAACCCCACCCGGAGCAAGGTCAGAAGGGCCTTGCGGCTTCGGCCGCACGGCCTGCGCGAGCGGTTGAGGGTGACCCGCCCGATGCTCGCGGGTAGACCGCACGAGGCTGCCGGCAACGGCAGTCCCAGATGGATGGCCGCCGGCCCGCGCAAGCGGGTGCACAGAACCCGGCCTACAGGCCGACTCGCCCGCCGCCCCAGCCTTGACCTGCCTATCCGCATTCACAGGGCGCTGGCGTTCCGTTCCTGTTCCGCCCGAGCACTCGCGAGAGCGTCATCGACGGCGCCCCGGCCAAGGTCCTCCGAGTCCGGGAACAGGTGCGCGTAGGTGCTGCGTCGCGGGTCAACGTACGTGCCGCGCAGCTGGTCGGCTTCCATAGCGATGCCGTGCCTGTCGGCGTCGCTCTTCTTCGCGAACGCGCGCGTGCACTCGCGGCCATCGGGACCGGTCCAGACAGCCAGCCAGCGCTTGCCCCGGCCGCGCCGCGCCGGGGTTCATCGGCCAGCGGTCTACGTCGGCCGATGGCGGCTTGGTCGATGCCGTGTCGGTGCCGTCCCGGCCGGGTCTGCTGTCCCGTGCTCGGGCCGCGCTGGGCAGGCAGCGTGGATGTTCCCGTTAAGCCGGTTTCCTTCGGTCGGCCGGGCTGATGACGCGGTGGTACTTCCGGGCCGCGGCGGGAACTAACGATCTTCAACGCTGGGGGTTACGGGCCATCCGCCCGCCGCCGGGCGACGAACTACCGGGCAGACGCACAGTGAAACATGTTGAGAACGGAGTGCCCGGCCATGCCAACCCGGAACATCAAGAGCTACATCGCCGCCGTGGCCGCCGCGGCTGCCCTCGGCCTTGGCGCCGTCGCGCCCGCCGCGGCTGCATTCGGCCTTAGCGCCGCTGCGCCCGCCGTGGCCTCGGCCTCGGACGGCTCGGTCAGAGCGCTGACCACCGCATCTGGCGGGCAGGTGCTCAGGGCGCTGACCACCGCATCTGGCGGGGAGGTCTTGGGGGACTTCTAGCCATCTGGGCCGGGACTCCGTGCTGAGTCGGCTGGATGCCGTTATGCACCAGCATGAGACGAAATTAGTTCGTATATGTGTTCTAATCGTGTCATGGGGGTGCAGCGTCCGGACTGGTGGTGTTAACCGGAACGCTGCCAGAACGGGCACGAGCGGGGACCGGGCCTGATCACCGTGTCATGGGTGCTATGCGATTGCCCAGCGGCGCAGGCTGCCTCCGGGGGCGGCGCGGCCGGGCACATGGCGGTGTTCTGCAACGCGGCGCCGGGCCGCCGGTCGGTCTGGTACCGGCCGCGGCACGAGCCGCAGGCCTTACCGGGTCAGGCAGGTCACCACCCCGCCATCTCGTCACCACCTCAAGATGAACACCAGATGAATCGCAGGTAAACGGCGGAAATCGCCAGCGCGGGCGGGCGTAACCTCAGAGCCCCATGTGACCCGGGACCGGGTCGCCCCCCTTTGCCCGGCCCGGGTCCACCCTCGGTCGCGCGCTGCACCGGCCAGTGCGCCGGGCGTGACGATGGCCGCAAATGCCGTCCGGGGCCATACCGTGAGATGGCCGACCGCTCGCATCTCGGCCCGCGGCTTAGGCGGGAGCGGCCCGCGCCACTCCGTGGAGCGGGGTCACGGCCCCGTGGAGCGGCGACCTGGCGCGGGCCGCGCTGGGATGCGCGTGCGGTGCCGCCGCCATCCGACGCGGGTCCCGCCCCAACCGCCAGTACGAACGGCGGCACCTACACTCGCCGCTACCGCGATCAGAAGCACGTAAACGAGCTCGGCCACCGCAAGCTGCCGCTCGGTGTGGTACCGGCCCCGGTGTACCAGCAAACTGACCTGGGGCTGTAACGGGACGAGCGCTCTCGTCGGTCATCGCTATGACGGGCCTTTTGGGGGGACGGTCTGGCCACGCCGACGTCCCCGGCGTGGCCCATGGAGCCCGCGGCCCCGTAACCCCCCCGAGTTACGTTATGGCCGCGGGCTCCCTCAGTCCACGCGGCACGAGCCGCAGCAGGGTTAACATATCGACGGCCTGCTGCCCAACAACGGCACCAGCTGGCCCTGACCGCCGAGCTTCGCAAACTGGCCCGTGAGGTGGAGGCACGCTAATGGCTGACGTGCGCAGGATCGACATCGACTTCATCGAGAGCACCGCGCTTCAGCCGGAGGTCACGCTGTCCGGGGACGTCCTGGACGCGGCCGAGGCTGCCGAGAGGGCTGGCGACGTCACGATCCTGGTCCACGAAGGCCGGGAGGTGGCCGCGATCGTGCCCATCGAGGTGGTGACGAAGTGACCAGGCCCATTCCGGGTGCCCGGCCTGGCTGCCTGTTCACCATCTACCCGGCCGATCCGGATCATCACCATGCCCGCTCCCTTCACCCAGCCGACTGCCTCCCCGGGCGGCTTGAGGTGGCCGAATGACTGGTGGCCACCGGTCCAGCCAGAGTCGCCCGTCGGAGCGCTGACGCAGCGCCTGGCGGAGCGCGTCGCGGGTCGCGAACGTGAGTAGCGCGGGCAGATCCGCGGTGAACGACCCCTTGACGTCGCTGGTGGAGTGCAGTTGGTAGGTCAGGCAGCCTCCCGGGAACAGGTCGTACCAGGTCGCCGTGAACTCGCCGGTGCCCGCCCCGGCCAGCTGGTAGCGGCGGACCCCCGGCGCCGGGGATGGCGCCTGGACGGCGCCGGCCGGGTCGCAGGCAGCGGTCAGGCGCAGCACGACCGCGCTGGGGCCGGCCCGATCGTGGTTGAGGGTGACTACCGACCGGCCGTCGTTGACGGCCACCTCTGCCACCGTCCAGCCGGCCAGCGGTGACCGTATGCACGGCACCAGCGACGCCGACGGGACCGATTGTGCCTCCAGCCACAGCGACTCCAGATCCCCGCAGCCCAGGGCGTGGGTGCCGAGCGGGGCCTGGATGGCCCTCTTGTAGCCGAGCAGGGGGTCCAGTTCGCGGCGGCCACGACAAGCAGGAGCACGATCGCCGCCCACAGGCCGATTCGGCGGGCACTCCACCGCTGGACTCTGATCGGCTGGGGCGGGGCGGGCAGCAATCGGGTGAACTCGGCATGCAGGTCGCGACCTTGCGCGCGCAGCATGCGGCGCAGCTGCGAGGGCAACGCGAGCCCGCGGGCCGCGGCGAAGCCCTCGCTGATCTCCTCCACGCTGAACTGGAGCAGCGCCCGCCGGTAAACCTGCTCGGCACTGGAGTGCAGCGCGAGGCACAGCATCATGTTGGCCAGGTCGACCGCCTGCCGCCAGGGGCTGGGGCGTGCCTCCGCGAAGGCCACGTCAATCAGCAACATGTGGCCGTCGCGGACCAGCAGGTTGCCCGGCTTGACGTCGCGGTGCGCCAGCCCGGCATGCCACAGCTTGCGGATGATCCCCAGGCCCTCGTCGATGACACCGTCGTCGACTCCGGCGTCGCTGAGCTCTACCGCGCCGTCGAAGAACTCGGTCACCAGCAGGTACTCCCGGTCTGGGGTGAGCTCGACAAAGCCGTAGGGGCCAGGGCTGGGCAGCCCGGCGTCCCGCATGACGCGCAGCGCGTAGTCCTCCTGCTCCACCAGCCGCCGCACGGTGTTGAACGGTTTCTCGTCCTCCAGCTGGCCGTACAGCAGCTCGCGGCCGAGCTTGTACCAGCGGTCGGCACGCAGGTGGCTGCGGGCGTAGAGCTTGCCGAACAGCTGCCTGGCTGGCGCATTGCTGACCGTGATCCGCAGCGGTGTGGAGCCGGCCGAGCTGGCTAGCCCGAAAGGCTCGATCTCCCCGGCGGCCAAGCCCAACTGCTCCTCCAGGGCCCGGCGGATGGCCACCCCACGTGCCCCGCCGACGTCCAGATGGGCGCTGCGGCCTCGCCGGTATACGACCGGGAACACCTCGTCGGGGGCAAACCAGCGGAAAGCCAGTAGCGGGATGGTGACCCCGATGCCCACCCCGACCAGCACGTCGGTGGGGGCATCGACGCCCAGCGCGATCCGGGCGACGCCGACCAGCGCCACCAGCCCGGCCGCGACCCACTTGCCGATGTTGCGCCAGCGGCCCCCGGGCACCAGCGTGTACAGGATCGCAACCAGTACGGCCGCAAAGGTCGCGATCTCCGCCGCCGGTATCGCCCAGCTACCCCAGCTGGTTCGCAGGTCCACCCCGAACGGCCGTGGCCGCCGCGCGGTCGTTGCCACCAGGACGTACGCCAGGGCGTTCACCAGAGGCCAGGCCACCAGCCACACCAGCAGATGACGCCAGCGCCGCAAGATCAGCAATGCCAGCAACAGCCCGGACTCCAGCGTGGTCAGAGTCCACCATGAACCGCCGTACGCCAAGCCCTGCCAGAGCACCTCCAGACCGGGCGCGTGCAGCTCGCCGAGCCTCCGCACGACGGCGTCGTCGGCGACCGTGACCGCCACGGCGGGACCATGCAGCCCAGGAGCAAACACCGCCAGCGCCAGCCCAACCAGCACCACCGCGGCTACCAGCCAGCCCACCCCGCTCGTCCGCAAGTGACGCGGCAAGGGCGGTGGCGCCCCGGTGGGCCGCCGCCGCCGTGACCGGACAGCCTTCCGCGGGGTGAGGTGGGCGGGCGCGGCGCCCGTTGGCGTTGACTGGTCCGAGGGCGCGTCCATCACCTGTCCCAACGGATAGCTCAGCCAGCGCGAGGGCCGTCCTTACGGCCTTCCTCCCAGTCATTATCTGCCCGCATGCTACGGGCTGCCACCCGTGCCGGTTCCCTAGCGTGCCAAGTGACACCAACGACCAGGAAAGGATTGATGACAATGAGCATCACCCCTTCCGGTTCGCGCCGATGGAGGAGAGCCTGTTCCAAACTGCACCTCCGGTGACGGCCCGGCCAAGATGGCAGTCCTTATCGCGTGGGCGGGAGTATGAAGACGGGAAGGAGCCGATCGCCGCCAACGGTGTGATCCGCATCGACCGGTTGACGGGAAGACAGACCACGCTCTCCTCCGGCGGCATGTGCGCCAGGCCGCTGGCGATAACCGTCGCGAGATAGCCGAAACCACGGCTATCACCGGCTCCCGTCATTGGACCCACCAGGTTTGTCCACAATTTGCGGCAGCCTTGTGGGCACCCTGTGAATAAACGTGGATGCGTCTCCGAAGGGTCTTGGCCGACGCGAACGCGCCTGCCATTGGAGTTCGCAGCCGCGTCTGCTTTTGCAGCGGCACCCTCTGTCCCTGACCATCCACACCGGCGGTGCGGTACCGGCCGAGGTGCCAGCCGGCACCCTGAGGGCTCCGCTGGTTTGGCAGGCGGCGCAGAGACAGGCTGAACGGCTGAGCGGCCCGCGCGGCGACGGGTGCCCCGGCCCGGGAGCGGGATGCATCAGACCCGGGCCAGGGCACTTGTTCTAAGGCTGGCTGCCTCCCCGGGACGCTGTCGGGCGTTTCGCGAAATCCGCGCGGCCGCCGGTGCCATTCCGGGCTTGGCGGTGGCGGCTTCGACGACGTCGCCGGCCACGGCTGGGCGCAGGCTGATGCTTCGGTGTGTGGCCAGCTAGGGCCAGCTAGGCGCGCTGGCGGCTCCGGACCTCGAACGCTATGAAGATCTCAGAGATGCCCCGGAACAAGGCGAAGAACCCGACCCACAGCAGCAGAAGTGCTCCGCGTGCGGGGAACCGCTGCTGCGAGACCCAGAAGCCGAGCACCAGCTCGAGGATGCCGACCACCAGGCCGAGCCACCAGGAGCTGTTGACGTCCTTGGTGGCGATGGCGCTGATGAGGTCAAGCGAGCCCTTGAAGATGAGCAGCAGTCCCAGCACGGAGGCGAGGGACCAGAAGGCATCGAAGGGGCGGGCGAATGCCCAGATCGCCCCCACCACGAACAAGATGCCCAGCAGGATGTGCGCCCACCGCCAGTTGTGGCGGACTCCGGCGATCATGAATTCGTTGAGCGCGCCGAGCAGGAACAGCACACCCAGCAGGACACCCACGGTCGTGACCGAGGCGGTGGTGAACCGCAGCACCATCACGGAGATGATCAGCCACGCTATGCCGGTCACGAGGAACAGCCACCAGGGCCCGGCCAAGCGCCAGAGCGCCCCCCGAGCGCCGGGCGGGATGCTTGTGCGTGCCTCCGCGGCATCAGGATTAGTGCTCATGTCCGGCTTCCTTTCGCAAGACGTGCTGCCGGTGGTCCGGCGGGCCCGCCGCCGGGATTGCCGCGGGACAGCGTAGTGGGGCGGCAGCGGTTACGGAAGATGCCAGCGACGCGAAAAGTCAAGCCCGCGTCCTATGTGCGGCGCCGGCGTGGCGAGTGTCCGGGTTACGCGGGCCCGGGCAGTTACTTGAGCAGGGTTGCCACCACGTTGATGATGATCGCCAGCAGTACCCCGCCGAAGAGGTACGAGAGCAGCGCATGCTGCAGCGCTATTCGCCGGACCTGTTTCGAGGTGATGTCCGTGTCCGATACCTGATAGGTGATCCCGATGGTGAAGGAAAGGTAGGAGAAGTCCAGGTATGTTGGCGGCTCGCTTTCGTTGAACTCGATGCCACCAGCCGGCTCCGAATAGTAGGCACGGGCGTATCGCAGCATGAACACCGTGTGCACGACCGTCCAGGACAGCACGACGCTGAGCAGTCCCACCGCGATCAAGTACGCCTTCATGCTGCCGGTGGCCCGGCCGGCTCTGAGCAGCGCAAAGCCGACGGCGGCAAGCTGGGCGGTGCCAGCAGCCAGCACCACGAGCTCCGCGACCGCATTGCTCGGGTCTTCCCGTGTCGCGAGCCGGGCCGTGGTCTCCGGGTCCAGCCGCCACACGGCGGCCCAGACCCATGGCAGATAGATCACGACCGCGGCATCCCACCCGATCAGGATCGACGCCGCCGGCAACGTGAACAGTGAGACGATCGCCCCCGTGACGGCGCCACCCACCATGGCGCATGTCACTTGCAGCCCAGCGGAAGTCAGACGCATGCCGCCCCGCATCACGGCATGGGACCTCCGATGTCGCGTGGGCTGGACGCCTGGCTCTCGCGTGACAACGACAGCCACCGGAGCTTACCCCTGGGGCCGTTCCAGAACACCTGGATCCGCTGCTGGCCGGGTCCGCTGAAAGCGAAGGGCGGCGACTTCAATCGGCTCGCCACCAGCTGGGGCGGAGGGCCCCAGCCGCCCGCTCGCGTCGGCACCACCTGCCAGAGCAGGCCGTCGTTCCCTGTGAAGAAGACATGAACCAGCCCTGCCGCGGATACCACGGTCGGCGCCGACACGGGCATGTTGCCGCTGAGTATGTAGGGGCCCTGCCGGCGACCGTTCGCGCCGACGATGGCAGCCCGCAGGTCCTTCCCGTTCCCGCCGCGCCAGAACACCTCGATCTTGCCGTCCGGCCGGGCGGCGCCTTGCGGCTGGCTTCCCAGCTGTCCCGCGCCGAGGTTCTCCGGGCTGTTCCACAGGCCGCTCGGACGGCGGACCACCTGCCACAGACTTCCGTTCTGGCCCTTCCAGAACACGTGGATGACGCCGGACGACGAGATGACCGGCGATGGATCAGAGGCGAGCTTGCCGCCCAGCCGCTGCGGGCCGGTCCAGCCGAGCCCCGGGCGGTACTCGGCGAACGACAGGCGGGCGCCGGACGAATCCTTCCAGAACACGTCGACTCCGCCGTGCTGCGCCACGGCGACCGGCCTGCCGCCGAGCGCGCCCAGCCTCGGGAGTGCCCGCGGCTGCGACCATCCGGCGGTCCCCGACCGCACCTGCCACAGGTGCCCGTCCGTGCCGCGGTAGATCACCATGGTCCGGCCGTCGGCCAGGGTGACCGCCGACGGCTGCGACTCGAGCTTTCCGCCCAAGTCAGCCGGGGCGTGCCAGCCCTCACCTGGTACCTGGCGCAGGTGCCGCAGCCCGCCGCCGTTGCCCCGGTAGAAGGCGTCAACGATCCCGCTGGCCCGGGTAACCGCCTGCGAGGGTGTGGCCGTCGCCTTCCGCTGCGCCGTCGTTTGCGTCATCCGCGGGTGCGGGTCGCACACCCGGACGTTCAGCCAATCCTTGTCGATGTTCATCGCGACGCCGCCGAAGCTCTGTGTGACGTTGCCGGCGTACTGGTGCACCCGATGGTGATCGACCCACTGGCCGCGACGGAACACGGGATCGAGGGTGTTCGCCCGCCCGTTCCACAGCGCGTCCCAGATGACGTCGGGCATCGCGTACCTGCCGCGCCCGTACTGACGGGCCAGGTCGGCGACTCCGGACGACGAACTGCTGTACACCCCGGAGTAGAACCCCAGCGCACGGAGCCTGATGCTCCAGGCCGAAAGGAACCGCAAGACACGGGCGGACTGCCAGGGCGGGTAGCCCTCCATGTCGTAGTAGATCGGGGCCATGCGCCCGAAGCCGAGCCGGCGCGCCCGGCGCGCCGCATCCGTGGCCGCCGCGGTTCCCTGGCTGGCGGATGAGGTGGTCAGCTCGCCGAAGGCGGCCTGCGGCCCGACGTACAGCGGGAGGAAGTGCCAGCCCCTCCCGGCCTGCCGCCGGAGCCAGGACGCGGTCAGGTTGGGCTGCGCACATGCCGCATCCGACCCGCCGAGGTAGATCCCGATCGCCCTGTAGGGCGAATGAGCGCGCCAGGCATCCATGGCGGCATTGCTGGGCGCGGCACAGGTGTCGAAGCCGCGCCCATGGAAGGCGGTGGCTCTGGCCGGCAGCCTTGGAACCGCAGCGGCCGACGGGGCCGCCAGGGCCGACGAGGCCTTCGTCAGGGGCCGCAGCGGGCGCGGCAGGTGGGCGCTGGCCAAGATCCGGTCGATCACTTGTGGCCGGGTGCCGAACGTGGCGGTGATGCGCATCCGCTGGGACACGACCGTGATCCGCCTTGCCACCTTGTTTTCGACAGAAACGGGCGCCGCGGCGCGGGAGGCGGGTGCGATGAGCATTGCTTCGGTGGTCCCGACGAGCAAACTCGGGCATTCCTGATTAACGGGCGGAGTGCCTACGTAGACCGTATGGCGGTCGAAGCGGACACAGGTCCGCCGGTGATCGGATAGGTAGATCACCCGCCAGCTGCGCGGAACCTCGAACGAATGCCCGCGATATGCCACCCGCTGGAACGCCGGATGTGCCACGGTCGTGGCTGATGCCCCAAAGTGAGTCGTCGGCAGGAGCGTCCCCGCAATGACCATCCCGACCGGGACCGCACGCCGGGCCCTAGCGAAGCCGCTAAATGAGCGCATCGGGCCTCCTCCGCGAGCCTCGGGCGGGCCTGCGTCCCCGCCCGGCACAATGAGTGGTTCCCGCGCCCCGGCAATCGGCCTGTCGGCCCGCGGCGAGACGGACGGCAGATAGGAATCGCCGTTGCCTCGAATGCCCTGTCCGGATAAGGGCACCCATTTGCCGGCGCGGAAATCACGACCATGCGGGAAGCGTAGCCGTCCCGATGTGCTCAATGCATCGCGACACGCGGAGCGTTTTCGGCTTTAATTCCGGCTCAACTACCAGCCGATCTGCGCCCTCAACGGGGCTGCGCGGGCCCGGCGCCCGAATGCCTGCGGGCTGAATTGAACGGCGTGGGATAAGTGATCCAGCCGCCGTTGCCGCCGCGCGCCGGCATCGCCGGCGGGTGCGCGCTCGCTCGCCGTGCGCCCGATGGTCTCCCGCGGCTCCGCGGACGGGGCGGCTGCGGGGGGCGTGCGCTGAGGGCGCCTTCTTGCGGCGAGCCTTCAACGACATTCGGTGGCTATCTTCCATAGTCACTGATATGGACCAGAAC
>DASYQM010000424.1:0-2969 GCA_036005525.1 Streptosporangiaceae bacterium
TCACACGATTCCTGCCCGCCGGCGGCTTCCTCGAGCAGGCCAAGCGCCTGCCAGCCGCGGGCTTCCCGAGCTCGCGGGATGTGGGAGCGACAAGCACCGCTTGCGGCTAGCGGGAGTTCGACCCCGCTCTGGCGACGAACCAGGCGCCGGCCAGGAGCGCTACGCCGACCACAATCGAGACGGCCGCCCGGACCAGGTGATGTCCCTTATGAACGCTCCCCACCATGAAATGCAGCGAGTTCGCTGCGCCGGCCACGTAGAGAATCCCTGCGATGATCGCCAGGACGCCGACGATCGCCAGGATGACGGCCAGCGCCCGCCTGCCGGGAGACGTGGGTGCGGAATGCACGTGATTCACCTGCTCCTCTGCGAGATGCCGCGGGCCGCCTTCGGCGGCGGGCCCGCGACGGGTCCCGACGCGCACGGGGTGCTGCGGGGTGGCTGGCCCCGGTGGAGGCAGGGCCGGGGCTCGCCTGCCAGTGGCAACTCGACCGCGCCGGCACCGACATCGAGGAGCTCACGGCAAACCCGGAAGGTGGCCGCGGCGACACCCTCGGCGTTCGGTGCCGGGCCCGCGAGCGACCGGATCCGGTCACCCGCGATCGTGCCAGCGGACATCGCCACCCCCCATGCCCGATCCGCACCTGCTGTGGGCATAGATCTACCGGGACCGTTGCCCCGCATCCGAACTTACCCAGCCAGCCGGCGGGCAGGCGGCTTGGCCGAGTGCAGGTGCGTGGCCGCCCGGCTCCCAGGAGCCTGTTCAAGGGCTCCGGATCCGATCTGCGCGATCTGCGCTGACCCGCTGGAGGGCCTGGGAAGGCCGGCGCGCCGCCGCCGGCCACCAGCCCGCGCGCCTCAAGACCCCCCGGCCCTGCTGGCCGCCAGAAGGGCCGCCTGCAGTGCGGTCACCGCCGCATCGGCAGCCACCCGCGCGGTGAGCGCGCTGGTGTGAGCCCGGTCCAGCTCACCAAGAGCGAGACAGTCAACCGCCACCCGCGCGTCGTGCGCCGCCGCCTCAAGCTCCCGCGCCGCCTCCTCCAAAACTGGGCTGCGGCTCCCGGTCCCTGCCTTGCTCATCGCGAGCCTCCCTGCTGGTCCCATTCCCGGAACCCTCATCAGGCTGGCGGCAGGGAACTAGCCGACCACAAAGCCTCCGGCCCCGGGGCAGGGCACGGCCGTCCCGGGAAGAGACCCTCGACAAGGTAAACGCAAACGCGTTCGGCGTCCGTTACGCCGGACAGGCACCCACGGCCCGATAGCAGCTCCATCAGCGTGCCGGAGGTGATCGCCGCACCGCCGTCTGCCGCCATGCATACGCCGATCCCGGCCGTTGCCCGCACCATCGGCAGCGTTCTGGCCGGTTGCGCCTCCGGCACGGGCACCGTGGCGGCGGCCTAGACCACGCGTTCTGGCGAGGCAGGTGCGCAACCGGGCAGGTGGCGGTGGCGTCTATGGGTTATGCGAGCCCGGTTGCTGGCCATCCTCCCCGCCGCGATCATGCTTGCCGGGTGCGGAAACGCGATGGCGCCGCCAACAGCTGGCACGGCTGCCCCGGGACCGCGGTCCGCGGCGCGGCCCTCTTCCCCGAGTCGGGGAGTTCAGCCGTCGGGCAGCCCAGCCGCTGCGGGCCGGGGTTGCCGGGCTGCGGCGGTGCCCCGGTTCCCGGCGGGCTTCCTGACCGGAGTGCAGTTTGTCTCGGCCGCCGACGGCTGGGTGGTGGGGCAGGACAAGATCCTCGCGACCACCGACGGCGGGCGGCAGTGGACCGTACAGGACAGCGGCCAGCTGGATCTCACCTCGGTGGATTTCGTTTCCAGCGAGGCCGGCTGGGCCGTGGGTACTCACTCCGTGTTGGCCACCCTCGATGGCGGGGCGCACTGGGCGGCGCTGCCTGAGTCGTGCCCGCTGATCCGCTCGGTGCATTTCGTCTCCCCCGATGTTGGGTTCGCCGTGGCCGACGGCTGTAACGTCACCGACTTCGGCCCCGAGGCCCCCGAGGTCGCTGGGGTGGTCATGGTCACCAGCGACGGTGGGCGCAGCTGGTCCTGCCGGCCCCCGCCGGCGCCCAGACGATCTATTTCAGCGACCCGCGCGATGGCTGGCTGGGCGCCGGCGGGCGGCTGTACCGCACCACTGACGGGGGCCACCGTTGGGCGCAGGCCACCGCGGGGGTCACGCCTGCCTCGGCGGGCTCTCCGTACACGATGATCGTGCAATGCGCTGGCACCGGCTCAGCCTGGGCCCTGGACATCGGGCCTGGTGCCGCCAGCAGTCAGCAGCCGCACGTCGGCTACCACGCGGGCCAAGCAGGAGCAGCGCCGATCTTCGCCGAGCAGTACTTCCCGCATCCAGGCGCCCGAGTGCGCGCGGGGTCGCCCGGCTCCTACGCCGGGCCATTCTCAGCGATCAGCCCGTCGGCTGCCGCGTTCATCGACTGGTGCCCGGCGTGCGGCCCCGGCACCGCCCCGTGGGACCTGGTGACCGGCTCCGGCGCCTCCCTGGCCCGGCAGGGAAACGTCGGCGAGCTGAACCATCCGGAGGCGGCCAGCTTGTTGTCCCCGCAGCTCGGCTGGGTCGTGGGGATGGTCTACCACTACGACGCCACCGGCATCACCAGCCAGTACCAGCGCATCGTCTTCACCGATGACGCCGGGCGGACCTGGCGCATCCAGTACACCAGCCCAAAGACGGCCTGATCACCGCACGGGCAGCACCGCGGCCGCGCCTCATGTCGGTACAGCATGCTCGTCATCCAGCGTGACCGGAGTCTCGTCGGCAGCACGCCGGAGCTGCCGTTCTGGACGGCAGCCCAGTCGTCGGCTACGGCCGCTCCCTGCTGTGCCTAACAGAGGTGATCTGTGCGCAGATGGGTGCGCTTGTGCGGCCAGCGGTGGGCGCAGAGAACCCGTGTCAGGCAGGTGTGCTGGGTGCGGGCGGTCGCTGGCGGGGCCGGCCTGGGCGTCTGC
>DASYQM010000425.1:0-4850 GCA_036005525.1 Streptosporangiaceae bacterium
ACGGCCACCTGACCGGGCTGGCCGGGGGTGACGTGACGTGCCGCTGGCCGGGGTGGGGTGCCGCTGGCCGGGGTGGGGTGCCGCTGGCCGGGGTGAGGTGCCGCTGGCCGGTGCGGCCGGGGCATTGGCTTGCCGGCCGTAGCTCCGTCCATGCCGTGAGTGCCCGGGCAAGACGCGTCTCCCAGCCGGGGAATGGGGCGATGGGTCCAGGAAAATACCTGTCCGCACGATGTCAGCCGCTCAGAAGGATACGCTCGCGCCATGGGTTCAGCGGGTGGGCGTCGTGTCGAGCCGCCGCGAGGCCAGTCGGCTCCGCGGTCGCCCGCAGGACCAGGGCGTGACCAGCCCCAGGACGTGGCCCGGCCCCGGCGTGCCAACCCAGCCGATCCCGGCTCATACGGACAGCCAGGCGATCCCGGCTCATACCCACAGCCAGGCGATCCAGGCTCATACCGACAGCCAGGCGATCCCGGCTCAAACCCACAGGCTGCCGGTAATGGGGGCCCCGCGGAAAGCCCTGGCCCGCCGCGCCGACGCGCTACCGGGCCATCTCCCGCGCTGCCACGTCGGGGCGCGCCACCAGGTGGCGGGCCGTCCCGCGACGAGACGCTACCGCCTCGGGGCAGGCCGGAGCATGGCGGGCCGTCACCGGAAACGCCGCCGCGCGACGGGCCACAGCGTAGTGGGCCACCCGGTGGCGGGCCGCAACGCGACCAGACTGCTCCGTCCCCGGCGCTCCCACGTCGTGACGTGTCACAGCGTGGCGCGCCGCCACGCGGCGGCACCGGGCCGTCCCCGGTGCCGCCATCCCGGGGCGCCCCAGCTCAGGGCGCACCGCCACATGGCGGCACCGGACCGTCCCAAGGGTTGCCGCCCCGGGGCGGGCCAGCTCAAGGCCCGCCACCGCGTGGCGGAACTCCCCAGCCTGGGCTGAGGTCCCCTGCTGGGGCGACATCTCCGCCCGGGCTGAATCCCCGGTCCGGCTCCGCCCCGCCGGGAGGCCATACCCGGCCCCGCAGCTACCGGCGCGGCCATGACACCTACCCGGGAACCAGCTCGGTGGGCCTTGCCTCCGCCCGGGAGGCCACCTCACGCGGCGGCTCACCGCGGCGGAGGGGCCCGATCCGGGGCTACCCGCCGATGCCGGGGCAGCCGGGCCCGGTATACCCACCTGGCCAGTTCTCCACGTGGAACCGGCCGTCCGTGCGCGCCTCATGGCTGGGCTCGCATGGCGAAGGCATATGGGAGAGCGACGCCGAACCGGGCTACTCCGTCCTGGCCACCAGTGACCCATCGGCGGACGCGACAGTGACCCAGACGTGGGCCGCTATCGATTATGCGGGCGACTGGTCTCCCCCGCCGCTGTCCCGCGATGTGTCCACGCATACCGATGGCGAGGGCTTCCCGCGCGTCCGGCGGGCCGGCGGGCGGGCGGCCGCGCCGCGCGCGGCATTCGAGGCGGCGGCCCCCCCGGCGCCGGCGACCCGCAACCGCCAGTCCGCACCCCGGGAATCCAGCAGCCAGTCTGCCACCGGGCCGCGCGCCAAGAGCCCAGCTGGGCCCGGCAGCCCATCCGGACCCGGCGGCGCGGTCGGCCCCGGCCGTCAGGCCGGGCCTGGCGGCCCGGTCGGCCACGGCAGTCCGCCCGGCCCGGCGGTGACGGCCGGTGGGGCCGCCACCGCTACTCCGGCAGGCAGCCGCGGCACGCGGACCGCCCCACAGGACACGGGCGGCCTGGCCGCCTCTGGCCGCGCCGCGGCGCGTCACGGGCAGCGTGCTTCCCGCAGCGGGGAGTTCCGGCGCAGGGGCGGCGCGGACGGCCGCGCAGCGGCCACAGCAGCCAGCCGACCGGACGGCGGCGGACGTTCACCGGCCACCACGGCGGGCCGGCTGGACGGCGGCGGCAGACCTTCACCGGCCACCGCAGGCGGCCGCCCGGACGGCGGCAGCGGACGTGCGGCGGCTACGCTAGCCGACCACCCGGACGGCGCCGACGGACATGCGGCGATGCCTGCCGACCGCCGGGGTGGGCGGACCAAACCCTCACACCGCGCCCTGGTCGGGTTGCTGCTGGCGCCGGTGCTGATCGTCATCCTGGTCGTAGGGGTGATCGTCTACCGAGGCAGCAGGGCGGTACCGACGACGGGGCACGACGCGGCGGCAGCGAGCAAGCCGGCCGTGGCCCCCACCACGGCCCCGACGCTGGGACCGTGGCGGGACATCACCAGTCAGGCCGTCGATACCCAACCGCTCAGCATCCGCGAGCTCTACCCCGCGCGGTTCTCGGCCGACGGCAGCGCCGGCACCAGGACGGTGCAGCGGGCCAACACCAAGTGCACCAACGCGGTGATCGGCTCCGAGCTCAAGGCGGCCGTCCGCAAGGGTGGCTGCACCCAGGTCATGCGCGCCAGCTACCTGTCCACCAACAGAAAGATGATGGCCACCATCGGCGTGCTGAACCTCGTTGACGTCGCAGCGGCCGAAAAGGCCGGGAAAGCCGCGGGTTCGTCCGAGTTCATCCGCCAGCTGCCCGGCCGGCACGGCCCGACCCGTAACCTCACCAAGGGAACGGGCCTGGTAACGGCCGAGGTCAAGGGGCATTACCTGATCTTGATCTGGACGGAGTTCGCGAACCAGCATGCGCCCTCGGGCAAGAAGCAGCGCAAGGAACTGACAAGGTTCTCGGCGGACTTGTTCGCCGGCACGGCCAACGTGAGCCTGACCAGCCGTATGGTGACCGGCAAGCCCGTTAACCGGTGACCCGGCACAGCCCCGCCATCCCCGCTGCTAACCGCTGGTGCCTGGCGCCTCCCGGACCCGCCGGGGTGACCAGCGCCCGCTGCGAGAGCTGATCGTCTGGCGGGTAGCCGACCTCTTCCAGGCAGAGCGCATGCGGGGCCACCACAGGGACCGCAGGGTCACGTTCGGCCGCGGCGAGCACCTGGGCCGGCCATCCGGCCGGCCTGGTTCCGTCGCCGACCCGCAGCAGGGCACCGACCAGGGCCCGGACCATGTTGTGGCAGAACGCGTCCGCCACCACGGTCGCCACCGCAACCGTGGGGGTCTCCCGGTCCGGCCTGGACCATTCCAGGCGCAGCAGTTCGCGGACCGTGCCAGCGCCCTCGCGGCGGCGGCAGAAGGCGGCGAAATCGTGCTCACCCAGGCACGGCCGGGCAGCCTCATTCATGTCGTCGATGGCGAGCCGGTGCGGGTACCACAGGGTCTCGTGCCGCCGGAGGGGGTCGGCCGCGGGCGGGTCGTCACAGACCCGGTAGGAGTACCGCCGCCACAGGGCGGAGAAACGCGCGTCGAAACCCGGCGGTGCGGCCACGATCCCATGTACGCGCACATCGGGCGCGAGGATCCCGTACAGGCGCCGCTGGGCGGTGTCCTGCGCCGCCGCCCAGGGCCCGGCCGGCAGGTCCACGTGGGCGACCTGGCCGCGCGCGTGGACCCCGGCGTCGGTCCGCCCGGCCACGGTCAGCTGGGGCGGCTCCGGCAGCCGCAGGACACGGCACAGCGCGTCTTCCAGCGTCTGCTGAACCGTCCGCCGGCCAGGCTGGCGGGCCCAGCCGGAGAAGCCGGATCCGTCGTAGCCGACCGCGATCCTGACCCGGGTCGTCCCCGGGTCAGCTGCGGGGCGGGCGTCCGGGGTGTCGCTACTTGCCGTCGTCTTCGGCGTCATCCTCGGCGGCGTCGCCCTCAGCCGTGTCGGCGGCCACAGGCTCGCCCGCCGTGTCCTCGGCCGCGGCCTCGTCCTCTGCGGCCCCGTCCTCCACGGCCTCGTCGTCGGCAGCCTCGTCCGCAACCGTCGTGTCCTCAGCCGTCACCTCGGCCACCGGGTCCTCCGCGGCAGCGGTGTCTTCAGCCGCCGCCGTGTCCTCGGGGGCGGTGTCCTCGGCAGCAACCGCCTCTTCGGCCGCGGCCGTGTCCTCCGCGGTGGTGGCCTCCTCCGCCGCCCGGGCCGGCCGGGCGGGCGCCGCCGCGGGCTGGGCGCGGCGGGCGCGCCGGCGACGCGGCGTTGCGGTGGCCTCTCCCTGGACGAGCTCGATGACTGCGAGAGGAGCGTTGTCGCCCTTGCGCGGCCCGACCTTGGTGATCCGCGTGTACCCGCCGTCGCGGGCCGCGAAGCTCGGGCCGATCTCGGTGAACAGGGTGTGCACCACACCCTTGTCGGTGACCACCGTGAGCACCTCGCGCCGCGCGTGCAGGTCTCCCCGCTTGGCGAAGGTGATCAGGCGCTCCGCGAACGGCCGGAGCCGCCGGGCCTTCGCCTCGGTCGTGGTGATCTTGCCGTGCTCGAACAGGGCGGTGGCAAGATTCGCCAGGATATGCCGCTGATGGGCCGAACTGCCACCCAGCCGCGGGCCCTTGGTGGGCGTGGGCATCGCAACGTTCTCCTTGCTTCGCTACCCCCGGGGCTCGCTACCCCGGGGGCCTCGATACGTCAGGGTTGGGGCCGGCCCGTCAGTACTGCTCGGTCTCGACGTAGCTCTCGTCGTCGTCCGCGGCGTAATTGTCCACCGCGGTGCCCGGGTCAAAGCCGGGCGGGGAGTCCTTGAGCGCGAGTCCCATGTCCGTCAGCTTCTGCTTGACCTCTTCGATCGACTTGGCGCCGAAGTTCCGGATGTCCAGCAGATCCTGCTCGCTGCGGGCAACCAGCTCACCCACGGTGTGAATGCCCTCGCGCTTCAGGCAGTTGTAGGAGCGGACGGTGAGGGTCAGCTCCTCGATCGGCAGCGCCAGGTCCGCGGCGAGTGCGGCGTCGGTGGGCGACGGCCCGATGTCGATGCCCTCCGCCTCGACGTTGAGCTCCCTGGCCAGGCCGAACAGCTCGACCAGGGTCTTGC
>DASYQM010000426.1:0-7685 GCA_036005525.1 Streptosporangiaceae bacterium
GTGGCTCAAAAGAGTCGTCTGTGGCCGGGTGGACGCGGTAACGGCGTGAAAATTTGCCAGGCTGGCCCGCCGTTGTGGGCTGGGTCCGCTGCCGCGCAGTGGCGGGGTCGTGGTCACTGTACGGGCCGGCTACGGCTGTCACCGGCGCGGGTTGCCGGCCGGTGCGGGGAACTGGCCGCCGGGATGGAGGCGGCCCGGGGAGGATGAAGCGTGGCCGTCCGCTGACGTCGTCGCGCCTTGGCGGGCTGGACCCCGCAAAAGAGTCTGAACGCTGGGAGCTGTTTCAAGGGCTGTGACTTGGTGCTTCGAGCCCGCGGACCAGATTTCCGGTTGCCCACAGCTCCCGCGGACGGCCACGCCCGTTACCGCTTTCTCATCGTAGGAGCTGTGGATGCACGAGGTGGAAGATGAGCCGCTGTTCGCTGAGCGGGCGGCTGGGATTGACGTCGCCAAGGCCGGGATCGAGGTCACCCTCCGGGTGCCCAGCGACACCCGGGCGGGCCGCCGCCAGCAGGAGACCCGGTCGTTCGCAACGACCCGCCGGGAATTGCTGTCGCTGGCGGACTGGCTGCGCAGTTGGGGTGTGACCAAGGTGGGGATGGAGGCAACCGGCGACTACTGGAAACCGGTGTACTTCGTCCTGGAATCGCAGGGTTTTGACTGCGTGCTGTATCACGCCGCGCAGGTCAAGGCGTTGCCCGGGCGGCCCAAGACGGACCGGGCCGACTCAGTGTGGCTCGCGCGGATCACCGAGCGCGGCAGCCTGCCGTCCAGCTTCGTGCCGCCGGCGCCGATCCGCCGGCTGCGCACCCATACCCGTTACCGCCGTCACCTCACCCAGGCCCGCACCGCCGAAAAGCAGCGGGTGGAAAAGCTGCTCGAAGACGGGCACCTGAAGCTGTCCAGCGTGATCTCCGACATCCACGGCGTGTCCGGCCGGGCCATGCTGGAGGCGATCATCGCCGGGGAACGTAACCCCACGGTGCTGGCCCAGCTGGCCCGCGGCACCATGCGCGGCAAGATCCGCCAGCTGGAAGAAGCACTCGACTGCTCCTTCCTCACCGAAGAGCACGTGGCCATCCTGGCGATGATGCTGGCCGCCATCGACTCCTTCACCACCCAGATCGACGAGCTCACCGCCAGGATCGAGATCCTGGCCGAGCCCTACTGGCGCCAGATACAGCAACTTGATGCGGTGCACGGTGCGGGGATCACCAGCGCCCAGGACGTGATCGCCGAAATTGGCGTGGACATGACGGTCTTCCCCACCGCCGCCCACCTGGTCTCCTGGGCCAAGTGGTGCCCCCAGGTCAGCCAGTCCGGCGGCAAGCGCAAGGGAAGCAACGCCGCCGGCCGCGGCAACCCCTACCTGTCCGCCGCCCTTGGCGAAGTCAGCATGTGCGCCGGGCGCACCCAGTCCTTCCTCGGCGCGAAATACCGGCGGCTTGTCAAGCGCATGCCCAAAAAGAAAGCCCTGGTCGCGACCGGCAACTCCGTTCTGGCCATCTTCCACGCCCTGCTCTCAGACCCCGCCGCCACCTACCACGACCTCGGCCCTGACTATTACGAACAGCGGGCCAACATCCGCCGCCAGGCCCGCAACCACGTCAGGGGCCTCGAACGCCTCGGCTACCACGTCACCATCCAGGCCATCAACCCAGACACCGGCGAACTGCTGACCGCAACCGCCTGAACCCCCCCGACCCGAGCCGGTGGCGCTGACGCGCCGCCAGCCGCTGCCGCGCGCCCAGCTGAAGTCCGATTTTCGGACCAGGCGCGAGCGCCAGCAGGGAGTTCTGGAATCAGGCGTGCCCGTCACGGTTCCTCAAGGTCAGGTCGGGGAGGGCATGCCATGGCGGCAGTAATTGTCGGCGTGGATCCGCACAAGGCCTCGCATACGGCGGTGGTGATCAGCGCGGCTGAGGAGCCGCTGGGGGAGGTGCGGGTGCGCGCCTGCGCGGCGCAGGCGGAGCGGCTGCTGGCGTGGGCGGCGCCCTGGCCGGAGCGGGCCTGGGCGATCGAGGGTGCCGATGGCGTCGGGCACCTGCTGGCCTAGCAGCTGCTGGCCGCGGGTGAGCGGGTGGCCGATGTGCAGCCCAAGCTCAGTGCCAGGGTGCGGCTGCTGGCGGCTGGCGCGACGGGCAAGAACGACCCGAATGACGCCCGGTCGGTGGCCGTCGCGGCGTTGCGCTCGCCGTCGGCCCGTGCGGTGGCAGCTGATGACCACGCGGCGGTGCTGCGGGTCTGGTCCAAGCGGCACCGGGACCTGGGCCGCCTGCGGACCCAGCTGGTGTGCCGGCTGCACGCGGTGTTGCGGGCTGCTGCCTGGCGGGGTCGCAACACAGATGACCGCAGGCCAGGCCGCGCAGCTGCTGGGGCCGGTCACCGCCTCCGGCGCGGTCGCGGCGGCCCGCCGCGAGCTCGCCGTCCAGTTCACCGCCGGCCTGCGCGGCACCGGCGCGCAGATGCGCGACACCAGAAACAAGCTCACGGTTGCCGTCCGGGCGGCCGGGACCAGCCTGACCGAGCTGTTCGGGGCCGGCCCGGTGATCGCCGCCACGGTCATCGGCGACGTCCGCGACGTGTCCCGCTTCCCCGGCCGGGATCACTTCGCCGCCTGGAACGGCACCGCGCCGGCCGGGGTTTCCCCGGGCAAGCGGAAGATCTACCGGCTGTCCCGGCGCGGCAACCGCCGGCTCAACCACGCCATCCACATGGCCGCGGTCACCCAGATCCGCTACCGGCACAGCCAGGGCCGCGCCTGCTACGACAAGAAAAGGGCCGAAGGCAAGACCGGCAAACAAGCCCCGCGCGCGCTGAAGCGGCAGATCAGCGACGCCATCTTCGCCTGCCTCCAAGCCGGCGCCCGGCGCGCCGCCAGCGCGAACGGCCCGGGAGGGCAACCGGGGAACGACTCTGGCTCCAGCGCGGCCGGCTCACACCCCGGACACCGGCTCTTCGGACCAGCCACTCCCGGGCCCGCCACTCAGCCTATGACCCCCGCGAGCGGACAGCCCGCCCCAGCCGGGCTTTCCCGCCTGGCTGCCATCCCAAGCGAGCGGGCAAGCGGGTCCAGGACCGGGCGCAGCCCGGACACGCAGCGGCACCCGCAGGGCGTCCTTGACCCGGCCGCCCGCGAGCCGATAATCCCCGCGGCGGGAACGAGCCGATAATCCCCGCGGCGGGAAAGCGAGCACGCCAGCAGCCAAAAGCTGTCGCCCAGCGGACGCCGCTCCGCACCAGGCCCACGCGCTCCCCTTGACCCTCAAACAAAGAGGTGTTCGTTCGGCGCCGCAGGCGGCGCGTGACGGCGCCGACTTTGGCGGGCCCAGACTTGGCTGTTCTGCGCGCCCACGAATCGGGGTTGCGTAAGGGAAGGATTCTGGCGGCAATAGGCTCGGGGTATTCCCACGGGATCGGCAAGTTGGTGTTATGTGACTGGGTGTGGCGACGAGTACGTGGGTGCCTGATTTGACTGCGGGGTGAGTGTCGGCTATCAGGGCTGCATCAGGGTACCTTCGGCCTCAGCCGAGCCAGTCAGGCGGGCTCGAAGATCAGGTGCCTGCTGAGTGTGGCACGTACCGGCGAGTACTCGATGCGCTCCGTGACTACCGGCCGGTGAGGAAGCCTGACGCCAGCGGAGACCGGGCGCTGATGGGTAGAACCGGACCCCGGTTGTGTGATCGCTGTGGTTGACATTCCGGACTCGCTGTGCGTGACGGGACGGCGATGCACCAGGGAGTCGGAGCCGGACCGCAGGGCTCGACATCAGGCCGGGCGGAGTCACATGCCGGCTGCGCGGGCCTCAAGGTAGCGTCGTTCGGGCAAGTTTGTCGTCAACCTCGCCGCGGCACGATATGCGACGGCTGCGCCTGTTCGGTCGCCAGCAAGCTCAAGCATGTGCGCGCGCACGGCTTCTACGCGATGGTGGCCGGCCAAGCGCTCGTCGTTCTCGATCATCGCCAGCGCTGCAAGGCCAGCCTCGGGGCCGTTGGCCATCGCGACCGCGACCACGCGGTTGAGCGCGAACACAGGGTTCGGCGCGATGCGCTCCAGCAGGGTGTACAGCGCGACGATCTGGGGCCAATCGGTCTGCTCGGCGGAGGGAGCTTCGGAGTGCACGGCCGCGATTGCGGCCTGGACCTGGTAGGGCCCGATCGCTGCCGTCGTAAGTGCGTGCTCAAGGAGCCCGAGCCCCTGTTCGATCTCCTGTCGCTCCCATAGCGAGCGATCTTGATCTGCGAGCGGGATCAGCACTGCGCCGGGACCGGCTCGCGCGCGCCGCCGGGCGTGCGTGAGGAGCATCAATGCGAGCAGACCGGTGGTCTCGCCGTCTGCGGGCAGCAGGCGGTGCAGCATCCGGGCGAGCCGGATGGCCTCTGCTGCGAGCTCGACACGCTGAAGGTCTGGACCGGCGGTCGTGGTGTGGCCCTCGTTGAAGATGAGGTAGAGAACGTGGCGCACGGCGCGCAGGCGTTCTGCCCGCTGATCAGGCGGCGGGAGCTCGAACTGCATGCCGCCGGCTTTGATCGTCTGCTTGGCGCGGCTGATCCGCTGCGCCATTGTTGCCTCGGGAACGAGGAAGGCGCTGGCGGTCTCGGCCGTTGTCAATCCGCCGACCGCGCGTAGCGTGAGCGCGATCTGCGACGCAGGTGTGAGCGCGGGATGGCAGCACAGGAACAGCAGCGTCAGGGTGTCGTCGTACTGCGGTGGCTGCGGCTCGCCCGGCGCGGGCTCGTACCGTTCCCCGGGCTCGCCGGTCACATCCTCACGGGCGCGGCGAGATCTGTCGGCACGGATCTCATCGATCAGCCTCCTGGTTGCCACGGCGATCAGCCATCCCCGCGGGTGGTCCGGGATCCCCTGCTTCGGCCATTGCTGGGCGGCCGCAAGGAGCGCCTCTTGCGTCGCGTCCTCGCAGGCGTCGAACTGGCCGTGCCGACGTGCGAGCGCACCGAGGACCTGCGGCCCCAGCTGGCGCAGCAGGCCCTCGATGTCCGGCGCCTCCGGGGTCGTCATGTATCCTGTCCGCCGCCGGCGTTCATGATCGGCCGCGCTTCCATCGCGGCGAACCGGGCGTTGGGCCAGCGCAGCGCGATCTCGGTGGCTCGCTCGATCGACTCGCAATCCACGATCAGGTACCCCCCGAAGTGTTCCTTGGCCTCGGCCAACGGCCCGTCGGTCACAACCGGGGCGCCGTCGTGCGGCCGGATCGATCGCGTCTGCGCCGGGTCGGCGAGCGCCTCGCCTCCGGCCAGTTCGCCCGAGGCGGTAAGTTCGGCCATGAGCGTGTCGATCTCCTCGCTGAGAGCCTTCCCCTCAGGGCCGGAGAACAGCTCGCGAGTGTCGGCGTTGTCGTAGATCAACAGCATGTATTTCATCTTGACTCCTTGTCTCTGAAGAGGGACTTCCGGGCTGGGCGCTCAGGCGATCTTGCGCAGGGTGACCTCCATCGACGGCGCCCAAGTTGTGCCATCGGCGCTGGCCTCATAGTGCGCGACCTGGGTCGAGCCGTCATCTCTTGGCCGTGAACGTCAGATGGGTGACGCCAGAGGGCGTCGAGACCGCCTCGATGTTGTATGCCTCCTCCAGCGACTCCAGGCCGTCCCAGAGCCGGACACCGCGGCCGAGCACGATCGGGACCTGTACCACGTGCATGTGATCGACCAGCCCCTCGGCGAGAAAGTCGCGCACCACGGAGGGCCCGCCGCCGAGACGCACGTCCTGGCCACCGGCCGCCTCGCGCGCCCTCTTGAGCGCCTCGGCGGGTGAGGCGTCCAGGAAGTGGAACGTGGTGCCGCCCTCCATCTCGATCGATGGCCGCGGCCGGTGGGTGAGCACGAAGACCGGCGTATGGAACGGCGGGTTGGCGCCCCACGCGCCCTTGTAGTCGGGGTCGTCCTGCCAGCCAGGCGGGCCGAACTTGCCGGCGCCCATGATCTCGGCGCCGATGCCGGGACCGTGCATCGCAGCGAACGCGTTGTCGGCGCCGACACTCCCGCCCCGGCCGCCGCCCATCTCATGCCAGAACCGGGTGGCGAACATCCACTCGTGCAGGCGCTCGCCAGCGTGACCGAACGGGGCGTCGGGGGCCTGACCCGCGCCGGTAGCGAAGCCATCGAGCGAGATCGAGAAGTTGTGAACTCGTACGTCGGACATCTGCTGCTCCTTTGCTTGAAGGGACGATGCACTTCGGAGTCGGAGCCACTGCTCCGTCCTCGACATCACAGATCAGAAATCCGTCGCCTCAAGAAGATCCGGCTCGCAAAGCCCACGCAGCCAATGCCGCGCGGGCGCCAGCCGCCGCTCTACGCGGACCACTAACGAAGGACCCACGAGTGCCGCCCCATACGAGGAATTCTCCCAGGCCCCGTACGTCTTGCGCAGGCCCCGCACGGTCACCACATCACGTTCCGTCATGTCCTCAATCCTTGTGACGTCAGTCCGCCCGCGCATCGCCCCGCGGGTAGAACCGGCCCTCTCACCTGGGGTGGAGCCCGGCCGGTCGCCCGGCGGCACGAGGCTGCCGACACAGCGAGGGCCGCGCACCGCGGATCGGTGCGCAGCCCGTGGGACGGCGGCCGGCGGTTCCTCCGTGCTGGGTCAGGCCTTCCCCGACGGCAGGCGCCGCGCGGGGGACGGCGGGACGTGCCGGATCGCGGCGACGGCGGCCGACACGGCGAACAGCGCCGCGCCCCACGGCCCAGCGACCCACAGCGGCCAGGGGTAGATCAGGTGGCCGGTGGTGGCGCTGACCAGGGCCCAGACCACCACGTTGATCGACACCGCGGCCAGCCAGCTCGTCCACAGCACCCTGAGCGCCCCCGGCTGCCCGGCGAGGAAGCCCTGCCAGGCGTCGCAGGCGGGCGCAGCCTTGGCGGGCAGTGCCCTGGCGAGCGGCGCCGTGGCGGGCAGCGCCGCCCCTCGCCCGGCCGCCGGGCCCACCGCGGGCAGGTCGGCGTGCAACGTGGCGAGATCGCCGTAGGTCACCGCCTGGTAGGCGCGCCCCATGCGGTCCATGTACTCGTCCATCTTCAGGCGGCCCTCGGCCACCGCGTCGCGCAGCCGGTCCACGACCTCCTGCCGATCACGGTCCGAGGCCCGCATCCTCTGCCGGTCGTCCATCTCGCGCCTCCACCCGATGTCGGGGGTACTGGCCCACATCCATCGTCGCGACGCGGGAACGCGCGCGCATCAGCCCCCGGGTAGAACCGGCCCTCGCACCACAGGTAGAGAACAACCGGGTCACGACGCTGGAGAACAACCGGTCACGACGGACGATCTCGGCGGGTCATGCCCGCCGCCAGCCGCTTCCCTCGCTGGGTCAATCCCTGGGGGCCAGCTGGTGCAGATTTCCGGCTCAATCCTGATCCTGGCGTCGTTCGGGCTGGCGCAGCTGCAGAAGCTAAGCACCCGGTCCCGGCCCTACCTGACGCTCAACCTGGCCGGATCGGCGATCCTGGCGGCGGGGCGCGGCCGCCGGTGCCCAATAGGGCTCCTGCTGCTGGAGGGCGCCTGGGCGCTCGTCTCACTGCTGGGGCTGGCCCTTACTGCCTGCGGCAGGCGGCGCAGACTGGTCCGGCGGCTGCGACCGCGCTGAGGCCGCTGTCCCCTCGCTCGACCGCACGGCGCCCCGGCCGCCGCCGCGGCCGGGATTGTCATGGTTGCGCCAGCCATGACCTTAG